>JALHQU010000038.1 GCA_022841795.1 Fimbriiglobus sp.
CCCCTACGAACCAACCTGTAGGGGCCGCCCTCTGTGGCGGCCCGCCGGTCCGGCGGTGCCGGACCGGATTGTTTCAGTACCGCCACTCCAGCCCGAAACTCAGCCCCTGAGCCCAGAAGTCGCCGCGGTCGAACGGCATGGCCGGGCGGGTGAACGGGAGCATGGTCGCCGCCGGGTTCGGCGGCTGCAACTGCGTCAGGTCCACCGTGCGGTCGATCTGGTCGCCCGCCCGCACCGCGTGACTCAGGTACAGGAACTGATACCCGACGAACACCCGCGACCGCTCGCCGAGCAGGAACCCGACCCGCACGTTCGCCTCCGGCAGCACGGCGAACGCCGACCGGCTGAACCGCCCGCCGTTCGTCCCCTGGCCGAACACCCCGCCGGCGAAGTAGCTGACGCTCGGCCCGCCGAGCGTGTCCGCCACCGACACCGTCTGCCCGCTCACCCGCACCACCTCCACCGTCCGCCCGAGCGACACCTTCGTGTCCGCCTGGACGAAGAACCCGTTCCACCCCCACTCCGACCGCAGCCCGAGCTGCCCGCCGTGGAAGCGGTTGTGGGCGTCGAACTGGTCGGCCGACGCCGTCCGGAACCGTACCGGCTGCGGGAACATGTTCGGGACCGCGTTCGCCGCGATCAGCACCTCGGGGTCGAACGCCGACTGGGTGTCGATCCGCACCCCCTCGTTCGCCATGAAGTAGCGGTAGCCGGTGAGCGCGTGGACTTTAAGTTTTGGCGAGTTGTACAGGTTCACCAGCCCGGTCAGCTCCCACCCCTGCACGCGGACGCTCTGGTTCACCACAATCGATCCCTGTTGGAGCGTTGTGGACACCAGTACCGTATCCTCCGCTCCGGTGTACGGGTTGACCAGCGGGATGCCGAACGTCGGCCCCCGCCAGTTCCCGCCGCCGCGGAACGGGGCCGTCGTGGTGTTCGTGCCCAGGAACGAGTAGCCGAACTCGTACCCGGCCCGCTCGCCGGCCCCGAGCGACCAGCCGAGCACGAACCGCCCGCCGGCCGACCCCGGTGGGTCTTGCGACCGCCCGCCGAATAGGACGGATGTGTTCGGCCCGCCGAGCGTGGGTAGTCCGATCGGGCTGGTCGTCACCAGCGGCGGCAGGGTCTGCGGCTTCGTCCACCACAGCAGCACCTCGGCCGAGTCCCACGACCGGCCGAACGGCTTGGTCCGGTCCGGTCCGGTTTCGATCACCCGCAACGGTTCGTCCGGCGGCAGTTTGGACGGATCGAGTACGCCCGGCTTCGACGGAACGAGTTCGACCGCCCCCGGTTGAAGCGGCTGCGACACCACCGTGCCGTTCGGCATCGACTGGACCAATGCTTCGGCCGGCATGGTAAGTGGCGGCAGCGGCTCGGCCGGGACGACCGGCGCCGGCGGGCGGACCGTCTGCGCGAACGCCGCCGACAAGCTGCCGAGCAAACCGACCGCCGCCAGGAATCGGAACATGCACCGCCCTCCCGGTCGTAACACGGGTTGAGCCGGAGGTATGCCGTCTGATGAGAAGCCTGTCTACCCGAACGGCAAGTACACTGACTGCGACGTGCTACACCAGGATTCCCCCGTGACCCCACCCCCGCCGACCGGCCGCTTCCCCGCCGTCCGCCCCCGCCGCCTGCGGTCGTCCCCCTTACTCCGGGCGATGGTCCGCGAGACCGAGCTGCGGCCGAGCGACTTCATCCTGCCGCTGTTCGTCCGCCCCGGCACCGGCGTGCGGAACGAGATCGGGTCGATGCCCGGCAACTTCCAACTTTCCCCGGACACCCTGATCGACGAGATCGGCCGGGCGACGGAGGTGGGCGTGCGGGCGTTCATGCTGTTCGGCATCCCGCCGGAGAAGGACGCCGACGGGCGGGTGGCCCTGCGGGACGACGGCATCGTACAGCAATCCCTGCGGGCGGTGCGGAAGGCGTTCGGGCAAGACGTGTACCTCGTCACCGACGAGTGCTTCTGCGAGTACACCACGCACGGGCACTGCGGCATCCTGTGTTCGGTCCACGGCGTGCAAGACCTGGACAACGACGCCACCCTGCCCTTGCTGGCCGAGCAGTGCGTCAGCCACGCGAAGGCCGGGGCGGACATGGTGGCCCCGAGCGGGATGCTGGACGGCATGATCGGGACGATCCGCACGGCGCTGGACGCTGCCGGGCACATCAACGTGCCGATCATGAGCTACGCGGCCAAGTACGCCAGCGGGTTTTACGGCCCGTTCCGCGACGCGGCCGAAAGCCCGCCGCAGTTCGGCGACCGTAGCTCCTATCAGATGGACCCGGCGAACACGGACGAGGCGGTGCGGGAGGTGGCGCTGGACGTGGGCGAGGGGGCGGACATCGTCATGGTGAAGCCGGCGCTGTCGTACCTGGACGTGATCCGCCGGGTGAAGGACACCTTCGACTGCCCGATCGCGGCGTACAACGTGAGCGGCGAGTTCGCCATGGTGAAGGCGGCGGCCCGGAACGGGTGGATCGACGAGCGGCGGGTGACGCTGGAGATCCTCACGAGCATCAAGCGGGCCGGCGCCGGCATCATCCTGACGTACCACGCTCGCCAGGCGGCCGAGTGGCTGAAAGCAGGGTAGTAACCCGCTCACGCCGTGAGCGGAGGCTTCGGCCCACGGAGTATGTCGGCCACTTTGAAGTAGCCCGCTCACGGCGTGAGCGGTAGCAGCTTCGGCCCACGGCGTGGGCCGGCTACTTCGTGGAGGCTTCGGCCCACGGCGTGGGCCGGTTACTCTGCCAGCAGCTTGTGCAGGTGCAGGTGGTGCGGGCCGAGTTTGCCGCCGTAGTTCCCCGCCGTGATCTTCACCACCCCCGGCCGACACGCCGCCCGCACCCCCGCCCGCATCGCGTCCTCCACCGCCGCCAGCGTCAGCCCGTCGATGACGATCTCGTACACCGCGTTCACCCCGTCCGGCAGCGCCGAGCGTACCTGCCCCCGCAGGGTCGGGCAGTAAGCGTCGTTCGTGCTCGCCTTCAGCGCCGGGTACTTGCTGCCCACCTTGCTGCCGGCCCGCACGATGCCGCCGGGGAACGGGGCGATCACGCCGGGCACGCCCCGCACCGCTGCTGCCGCCGCTTCCGCCGCCGCCAGTGCCGCCGCCAGCGACTCGCCCAGGATGAGCAGGTTCCCGCCGGCCACGCCCTTCACCGTGCCGAACGATTCTTCGCACAGGAACTCGCCGTCCATCGTCGGGATTCGCCAGTACCGCCGGCCGTCCAGCCGCTTGCTGATCTGCCAGCCGTCGCCGAAGTACCGCAGGTTCCCGCCGACCTTGACCGACCGCTCCGGGTCGCCGGCCAGCCCGTTGAAACACGCCGTCGTCGGGCACGTCAGGACGCACTGCGCGACGCGGTTCACCACCGCTTTTTGCAAAGCGTCGCGGCTGAAGGCGAAGAACAGCAGCGACACCCCCGGCCGGCCGTCCGGGGTTTCCTCGGATGAAAGTGTTCGCTCGACGCCGGCTTCCGCATCACACCCGATCACCGACGCGGCGTACCCGGTGGCCTCACGGGCAGCGGTGTCCGCCCAGCCGGGCGTGTCGGCCGTCACGACCACCCGGCAGGCGGTCATCGGGAAGGCTTCGGCGAACGTGTCGTCGATGGCGACGGAGTTGACGGTCAGCACGGCGGCTCCTGAAAGTAGCAGGCACACTCCGTGTGCCGCCAGCAGACGGCACACGGAGTGTGCCTGCTACTTTGAATCGTCTATTTCTTTCGCCATCCATCCGCCAGCCGTAAATAGGATGACTCCCCACCCGGACGGAGCGTGTTCATGGCGGCGCGGCATTTCCTGCTCATCCCCGGCCGCACCAGCAAGCAGGGCCAGCAGATCAACATCGGCAAGGATGAGGACGCCTACCTGAAGATGACCACCACCCTCACCATGCACGTCGACGACCTGAAAGAGATGGGCTTAGCGGCGGGGCAGTCGGTGCGGGTGCGGAGCGAGAGCGGCGAGGCCGTGTTCGCGGTGCAGGCCGGGAACATTCCGCGTGATATGCTATTCGTGCCCTATGGCCCGCCGACGTGTTTGCTGATGCCGACCGAGACCGACGGCACGGGAATGCCGACGTCGAAGGGGTGGGACGTGGAGGTGGAGGCGATCACCAGTTGAGGGGTTGCGATGTCCGACGACAAGCCGATTGACGCCCAGGAAGCGACCGCCACCGCGCCGCCGGACGCCGACGTGCCGGCGTGGGAGCAGATCGAACCGGGGCGGTTCATGCCGCGGCGGGTCCGCGGGTCGTGTCGCGGGCTGGCGCTGGGGTGAAGCTTCGTGGTGCCGTCCGGTCCGGACGGCTTGCCTTCTTCCGTGGTACCGGCGGCCCGCCGGTGATTTGCCGACACCGGCGGGCCGCCGGTACCACGAAACCAAAGCCTGGGGCCATCCGATGAACCTGACCGTCGTGAAGAACGCCACCTGCACCTTCTGCGGCTGCGTGTGCGACGACATCGAGCTGCACGCCGACGGCACCCGCATCACCGAAACGAAGGGGGCGTGCATCCTCGGCCAGTCGTGGTTCAAGAACCACACCGCCGAGCACTTGTACCCGGACGCCCTGATCGACGGTAAAGAAGCCACGGTGGACGAGGCCGTCGAAGCCGCCGCCGACATCCTGCACGCGGCCCACCTGCCGGTGGTGTACGGGCTGAGCAACACCACCTGCGAGGCCCAGCGGGAGGCCGTCCACCTGGCCGAGGTCGTCGGCGGGGTGATCGACAGCCACACCTCGTTGTGACACGGGCCGACCGAGATCGCCGCCCAGTTGGGCGGAAAAGTCTCGTGTACGCTAGGCGAGGTGAAGAACCGGGCCGACCTCATCATCTACTGGGGCGGGAACCCGGCCGAGTGCCACCCGCGGCACTTCACCAAGTACACCATCATGCAGAAGGGGCGGTTCATCCCCAACGGCCGCAAGGGGCGGACGATGGTTCTGGTGGACATCCGCGAGACGCCGAGCGCGAAGGCGGCGGACGTGTTCCTCCAGGTGCGGCCGGGCAAGGACTTCGAGGTGCTGACCGCCCTCCGGGCGGTGGTGAAAGGGCAGCGGGTGGACGCGGCGGCGGTCGCCGACACCGGGCTGTCACTGGACCAACTGACAGACCTGGCGAACCGCATGAAGGCGTGCCGGTTCGGGGTGCTGTTTTTCGGCATGGGCCTGTCCATGACCCGCGGCAAGCACATGAACTCGGCGGCGGCGCTGACGCTGGCGGCGGAGCTGAACGCCTTCACCAAGTTCGTCGCCATGCCGATGCGGGGGCACGGGAACGTGACCGGGGCGGACGTGATCATGCGGTACACCACCGCCTTCCCGTTCGGGGTGAACCTGAGCCGCGGGTACCCGCGGTTCAACCCCGGTGAGTTCTCGACGATCGACCTTCTGGTGCGGGGTGACAACGACGCCACGCTGGTGCTCGGGGCCGACCCAGGGGCCACCATGCCGCAGCCGGCCATCCGGCATCTGAGCCAGACGCCGACCATCGTGCTCGACCCGAAGGTGACGCACACCAGCCGGCTGGCGAAGGTCCACATCACCACCGCCGCGACGGGCATCACCGCCCCCGGCACGGTGTACCGGATGGACGAAATCCCGCTGCCGCTGAAGCCGCCGCTGGTCGGCCCGTACCCGACGGACGAGGACGTGATGCGACGGATCCGCGAGGCGGCGGAGCGGAAAGCACACATTGCGGCGTAACCGGGAGCGTTCATGCTTCGCATCCGCGGCGGCAAAGTCTACGACCCGAAGAACGGCGTCGATGGCGTCGTGAAGGACGTGTGCATTTCCGGCGGCAATGTGGTCACCGACGTGGACGGCGGGCGGGTGATCGACGGCACCGGGCTGGTCGTGTTCCCCGGCGGGGTGGACGTCCACACGCACGTCGCCGGCGCCGCCCTCAACTTCGCCCGCGGGCTGATCCCCGAGCAGCACCGCAACGCCCACCCCATCGTCCGCGACCACATCCGCCGGGCCGGGATCGTCGGCGCCACCCCCACCACCTTCGCCACCGGGTACGTGTACGCCGGCATGGGGTGGACGACGGTGAACGAAGCGGCCGTGCCGGTGTTGTCCGCCAAGCACACGCACGAGGAACTCCGCGACACGCCGATGGTGGACAAGACGTGCTGCGTGCTGATGGCGAACAACGAAATCCTGCTCGACCTGATCGAGGCCGGCGACCACGAACGGGTGAAGCACGTGCTGGCGTGGCACGTCTGGGCGGCGAAGGCCTACGGGGTGAAGGCGGTGAACCCCGGCGGGGTGGAGGCGTGGAAGTTCGGCGGGGATGCGAAGAAGTTGCTGGAGCCGGTGCCCGGCTACAAGACGCTCACCCCGGCCGACATCGTGAGTGGGATGGCACGCGCGTGCGACGAGTTGCGGCTGCCGCACGCGGTCCACTTGCACTGCAACAACCTGGGTGCGCCGGGGAACGTATCGACGACGCTGGACACCATGAAGGCGCTGGAGGGGCACCGGGCGCACATGGCGCACCTGCAATACCACGCCTACGGCGGGGACGACTGGCTGACGTTCCGCTCCGAGTCCGCGAAGATCGCCGAGGCGTTCAACGCCAGTCCGAACCTGACGTGCGACGCCGGGGCGGTGCTGTTCGGCACCACCGTCACCATCACCGCCGACGGCCCGTGGCAGCACCTGCTGTACCAACTCACCGGCAAGAAGTGGGGCAACCTGGACGTGGAGAACGAGACCGGGTGCGGGGTGGTGCCCTACGTGTACAAGGAGAAGAACATCGTCAACGCGGTGCAGTGGGCGGTCGGGTTGGAACTACTGCTACTGATCGACGACCCGTGGCGGGTGTCGCTCACCACCGACCACCCGAACGGCGCCCCGTTCTGGCGGTACCCGGAAATCCTGCACCTGCTGATGAACGCCGACTTCCGCAAGGAGCAGATCGCCAGATTGCCGGAGAAGGCGAGGTCGCGGATCATCCTCGACCAGCTCACCCGCGAGTACACGCTGGGCGAGGTCGCCGTCATCAGTTCCGCCGGGCCGGCCCGGGCGCTCGGGCTGGAGCACAAGGGGCACCTGGGCGTCGGGGCGGACGCGGACGTGGCCGTCTACCACGCCGAGAAGGACGTCACGAAGATGTTCTCCCACCCGCGGTACGTCATCAAGGGCGGCGAGGTGGTGGTGGAAGAAGGCGAACTGCGGCAGGTGGTGGAGGGGAGCGTGACGGCGGTGAAGCCGGCCTACGACCCGGAGGTAGAGGAGTTCCTCCGCCAGCTGTTCCAGCAGTATTACACGATGTCGTTCGACAACTATCCGGTGACGCCCGACCGGGTGCATGGACTTCAGGTGAACGAACTCAACTAGCCCTCTTCTCTTCGCCGCGACCGAAGAGAGCGTGCCGCGTTCACGCTCCCTTCGGTCGCGGCGAAGATTTCATCACCATGCCCACCCTCACCCTCCGCGAACCGCCGACCGTCCCGCTCGAAGCGGAGACCATCACCCCCGACGTCACCGCCGGGCTGACGCTCGACGCCGTGCGGGCGCTGCCCGTGTACCACGGCAAGCGGAAGCTCACCGTCGGCGACTTTTTCACCGTGGCGGGCGAGCCGGGTGAAAGTATCGAACTGCACGGCGACCTCACCCGGGTGAAGTGGCTCGGCAAGGGGATGACCCGCGGGGCGATTCACATCCACGGCCACGTCGGCATGCACCTCGGGGCGTACTTGGCCGGCGGGCGGATCGACGTGACCGGCAACGCCGGCGACTGGGTGGGCGGGGAGATGAGCGGGGGGATGATTCATGTCCGCGGGAACGTCGGCGGGCAGGTCGGGGCGGCGTACCGCGGTAGTGCGTCCGGTATGAGCGGCGGCACGATCTTGGTCGAGGGCAACGCCGGCATCGAACTCGGCATGCGGATGAAGAAGGGGCTGATCGCCGTGAAGGGCAAAGTCCGCGACTTCGCCGGCTTGCAGATGAAGGGCGGCACGCTGGTGCTGATGAGCGGGGCCGAGTTGCGGACCGGGGCGTGGATGCAGCGCGGCACCATCGTCTCCCTCGCCCCGCTGCGGCTGCTACCGACGTTCGCAGCTACCTGCACCTACTCGCCGACGTTCCTCCGGGTGTACGCCCGGCACCTCGCCGTCCACGGGTTCACCCTGCCGCTCGCCGGGTACACCCGGTACGCCGGCGACAGTTCGGCGTTCGGCAAAGGCGAGCTGCTCGTGTACACTACGCCGCAGTGATCCCCTCCCCTCCCGCGAGTTCCACATGGCCCTCTCCCGCGTTCTGCTGGCGACCATCCTTCTCACCGCCGGAATCGCCCCTGCCGCCGACCCGTGGGTGACGCTGCCCGGTGGCGAAGGAATCGGCAAGGGCAAGCACATCGTGTTCTTATCCGGCGACGAGGAGTACCGCAGTGAGGAGGCGCTGCCGGCGCTTGCCAAGATCATGAGCAAGCACCACGGGTTTAAATGCACCGTGCTGTTCGCCATCGACCCGAAGGACGGGACGGTGAACCCGAACGTGAACAACAACATCCCCGGCCTGGAACACCTGAAGGACGCCGACCTCGCCGTCTTCTCCCTCCGCTTCCGCGATCTGCCGGACGAGCAGATGAAACATGTGGTCGAGTACGTCGAATCCGGCAAGCCGGTGGTCGGGCTGCGGACCGCGACGCACGCCTTCAACCTGAAGAGCAAGACCTACGAGAAGTACACCTGGAACAGCAAGGAGAAGGGGTACGAGGGCGGGTTCGGCAAGCAGGTGTTGGGCGAGACGTGGGTGGACCACTACGGTGACCACAAGAAGGAAGGCACCCGCGGGCTGGTGGCGAAGGGTGAGGAGAAGCACCCGATCCTGAAGGGGATCGAGCCGGGGGCCATCTTCGGCACCTCCGACGTGTACGAGGTGAAACTGCCGCTGCCGGGTGACAGCAAGCCGCTAGTGTACGGGGAAGTGACGGAGACGCTACAGGCGGACTCGAAGGCGGTGGTGGAGGGGCCGAACGCGAAGAAGAAAAAGAACGCGGTGAAGATGCCGGTGGCATGGACGAAGACGTACCAGACCGAGAGCGAAAAGAAGGCCCGTGTGTTCATCACTACGATGGGGGCCAGCCACGATTTGCAGTGGGAGGGTACCCGCCGGCTGATCGTGAACGGCTGCCTGTGGGCGCTCGGACTGGAGGACAAGATTCCGGACAAGACGACCGTGGACCTGGTCGGCGCGTTCACGCCGACGATGTTCAAGTTCAAGAAGAACCAGGAGTGGAAGCCGGGCAAGCTGCCGGAGGAGTATTTCAAGTGAGCCGGCTGGCGACCGTTCGCCGTCACTTCAACGCCTCCAGCCCCAGCCGCTGGAACTCCCGTCGCATGTCCGATCCGTCGCCGTTCGCCAGCCCGCTCCGCTGGATGAGCAGCACGAAGAACGCATCCTGCTTCGGGTCGATCCACCCTTGGGTGCCGAACGCCCCGCCGTGCCCGAACGTGCCCGCACTCAGCATCGCCGTCACCCCCTTCGGCTCCTTCACCACCGCCCACCCGTAGCCGAAGCTCATGCCGTCCACGAACCCGGTCTTGATGTCGCCGGTCTGCGTCTTCGTCATCTCCGCCACGGCGTTCGCGGTCAGGATGCGTTTGCCGTCCAGTTCGCCCGTGTGCAGCATCAGCCGGTACAGTTTGGCGAGATCACCCGCGGTGCTGTACAGCCCGCCGGCCGGCACCGGGTGCTTGCGGTCCGCCCCGGCGAAGTCCATCTTGAACCCGGTGCTGCTCGCCGGCACCGCCTTGCCGTCCCGCTTGTCGTGCAGCACGGCGACCCGCTTGGCCTGATCCGCGGTCGGGTAGAAGGTGGTGTCGGCCATGCCCAGCGGGTCGAACACGCGGGCTTTCAGGAACGCCTCGAACCCCTGCCCGCTCGCCACCTCGACGATGCGGCCGAGTACGTCGATGCCGGAGTTCGAGTACTCCCACTTGGTGCCCGGCTCGAACCGCAGCGGCAGCTGCGACACGGCGACGGTGGTGTCGCTCAGGGTGCGGTTCCGCTTCGTGTACACGTCGGCGAACCCGGCCGGGTACGGGGCCAGGCCGGACGTGTGTGTGAGCAAATCCCGCAGGCGGATCGGCCGGGCCGGGCTGCCGAGCGTGGTCGTCTTCTTCTCCTTGTCCTCGCCGACAATCATCCGCTGCCCCTTGAACTCCGGCAGGTGTTTCTCCACCGGGTCGTCCACGCTCAGCTTGCCCTCGCCTTGCAGGATCATGACGGCGATCGCGGTGATCGGCTTGGTCATCGACGCGATGCGGAACAGGGTGTCGTCGGTCATCTTCGACGCCGGGTCGGTGGCGTCCCGCAGGCCGACCGACTTCAGGTACTTCACCCCATCCTTGCGGCCGACGAGCAGCACCGCCCCGGCGGTGTCGCCGTCGGCGACGAACTTGTCGAACCGTTCGGTGACGGGGGCGAATTTGTCCGCCTGGGCGAACAGTGGTGAGGCGAAGGCGATGAGGATGACGGCGAAGAGGAGGCGCATGAAGGACTCCAACGGAGTGTAGCCCGCCCACGCCGTGTGCGGGAACTAGCCCCACACACGGCGTGTGCGGACTACATTTCAATTCATCGGCAGGTGGTCCTTACCGGGCAGTTGCACCGGGGCGAGCGACCCCTTCCCGCCGTGAACCAGCTTGTGCAGGTCGTCGGCGCCGACCGGGTGCGGCAGGGCGAACAGCTCGCCGAACAGGAACCCGCACCGCCCGCCGTGGTACCCGTTGTAGCTGCGGACGTAGTGCCGCACCTTCTCGAACCGGGCGGCGTCGAACTGCGATTCGTAAGCCTGGATGGACGCCAGCTTCTGCTCGATGGTGTCCGAAACGTCCACCACGAACGTGCTCTGCCACTGCCGCTGTTCGGCGTCGGACGGGAACGGCACGTACACCAGGTGCGGTACCCGGTACGGGGAAGTGTTATCGAACCGCTCGTCCCACTTGGTCAGTTGTGAGTAGAACCGCGACGCCTCGATGATCAGGTGCCCCTGGTGGTGGTCCGGGGACGCGGCCGGCGTGCGGCCGGCGGCGCAGATGACGGTGGACGGCTGGTAGCGGCGGAACTCGGTGGCCAGGCGGTACCGCATCTCCGGCCCGTCCATCAGCACCCGGTTGGGCAGGTCGATGTTGATCCGCACCTGCACGCCGAGCGCCTGTCGCGCCACCTCCGCCTCTTTCTGACGGGTTTCGAGACTGCCCCGCGGGGTCGGCTCGCCGCTGCACAGGTCGAAGATGCCCACCTTGTACCCCTGCTTCACCAGCTTGGCGAGCGTGCCGCCGCACAGGATCTCCAGGTCGTCCGGGTGCGGGGCGACGGCGACGACGTCCAGTCGGTCGGTCATGTGCTGGCTCGTTCGGGAAGGGGCGACCCAGAAATGATGGGCGGGTCGCGGGGAAACGTCGAGTGGCGTTTCTTCCGTGGCACCGGCGGCCCGCCGGTGTGAATACCCACCGGCGGGCCGCCGGTGCCACGGAAGAATTGAAAACCTGAGCCGCGATGGGCCGTTACACCGCCACCGCCAGCTCCTTCGCCTGTTCCTCCTGCTTCAGCTCGTCGATCAGCGGCCACAGCTCGTCCACCTCGTCGTGGAACAGGTTGCCGATGAGCACGTCCGTGATCAGCCCCTTCTTGTCCGGGTTGCGGCGGACCAGCTTGCCGAAGTTCAGCCCGTCGTAGAACGCGCACACCAGCCGCCGCATGCGGTCCATCCCCCGGGTGAACTCGCCCTCCCACGACCGTAACGATTTCTCGCTCGTGTCGTTCGCCTTCAGCGCCGCGTCGATGGCGTCCGACGCCATGCTCGCGCTCTTGAGCGCCAGCAGCACGCCGCTCGAATACAGCGGGTCGAGGAAGCCGAACGCGTCGCCCACCAGGCACCAGCCGTTGCCGGCCGCCTGCTTCGCCCGGTAGCTGTACTCCTTCTGCGCCCGGAAGCCGTCGCACCGGGTGGCGTTGGCGAGCCGCGGTTGCAGGCCGGGGCAGCGGCTCACCTCCTCGAAGTACAGCTTCTCCAGGTCCTTCGGCCGGCCGCTGTTGAACAGGTAGTCGTGGTCGGCCACCACCCCGACGCTCAGGATGTCGTCGTGCAGCGGGATGTACCAGAACCACCCCTTGCGGCCGGCGGTGGACATGACCAGCGTGGCCCCGCCGTTCTTCCCTTCGTCCCGGTATGCCCCCTTCCAGTACGTCCACACCGCCGCCTTCTTCAGCATCGGGTCCCACTCGCGGAGGTTCAGCCGGTCGATGATGAGCGACGACTGCCCGCTCGCGTCCACCACCACCTTCGCCTTCACCACCTTCTCGGGGCCGTCCTCCGGCTTCACCCGCACGCCGACCGCCCGGTCGCCCTCGAATAGCACCTCCAGTACCCGCGACCCTTCGTGAACGTTCACCCCGTGCTTGCGGGCGTTGGTGATGAGCAGGTGGTCGAACTCGCTGCGGCGGACCTGCCACGTCTGACTCCGCTCGTGCTCGTCGTGCTGGTCGAAGTAGAACGGCTCGCTCAGCTTGCCGTTCTCGCTGATGAACTGCACGCTGTACTTCTTGGTGAACCCGCTCTGCTTCATGGTGTCGAGCAGGCCGAGCCGCTGAATGACGTGGTACGTGTACGGGATGAGCGACTCGCCGATGTGGAACCGCGGGTGGTGATCCCGCTCGAACAGTTCCACCTTGTGCCCCCGCTGGGCGAGCAGGGTGGCGGTGGCCGAACCCGACGGCCCGCCGCCGATGACGACCACGTCGGTGTGCGTTTCGGTCATGGGAGGTCTCCGTTTGGTTATCTTCGCCGCGACCAGCGGGAGCGCCGTCGGCGCTCCCGCTGGTCGCGGCGAAGAAGGAAAGTCACTTCCACGGGCTGTCGGGCAACTCGTGCGGGGCACGCGCCTTTCGGAGTAACTGAATCAGCGCTTCCACATCCGCCGCACTCAGGTGCCCGAGCTGCCGCTCGTGACACTGCCGCAGCGGGCCGGCGATCGTCTCCAGCATCTGTAGCCCGGCACCCGTGATACCGACCAGAACGGCGCGTCTGTCTTCGGTGCCTCGGGTGCGGGTGATGAGCGCGCGGGCTTCCAGCCGGTCGAGCATCCGGGTCACATCCGGCGCCTTCGACACCAGCCGCGCCACCAGGCTGAGGGTGGGCACGGCTGTCGGGTGTGACGCCCGCAGCAGCCGCAGCAGGTTGTACTGCTGGGCGGTCAGGTCGAACCCGGCGAACAGCTCGTCCTCGATCGCCCGCAGGCGGTCGTAGGTCCGCCACAGGGCGAGGTACGCCTCCTGCTGCGGGGAGTCGAAGCGGCGGCCGGCTCGGAACATACCGGATTATAACAGTTCGGACAATAGTTGTCCAGACAATTATCCGGCGTGTCGGGCGGCCTCCGGCGGTGTCTCGATTGATTCCGGATCTCAACAAGAAAGCATGGGTGCCACAACCCGTTCGCAGCCAACAGGTTCCCCATTCCAACACTATTTCGTTGCACAGATTGAAATGAGTTCGCGGAGGGGTGTCGCGCGCGGCTGCGACGAATTCTGGTTTGAGTGACGACCGCGGGCGGAAACGAAAACACCCCCGCGAACCGGGGGTGAAGTAGCGGGGGCCGGGTTTGAACCGGCGACCCATCGCTTATGAAGCGATTGCTCTAACCACTGAGCTACCCCGCCAGGAACATGTAATTTACACCCGTTTCGCCCTCCGACAAGTGTGCCTCGCGCGGCCCTGCCCCGAGACCGCGGAATCGCCCTCGCACCAACTCCGCCGGCGGGCTACCCTGTTCGTATCCCGCCGACGGAGCACCTTGCCATGCCGGTTCGCCTCTCCCTCTCGCTGCTGCTGCTCGCGGTCACATCGCATGTCGTCGCGCAGCCGCCGGCTGACCCGCCGGCCGCGTTCGCCCAGCCGCAGTCGCCGGCCAAGCCCGCGCCGTTCGCGGTGAAGTACGTCGATCAGGGCGGGTTCGACCCGCGGCTGAAGGGCATCCTGGCGCCCGAGGGGTTCAAGCTGGAAGTGGTGGCCGACGCGCCGACCGTCATCAACCCGGTGGGCATGACGTTCACCCCGGACGGCACTCTGATGGTGCTGGAGTGGGCGCCGGACCCGTACAGCGACGGGAAGTGGTTCGAGTTCAAGGAGACGTTCCGCTACCGGGACGGGACGGCCAGGCAGGTCGCGACGATGAAGAAGTTCGTCGGCGACCCGCTCAAGGAGATGACGTACAACCCGAAGACCGGGCGGTTCGACGCGGCCAAGGTCATCATCGTGGACGAACTGCCATCCACCGTGCTGTACCACGACGGGTGGATCTACCTCACCGGCCGGGGCACCGTCCGCCGCTACCGTCAGTCCCGCCCCGGCGGGCTGTGGGACGTGAAGGAGACCATCGCCCAGGGGTTCTGCGGGTTCCACCACCACCAGGTGTCCGGGCTGACGATGGGGCCGGACGGCTGGCTGTACATCACCAGCGGGGACGACGACAACTTCGCCGAGGGGTCGGACGGCAGCCGGGCGACGGTGCTGCGGACCGGGGCGGTGTTCCGGTGCAAGCCGGACGGGTCAAAGATGGAGACGTTCGGCCTCGGCTACCGCAACCCGTACCGCGACCTGGCCCTGGATGCAAAATTCAACTGGTTCCACGCCGACAACGACAACGAGGACGGCAGCCGGTTCACCGGCTGTCGGCTGGTCCACGTCGGCGAGGAGGTGGACTACGGCTGGCGGCTGCGGGAGGGGGCGCGGTGCTGTCAACCGGACCACGTGCGGGGGGCGGTGGCCGGCGAGCGGCCGGGCAAACTCCAGCCGATGCTCAAGACCGGCCGCGGGTCGCCGGCCGGGGTGCTGATCTACAACGACACCCAACTGCCGGAACGGTACCGCGGGCTGATGTACTACCCGGACGTGTTCCGCAAGAGCGTGCGGGCGTACACGATCGCCCCGAAGGGGTCCACGTTCGAGGTCACCCACGAGTTCGAGTTCCTGAAGTCGGACGACCCGCTGTTCCGCCCGTGCCAGATGGTGACCGGGCCGGACGGGGCGATCTACGTGTGCGACTGGCGGACCGACTCCGGCGGGGCCGGCAAGCTGTGGGGCGACGGCACCCACGGCCGCATCTACCGACTGAGCTGGGCCGGCACCGCGGACACGCCGGCCATCCCGCTGCGGGGGATGAACACCTGGCGGAACGCCGTCCGCCCGTCGTCGTTCGACGCCGTCCGCGACGGCTGCCTCAGCCCGGATCAGACCACCCGCAGCCTGAGCCTGATCGAACTCGTCCGCCGCAGCGCCGGCATCCCGGCCCCGGCCCGCGAGTTCTTCAAGAGCTGCGTCGAGGCGGACGGCGACACCGGCAAGAAGCACCCGACCGAGGTGCGGTTACTCGGGCTGTACGGGCTTCAGCAGTTGTGGAGCGATGACGTGAAGCCGGTTTTCGTGAACGCCCTGAAAGATAAGGACGCGGACGTGCGGCGGGTGGCGGCGGAAGTTCTCGGGCGTCAGACCACCGCCGCCGACTTCGCCACCAACGAGGCGGTGATGAAGTGCCTGTCGGACGAGCACCCTGCGGTGCGGCGGGCGGCGGCGCTGGCCGTCGGGCGGATCGGGGCGGACATCGCCTCCGACGTGCTGGCGATCGCCATCAAGAACGACGACGGCAAGGACGCGTTCCTGTCCGACGCCTACCTGCGAGGTCTCGAACGGCTGGGCAAGCGGGGGATTCAGGCGCTGCTCACGCTCGCGCAGTCCGGGGACGACGCCGGGCTGAAGAAGGTGGTGACGGCGTTCACCGCCCTCCGCACCCGCCCCGCCGCCGACGCCATCCCGGACCTGCTGCTCAACCCGCATCTCACGCCGGACCAGAAGGCCGCCGTCATCCGCTCGTACACGAACTACCAGTTCGACCCGCCTATGTCGCTCGACCCGCTCGCCAAGTTACTGGCGAGCCGGCCGGACGAGCCGAAGGAGGCGAAGATCGCCGGGCTGGATGTGCTGGCGGCGACCGGCGGGCTGGGCGGGGACAAGGGGAGCGAGTTCGTACTCGGGCTGATGGATTCGGCGGACGAGGACGTGCGGCTGGCGGCGTACCGGGCGGTCGAAGGCGGGCGGGTGATGACTGCGGCGACGAAGCTGCGAACGGCCGTAGGCGACACGAAGAAAAGCTTGGCCGAGCGGACGGCCATCCTGAAAGCGGGCCGGGTGGCCGGCGGGGCGGAGTTCATCCCGGCGGTGAAGGACGTGCTGGCGTCGGACAAGGAGTCGGCAGCGCTGAAGGTGGAGAGCCTGCGGGTGCTGTCGGCCATCGACGCCGGGTCGGCCCGCACGTTCGCCGAGCAGTTCCTGGCCCAGCCGGACCCGGCCCTGATCGGCGAGTCCATCGCCGTCCTCGGGGCGACGAAGGCCGGGGCGAAGCTGGTCGGCGAACGCTACCTGGAGAAGAAGCTGCCCCGCGACCTGTACCCGCGGGTGTCGGACGCCCTGCGGAAGTTCCCGAACGACGCGGCCATCGCCAAGCTGAACGCCGAGGTGCTGCGCGGCGGGCTGATGCTGTCGCTCGAACCGGATCAGGTGGAGAAGATCCGCGGCAAGGTGTCGACCGCCGGCGACGCCAAGCGCGGCAAGGCGGTGTACCTGAACACGGCCTCGTTGGCGTGTACCACCTGCCACAAGATGGAGGGCGTGGGCGGGGCGGTCGGCCCGGACCTCACCCGCGTGTGGGACACGATGACCGTCGAGAAGCTGCTCGAAACCATCATCGCCCCGAGCAAGGAGATCAAGGAGGGGTACCAGACGTACAAGGCGACCACGCTCGGCGGGCAGAGCTACGTCGGGCTGAAGGTGACGGACACGGCCGACGAGGTGACCATCCGCGACAGCACCGGGCGGGACGTGAAGATCGGCCGCAAGGACCTGGACGAGTTGGCGGCGCAGAAGCAGTCGCTCATGCCGGACAACGTGGTGTCGCAGCTGAGCTACGACCAGTTCATCGACCTGCTGGCGTTCCTCAAGAGCCGCAAGGAGCAGGAGTCGCTGCGAGGGGTGGTGACGGTAGCGAAGGTGGTGACCGGGTTGAAGCCCGAACTCGACGCGGCCGTCGTGACCACCTCCGGCGCTCGGGACGTAGCTGCCGATTCGAGCGGGGCGCTGGTGTTCGACGCCCTGCTGCCGAAGGCGCCGTCCGGGATGCTCGCGTTCGCCGCGGTGTACTCTCCGAAGAAACAAACGGTGGCGGTGACGCTCCGGACGGACGGCGCGGTGCGGGTACTCCTGGAGGGCAAGTCGGCGTTCGAGCGAACGACCGCCAAGGCCGGCGCGTTCGCCCAGGAGGAGAAGTTCACCGTCGAGTTGCGGGAGGGGTGGAACGCGGTGTCCGTTCAGATGGTGACGAACGGCCCGACCCACCGCCTCGGGATGCAGTTCAGCGGGGACGACCTCCGCACCGCCGCCAAGCCGGAAAAATAGCCCCCAGACTGTCGGAAGTCCCCGCCCCGCGACTTGCAGAAAAAATTACACCGGGCAGATTCGACGTTGACCGGAGCGGCCGGCAGGCTATGCTCCCGCCCTGCTACGAGCCGCGCACGGACGCTCGGCCGACACATACGGCACCCGGATGCCCGCCATGGCCAACACCAGTCCGCCCGGACCGCTCCGCCCATTCCTGGAAGGGTTGGAGACGCGGGAGATGCCGGCCGCCGGGGACTGGCTGGTCGAGCCGTTCACCCGCGGGGCCGGCACCAGCCCGCTGCCGGCCAACTGGTCGCAGTGGACGAGTACGACCGGCCAGACGGTGTTCTCGGTCGATCAGGCGGCCGACGGGCTGGGCGGGCAGGGGCACCTCGTCGCCGACGCCGGCAGCGTGACCGGCGGGCGGACGTGGGTGAACTCCTACTACCCGGCCGACGTCGAGGCGTCCGCCGCCGTCTTCCTCAACTCGATCGCCCAGACTCAACTGTTCGTCCGTGGGCGGGACCTGAACACCGCCGCCCCCAGCTACTACGCGGTCGGCGTCACCCGCGGGGCCGAGGTGCAGCTGCTGAAGGTGGTGAACGGGCGGGCGACGGTACTCGGGCGGGTTACGTCGGACGAGTACCTGAGCGGCAAGTGGGTGACGGTGAAGCTGCGGACGGACGGCGACTCGCTCAAGGCGTTCCTGTACTGCGGGGACACGAACGAGTACCTGAAGCCGGACGGCACCTGGACGCGGCAGCCGACGGCGGCGGTGGAGGCGACCGACCGCGGCCTGCCGAACGGCGGGCTGGTCGGGTTCGCCCGCCCGGCCGGGGTCTCCGGGGCGGTGCCCATCGACAGCCTGCGGGTCGGCTCGGCCGACCAGACCGGCACCGCCCCGCTCCGCGAGGAGCGGTTCAACGACGGGGCGGCGGACGCCCTGCCGGGCGGGTGGTCGTCGTGGGTCGGCGGGCCGGCCGGGTCGTTCGAGGTGCGGGCGGACGAGACGCTGGTGGTGGACGGCGGCTCGACCACCCCGGCGCGGGCGTGGATGACCATGCCGGTGCCGACGGACGTGCAGGTGTCGTCGTCCCTTTTCGTGGACAGCCTGGTGCCGGCCGGCCTGTTCGCCCGCGGGTCCGGGGTGAACAGCAACCGCCCGACCATGTACGAGCTGACGGTGACGCGGGGGTTGGAGATCGAGCTGTGGCGGGTGGTGGGCGGGGTGCGGACCTCCCTCGGCCGGCTGGCCACGAGCGGCTGGCAGAGCGGGCTGTGGGTGCAGGCGTCGCTGATCGTGAAAGGCGACCAACTCCGCGTGCAGGTGCTGCGGGCGGACACCGGCCAGTACCTGAACGCGGACGGCGGGTGGGGACTCACCCCGGCGTGGGCGATGACCCGCACCGACGCCGGCATCCGCACCGGCGGGCTGGCCGGCCTGTCCCGCGGCACCGGGGCGGACGACGACCTCCAGTTCGACAACTTCCTGGTCAACCCCGCGCCGCTCACCCTCACCACCCCGACGTACATCCCGACGGAAGCGGACAAGCCGACCATCCCGACCAGCCCGATCGATCCGGACCCGACGCCCGTACCGCCACCGCCCCCGGTTCCTCCGTCGCCGCCACCTCCGGTTAGTCCGCCCCCGCCGGTGTCGCCTCCGCCCCCGGTGTCACCGCCGCCACCCGTTTCACCCCCTCCCCCGGTATCGCCGCCCCCGCCGGTCAGCGCCGCCCTGCCGACCGTGCCGCGGAACTTCACCCACATCCGGGTGGCCGGGCTGGCGTACCACGGCACCCCGCTGGGCAACAGCTACGAGCAGACGCTGCTCCGCGACGGCATGGACGTGGTGGTGCCCAACCTGGGGCTGGTGGACACGGTGTACCGGGCCAGCCCGACCACCCCGCAGTTGGTGTACACGAACGTCTCGAACATCTACCTCGGGCTGCTCACCGACTGGCTGGCCTATGCCGACCGCATGGGGTACGACCGCGAGTCCGTCTTCTACCACGTGAACAAGGCGACCACGTTCTACGGCATGAGCGCGTCGGCGGTGGCCGTCAACCACTTCTGGGGCGGGCACGTCGGCGGCGCCGGCGGGTGGACGGACGTGACCCTGGACCTACGACGGCCGCTCACCCCGACCGCGTTCGGCGGGGCCGGCCAGTCGTTCGCCGTCGGGTTCACCGAGCGGTTCCGCGAGATCAACATCGACATCGCCAAGGCCGCCGGCAGTGGGTGGGCGGCCGCGCTGGAGTACGTGTCGGCGGTGGACGCGAACGGCAACCCGACGCGGTGGAGCCCGCTCGCCAAGCTGGGTGACACCACGAACGGGCTGAAGCAGGACGGGCGGGTGACGTTCGACCCGCCGAAGGACTGGAAGGCGGCGACGGTCAACGGCAGCGCCCGGCTGTTCTACGTCCGCTACCGCACCACCGGCGGCACGGCCGCCACCGCCCCGACCGCCAACACCGTCACCGGCCGCGACTACGCCAGCCACGACGGCAACGTGGGCACCATCCCGGCGTTCGACTTCGCCGCCGACCGGGACGGCGACGGGTACCTGTCCGACGCCGAGTACGCCCGCCGCCGGTCCGGATTCGATGCCCGGTTCGAGTACGAGAGCCGGCTCACGTTTCCGTACTACGGGCCGAACAGGTTCGCCACCAACCCGGACTCCCCGCAGTTGACGGCGTGGACGATCGACTACCACAAGCGGTTCCTGGCGGCGAACACCAAGCTGAGCGGGTTCTTCGTGGACAACTCGACCGGCCGGCTGCCGGTGGACCAGGCCGGGCTGGTGGAGAGGAACGCCGACTACGGGGTGAGCTACGGCAAGGTGCTGGGCGCGCTCAACCGGGCGATCGGGCCGAAGTGGCTGCTGTCGAACACCGCCGGCGGGGGCAAGTCGGTGGACGAGCAGATCCGCCAGGGGGTGTCGTACCTGGAGGAGTTCGCCCTGCGGCCGATGGCCGCAAACCACGTGCAGTTCGAGGACAACGCGGCACTGTCCAAATACCGCCGCCAGTTGTCCGCCGGCAAGGGGTACGAGATCCTGGACAGCCTGTCCACCGGCGGCGACCTGATGAGCGACCGGATGAAGCTGGCGACGCTGGCGTACTACTACCTGCTGGCCGACCCGGACACGTCCATGCTGATGATGAACGGCGGGAACGAGCCGGCCAGCGAGTGGCGGCGGCACTGGACGGACGCCATCAAGTACAACGTCGGCCGGCCGGTGCGGGAGTGGTCGCAGTTCGCCACCGGGAACGACCCGACGAACAGCGGGCTGGTGTACAAGGTGTACCAGCGGGAGTACCAGAACGCGCTGGTGCTGTACAAGCCGCTGTCGTACACCCGCGGCAAGAACGGCACCACCGCCGACGCCACCGCCACCACCCACACCCTGAGCGGGTACTACCGCCCGCTGAAGGCGGACGGCACCCTCGGCGTTCCGGTGAACAAGATCACCGTGCGGAACGGCGAGGGGGTGATCCTGGTGAAGGTGCGGTAAGCGGCTTCGCGCCACCGTCACTTCCCGCTGAAGTCGGCGGCGAACGCCTTGGCCGACAGCGGCTCGCCGGTGGCGTGTTTGGTCAGATCTTTCCAGCTGAGCGTGCGGCCCGGCTCGAACACCTTTTTCTTCATGAACTCGCCCACCTTCTTGTCGCCGATGTACAACACGGTGGCCGGGTCGGCCCCGTTGTACACCTCCTTGCACAGGGCGTGGTGGACCTGCGAGGCGAACAACTGGCCCATCATGTAGTTGTGGTAGTACACCGGGGCGGAGCAGATGTGGATCTTGCTGCCGTAGTCCGGGGCGCTGCGGCCGGCCGGCCGCTTCAGCAGTTGGTACTTCTCCACCAGATCCCACCACAGCTTGTTCAGATCCTGGTCCGGGTTCTCGTACATCCCCTTCTCGAACCGCAGCATCACCTGGCACCAGCGGCTGAAGATGAGCAACTCGTTCCGCAGCACCTTCGCCGCCGCCTCGTCGAACTTCGCCCCGTCCTCCACCTTCACCCCCATCTTCTCCAGCCACGCCCGGCTCTTGCTGAACTTCTGGAACTGCATCGCCACGCCTTCGGTAGTCAGGATGTGCGCCTCGCCCCGCAGCACATACGGCACCCCCTGCGGGATGTTCAGGCTGCTGTACACCGCGTGCCCGAGTTCGTGCAGCATGGTGCCCATCCAGTATTCAGTCGGCACGATGTTCGCCAGCACCCGCACGTCCCCCTCGCGGTCGATGTCGGTGCAGAAGGCGTGCGGGGACTTGCCCTTCTTTTCGTACAGGTCGCTCTTCGTGATGACGGTGCCGATGGGCAGGCCGATGCCGTCGTAGAACCGCTCGCACAGCTTGAGGATATCCGCCTTCTTGTACGGGGCGTCCAGGTCGGCGTCGAACACCGCCGGCGACTCCTGGAAGAACGGGTCGTCGTAGTGCCACGGCATCAGGTCCGCCACCTTCACCCCACACCGCGCCGCCAGCTTTTCGTCGATCTCCGCTTTCGCCTTGGCGAACGGCTCGCGGGTGAGCGCGTCCAGTTCGTCGAACAGCTTGATGATCTCGTCCGCGTCCTGCTCGTTCAGGGTGAGCATCATCGCCTGGTAGTTCTTGAACCCGAGCTGCTTGGCCGCCTGGTTCCGCAGCTTCACCAGCTCCTTCAGGTCGGCCTCCACGTCCGCCCCGACCTTCTTGCTGGCCGTCCACACCGCCTCCCGCTCGGCCGAGTCCTTCGACTCCTTCAACACCTTCCGCACCTCGCTGTCCGGCAGTTCGCGGTTGCCCACCTTGGCCCGGAACACGTTGAACTTCTGCTCCACCACGTTCGCCCTGGCCGCGATCTTCCGCAGCACGTCCGGCTCCACCTGCTTCTCCAGGTACAGCAGGTGCAACACGTCGATCGCCCGCGCCGTCGTCTTGTCGTCAATCTTCCCGGCGTCCTTCGCCTTCTTCAGCTCCTTCAGGTCGGCGAAGTGAGACGGGTTGGCGAGCGCCGCGTCCAGTTCGTTCTGGATGTCCTCCTTCCGCTTGAAGTCCTCGTCCTTGCCGGTGGTGTTCGCGTCCCACCACGCCTTGCCGGCCTTGATGTCCAGCGGGCGAATCCGCTTCTCGTGGTCGGCGACGAACGCCTTCGCCTTGGCGGTGGTGGCGTCGTCGGCGACGAGCGGGGTAACGGAGAGCGTCACGGCGAACACTCCAAGTGAGAATCGCATGGTGGAACTCCGGGTAACTGTGTGTAGGCCCGCAGAGCACGCTGAGAAGACGCAGATGAAGTCAGGATCAGAATTAATTCTGTTCCGATCATGGCTTCATCTGCGTCTTCTCAGCGTGCTCTGCGGGCCGAGTCTTCAGGTCGAGTACACCCATTTTCCGATCAGCACCGCCGGCAGCAACAGCAACCCGATGAGAAGCCCCGGCAGGCCGACGAACGCCGTCGCGAGGATGGCGTCCAGCACGATCAGCCCGAGGATGCACCGCTTCACCGCCCGCTGCACGGTCCGCGGCGTCGGCTGCTGGACCGCCGCGACGACAGGGAAGCCGATCACGACCGCGAACCCGGCGAGCAGGTACGGGAAGTAGAACGGTGCTTGCTGGGACTCGAACTGAGCCGGGATCGTCGCCCCGAGCAGCACCGCCGCCGCCATCACCCCAGCCGCCGCGATCAACTGCCAGCGTTGGCTGGTGCCCTCCTCGGTGCGGGCGAACCACGTCACCCCGGCGATGTACAGGCCGACCACCCCGGCGAGGTGATACGGCAGCGGGGTGTCGAACTCGACCCCGCCGAGCGACAGCCCGAGCAGCACGTTCAGGAACCGGCACCCGCCCATGCCGATCGGTCCCACCCAGTAGTGCTTCAGCAGCCCGTCGTACAGCAGGATCAGGAGGGCGAGTGCGCCGGCGATGGCCAAGGGTGTCCGGTTTGATTCGACCGCGACACCGGCGATTCCGACCCCGACCGCAAGCAGAACACCGCCGACGACGGCCGCGGTTGCGGGGCGAATCCGACCGGACGGGATCGGCCGGCTCGGACGGGTCTTCGCGTCCTCGTGCCGGTCGAAGAAGTCGTTCCATGCCATCCCCGCCAGGTACAGGCACCCGGAGGCGAGGAGCATGAGGGCGAACACGCCGGGGCGAGTGGTGATATACCCGACCGCACACGCCGCGAGGCAGATGTCGGCGAACGCGGTGAACACGTTCGGCAGGCGGAGCAGTTGGGCGAAAGCGAGCAGACGAGCGGAAGCCATGAGGGAAGAGTTTACGGGAATAACCGACGTCCGCCCGAGGTTGTGGGGTCAGGTGAGGTCTTGTTCCACCGTAGCCCACGGCACCTCGTTCTTCTCGGCCAGTTCCCGCAGCACTCGGCAGAAACGGTTGATCTTGACCACCAGCTCGTCATTGAATGCCACCTTCTCCCCCACCCTCAGGTGAAGCTCGACGCGGCGGTCCTTGTACGTCGGCATAGCCCGGTTCGCCAACTCGCTCGTGAACAGCCGGTGCCGGTCGAGGATGATCGTCTCCGCCACGGCGCGGATTTCACGCCACGGGTATTCGTTGTGGACCCGACCTCGCAACACGCGAACCCCGCCTTCGCACAGTTCCACCCGGTGCGCGCCGATCCATCGAGCGTACACAAGGACGCCGACACCGCCGGCGAGCATGAACAGTCCGAATGTGGATGCGATGAGCGCTTTACCTGGAGTTCCGTTCGCTTGTTGTTCGGTGGCAAAAAGGGCCTCCCACAGAAAGTAGCCGACCCACGCCGCGCCGCCCGCGAGGAGCATCAAGCCGATCACCCACCCGCCGACGACCTGGCTGATGTCCGAGTAAAACCGCTCGACCGCTTTGCCGAGTCGATCTTTGGGTCCGGTCGGTTGCGGCTGACTCACGGCGTATCCCCGAATGATGTTGGCGGCTCGCGTTCCCTCACGCCAGCTCCACCGCGAAGTTGTAGCTGCTCGCCCCGGCCTGCGTCTTTTCGCCCAGGCGGATCAACTCCTCCTCCGTCTGCACGAACCGCACGTCGCGGACGCCCTCGGCCATCAGCCGCCCGGCGGCGATCGGCTTGTCGTCGTCGCTCACCGACACCAGCACCACCGACACGGCGAACCCCTGCTTCCGCAGTTGCCCGAGCGCCACCGACGTTTCCACCGGCACCGCCGGCAGCACGGCGATCACGGTGGCGTCCTTCGGCAGCCGCGGGGCCACCTCGACCACCAACCGCGAGAACGTCATCCCGTCGGTCAACTCCAGTCGGGCGAGCGTTTCGCGGATCTGCTGGAACTGGTCGAACCCGCGGCGGGTGTTCACCGCCACCGGCCGCAGGCGGTTGGTCTGGTCGAGCGACTCGTAGTTGGCGCGGGCGTCGTGCCGGGTGGTGAACCCCTCGTCCGGCTGGTCGATCTTCTCGCTCGCCTCCTCCTTGATCCGCTCGGCGGCGTCCCGGCCGTTACTGAACACCCCGACCTGTTGGTTCAACAGCGACACCGCGTAGGCGAGCGAACACGCGGTGGTGACGGCCAGGTCGGAGCGGTACGGCTCGCGGTTCTTGTCGTACCCGAGTTCGTGAAAATCGACGAGGATCGACGCGCCGGCCAGCGAGGTCGGCTCGAACACCCGGCAGTGCAGCTCGCCGGTGCGGGCGGTCATCTTCCAGTGAACCCGCTGGAGCGGGTCGCCCATCTGGTACGGCCGCACGCCGGCGGTGCGGGTCGGGTCCTCGAACAGCCGGTTCGCCAGCCGCACCTCGCCGATCGGCCGCTCGGATGCGAACTGGTACTTGGCCAGCGGCAGGATCTTCGGCAGCACCAGCACGAACCCGGGGTCGGTGAGGATGCGGTGCCGGCGGTGCAGGCCGAACACGTCTCCGGTCTCGGCGAACACCGGGCCGATCTGGTAGTACCCGCGGGCGTTGAACGTGATCTTGTACTTCACCGTCTTCGTCTTGCCGGTCGGCACGTACAACACGGCGATGCGGCGGCCCTTGATGGACATCCGCGCCGGCCGCTGCTGGAACACGTACTCGGGCAGCATGTCCTCGATCAACATCCAGCCGATCGGGATGGTGCCGGTGTTCGTCAGCGTCACCACCACCTCGACCGTGTCGCCCACCTCCCGCTGGCCGTCCGGCACCTCCCGCGTGGCCTCGACGTGGGTGATCCACGACTTCGCCAGGTACCGGCTGAGCAGCAACACCCCGAGGCAGACGTACCCGGCGAACGCCACCAGCCCGGCCTTGAGCGCGAGCGCCAGGCCGATCAGGGCGACGAGGACGACCAGCCACCGCCAGAACGATTTCATCCGTCACTCCCAGTGTGGTCCGCACACGCCGTGTGCGGCTCTATTCAGACCGCACACGGCGTGTGCGGACCACACTCCCATCACTCCACCTTCGACGTGACCACCAGCAGGATGTCTTTCTCCCGGCGGGTCAGCCACTCGCCCTGGGCAGTCAGGCTCCGGCGGTACACGACCGTCACCGCCGTCAGCAGGCCGAAAGACAGCACCACCCCGATCGGCAGCCACGGGATTTGGGTGATCTCTTGGGTCAGCACTTCGATGCCGAGCGGCAGCAGCACCAGTCCGACACCGAACGGGTACACCATCATGAACCCGAACTGCCACAGCACCGGGGCCAGCTTCACGTTCGTCGGCTGCATCGCCCCGGCGGCCAGCGGCATCGGCGCGACGATGGACAGGAAGTTCATCATCAGGCAGTACAGCAGGTACAGCGAGACTAACTGGGCGATCACCATCGGGTAGTGGTCCGGACGCATCGGCAGAACGATCCCGACCAGCATTGCCAACACCACGCCGATGCCGAGCAGGATGGGGGCGAGAGCCAGGTTCTTCCCGAGCAACAGATCCCGCTGCGACAGCGGGGCCAGCACGAACGCCCGGAACCCGGCCCGGTCGTACCCGAACTGGTTGCCCGCCACCTGTACGCCGGTGAGCAGCACCATCGCCGAAAGCCCGATGGCGATGAGCGGGCGGACGGGTTGCGGAATGTCTTTGGCGAACGCGATCAGCAGCCCGCCTAGAACGACGGCCAGGATCACCGGCACCAGCATGAGCATTTT
This sequence comes from Fimbriiglobus sp., assembly GCA_022841795.1. Lineage (GTDB taxonomy): Bacteria > Planctomycetota > Planctomycetia > Gemmatales > Gemmataceae > JALHQU01. The sequence continues at coordinate 26,533 of JALHQU010000038.1, forward strand.
CGTCTCGGGCGCCCGCAGCAGCCCGCGGAGGGAGCTGACCGCCACCGCCGCCGCGTGTTCCGACACCCGCGGCAGCTGCCACTCCACCATCGTCGGCTTGTCGATCGGCAGCGGCGCCACCTGCTTCGGTGCTTTCGCCGACCCGCCGGTGGCGAACTGGCCGGTGTGGTACTTCACCGTCGTCCGGTACGCCCGGTACAGGCACCCACCGCCGACGGCCACAAACCCGAGCGTGCCGAGCAGGGTGGAAAGCACCCCGCCCTCGGACAGCGACGCCAGCCCGTTCGGCAACCACCCCGGCGGGATGACCGCGTTCAGCAGCCACGCGGTGTCGCTCACCTGCTCCCACGTTTTCCGGTCGTGTTCCTTCTTGATTTCCGCGTAAGGTGGGGCCAGCGGGCGGGTCGGCGGCGTCTCGCCCGGCTTCGTCGAGATCGGTTCTGGTGGCGGCAGCACGACCGACGGGGGCGTGGTGGTCTTCCACGGGCGGAGGATGTTGATCAGGTTCGGCGTCTGGGCGACCAGGATGACCCCGAAGGTGACGAACACCACGATCGTCCGCCGCCGCCGCGGGTTGGACATGAGCACCGCCAGCCACCCCTGGAACTGGTACGTCAGGGCGGTGACGGCGAACACGAACGCGGCCAGCAGCACGAACCCGAGCAGCATGACCGGGCCGACGGCGAACAACTGCCCGACCAGCAGCCCGCCGGCCGCCGCCACGAACAGCAGCAGGGTCATGCTGGAAAGCGAACTCAGGTAGTTGATGACGAACACACCGGACGGGGACACCGGCAGGTGCAGGAACCTGTCCAGGGTGAGCGGGTCGCTCCGCTGGATGTCGGTGAGCAGGCCGATCATCCACATGAACAGGAACGCCACCACCACCCCGTCCCACACGAGCAGGCGGGCGGCGGCGTCGGCCTTTGGCATGGCGATCAGGCCGGCGAAGAACCCGCCGACGAGCAGGCCGACGGCGGCCATCACCGCCATGCCAACCAGCAGGGCCAGAATGATCTGGTTGGCGATCCCGCCCCGCCGCAACTGGTTCACCCGGATGCGGGAGCGGAGCCAGACGAACGTGGCGAAGTGGCGGGTGTTCACGACGACGCCCCCCCTTCCAGCCAACTGATCTTCGGGGCCACCTCGCCGTCCGCCCCGGCTGTCTTCAGAAAGCGGTCTTCGAGCGTGCCGGCGGCGCGGATGTCGGCCATCGCCGCCTGCTCGACCAGCTTGCCCTTCACGATGATGCCGACGTGCGTGCAGAGCTTCTCCACGATCTCCAAGACGTGCGAGGTGAGGAACACGGTGGACCCGCGGGCGACGAAATTGGCGAGCAGGTCGCGGATCACCCGCGACGTGACCGCGTCCACCCCCTCGAACGGCTCGTCCAGGAACAGCAGGTCCGGGTTGGGCAGCAAAGCCGCCGCCAGCGCCAGCTTCTTCCGCATCCCGTGGGAGTACTCCAGCGTCAGCTTGGTGTGCTCGGTGTGCAGGTCGAGTAGCGTGAGCAGTTCCTCCGCCCGCTGGCGGATCACCTCCCGCTCCATCAGGTGCATGCGGCCGATGAACGTCAGGTACTCGCGGGCGGTCAGGTTGTCGAACAGCGCCAGGTTCTCGGGGATGACGCCGATGTGTCGCTTGGCGTCCAGCGATTCGGCCGCGTCCAGCATATCCCGGTCCAGCACGCGAACCCGACCGTCCGACGGGGCGAGTAGCCCGGTGAGCATCTTGATGGTGGTGGACTTGCCCGCCCCGTTCGGCCCGAGGAACCCGTAGAACGTCCCCCGCTCCACCCGCAGGTCGATGCCGTCCACGGCGGTCATGTCGCCGAACCGCCGGGTCAGGGTCTCGGTCTCGATGGCCGCGGGCATGGGGCGAACTCCACGTTCATAGGCCCCGGTCTCACGACCGGGGCTACGTTATGCCGCCCGCTCCGCGGGCTGAGAACCCAAGCCCCCGAAGGGGGCGACATACCGAAGCCCCGGTCGTGAGACCGGGGCTGGGAACGGTCACTTGAAGTAATCCACCGACCGGCCGATCTCGCGGTCCACCACCGGCACGCGGGCGTCGCCGACGATCTCGTTCACCACGCTCGCCGGCGTCTTCTTCCGCAGCCGGCTCTCCGGCCGCAGGATGAGCCGGTGCGCGAGCACCGATTGGGCCATTCGCTTCACGTCGTCCGGGATGACGAAATCCCGCCCGGACACCGCCGCCAGCGCCTGGCCGGTGCGGAACAGGGCGATGCTCGCTCGCGGGCTGCCGCCGAGCAGCACGTCCTCGTGCTCGCGGCTGTTGTGGACGATCTCCAGCACGTACCGCTTGATCTTGTCGTCCACGTGCACGCTGCGGATGGCCTCCTGGCAGTTCACCACCTCGGCCGCACTCACCACCGGGTTGAGGTCGTCGATCGGGTGCCCGTGCTGGAGCCTGGTGAGCATCTTCGCCTCCTCCTCGAAGCTCGGGTACCCGAGCGACAGACGGATGAGGAAGCGGTCGAGCTGGGCCTCCGGTAGCGGGAACGTGCCCTCCTGGTCCACCGGGTTCTGCGTGGCGATCACCAGGAACGGGGCCTTCAGCTCGTAGGTCTTGCCGTCCACACTCACCCGCCGCTCGGCCATCGCCTCCAGCAGCGCCGCCTGCGTCCGCGGGGTGGCCCGGTTGATCTCGTCGGTCAGCAGCGTTTGGGCGAACACCGGCCCGGGGCGGAACTCGAACTCGGCCGTCTTCTGGTTGAACACGCTCACCCCGGTCACGTCCGTCGGCAGCAGGTCCGGGGTGCATTGCAATCGCTTGAAACTACAGCCCACACTTTTGGCCAGGGCCCGCGCGAACATGGTCTTGGCCACGCCGGGCACGTCTTCGAGCAGGATGTGGCCTTCACACAGGTAGGCGGACAGGGCGAGGGCGAGTTGCGGGCGCTTGCCGATAATCACCTTTTCCATGTTGGCCACGAGCTTCGCGGCCGTGCCCGCCACGTCGATTTCCATGCCCGCCTCAATGCCGGATGGGTCGGTTGACCCAGACAGGATACCGATCGGATCGGGGGAAGCGTGAGGAAATCGGCCGGTCCGTGCTTTAAGATAGCTGCACCACCCGGAGCCTGATTCATGCCCGTGCCCCGTTGGTTCGCGGCCATCGCCTTGCTCGCCGCCTGCGTCGGTTGCTCCCGCGAGCCGGCGGCGCCGGTGGCCGCCACCCCCGCCCTGCCCACCCCCGCCGACGCGGTAACTGTCGCCGTCACCAGCCCGAAGAAGCAGTCGCTGGCCTGGACGATCGACCAGCCGGGGTCGGTGCAGGCGTTCGAGGTGACGCCGGTGGTGGCGAAGCTGTCCGGGTATGTGTCGAAGGTCCACGTCGATCTGGGTGACGTGGTGAAGGGGCCGGCGGGCGACAAGCCCGGCACGCTGCTGGCCGAAGTGTCCATCCCCGAGCTGGTGCAGGAGGCGGAGCAGAAGGCGGCGCTGGTGAACCAGGCGAAGGCGGAGGCGGAACTGGCGCGGCAGGGGGCGGAGGTGGCCGGAGAGCAGATCAAGGCGGCGGAGGCGATGGTGCAGGAAGCGGTGGCCGCCCGCGGGCGGGTGTTGGCCGACATGGAGCGGTGGGAGTCCGAACTGAAGCGGATGGAAGGGCTGTCCGGGGTCATCGACTCGCAAACGCTGTCCGAGACCCGGAAGCAGTACAAAACGGCCACCGCCGCCCGCGGCGAGGTGGAGGCGAAGATCGCGTCGGCCGAGGCGGCGGGCCGGGAGGCGAAGGCGAAGAAGGGGCGGGCGGACGCGGACGTGAAGGCGGCCGACGCGCGGGTGAAGGTGGCCGACGCCGAGGCCGGCCGGGTGAAGGCGCTGCTGGGCTACACGCAGATTCGCGCCCCGTTCGACGGTGTGGTGACGGCCCGGCACGTCCACACCGGACACTTCCTGCCGCTGACCAGCGGGAAGCCCGAGCCGCTGTTCGTGCTCGCCCGGCTGGACACCGTCCGCGTGTTCGCCGAGATCCCCGAATCCGTGTCGGCCGCGGCGGGGGTCGGGGCGAAGGTGACGGTGCGAATCCCGGCTCTGGGCAACCGCGAGGTGTCCGCTACAGTCACGCGGACGAGCGGCGTGCTGTCGAACGACTCGCGGACGCTGCGGGTGGAGATCGACGTGCCGAACGCGGACGGGTCGATCAAGCCCGGCCTGTTCGCCCACGTCCGCATCGCCGCCGGGTCGGAGAACGCGTTCGTCCTGCCGGCCGCGGCGGTGCTGTTCGCCGACGAGACCGCGTACTGCTTCGCCGTGACGGACGGCAAGGCGGTGAAGCTGCGGGTGCAGACCGGGCGGACGAGCGGCGGGAACGTCGAGGTGTTCGGCACTCGGAAGGCCGACGCCGCCACCGGCCCGTGGGCGCCGATCGGCGGCAGCGAACAGGTGGTGGTGGGCAACCTGGGCGCCCTGGCGGACGGCCAAGCGGTGGCAGTGAAGTGATTTGGCGAACCCCGACCGCCAGGTCGGTGGGTGCGTTCCAGTGGGGCAAGTTTCCAACTTGCCATCAGAGGCAAGATGCAATCTTGCCCCACTCGGCTGGCTCGCACCCACGGCCCTCGCGGGCCGGGTTCGCCGAAGAACCGCGGTTTCATTCTTGACCCCAAATGGCCATTCCCCTTCGCATTTCCCCCAGCCTGGGGAATTTGTTCCACCCGTGCCGGTTGTCCGGAAAAGTTGGAGCGGCGTTTTCCCCATCGCCGATGGATTCGGTGATCGGGATACTTCGTTCCGGGTACGGAGGCGTGCGATGAGCCGCCGGACGTTCAGGGTGGTGCTGGTCGTGAACTTGGCGGCGTGGGCCGCCGTCTCGACCGGGTGCATGAACTCGCACCCGCGGTTGGCCGCCCACAGCCACACGCCCGACATCGCCGTGCCCCCACCCGGGTCGGTGCCCACCGCCCTGAACATGGTCAGCCTGCCGGAGTACGTGATCGAGCCGCCGGACGTCCTCACCATCGTGGCGACCATCCGGAACGTGAAGGAAGACCCGGAACTGGAGATCAAGCCGGGCATGACGCCGGAGCAGAGGAAGCAGGTTGAGGACAGACGGAAAGAGAAGGCGAACCTGCCGCCGGAGTACACCGGCGACGTCCGCAGCCTGCCGTATCAGGCGGTGCAGAACAACGCCTTCCAGGTGCAGCCGGACGGGTTCGTCCACCTCGGGGTGTACGGGTCGGTGCCGGTGTCCGGGCTGACGGTGAACCAGGCGCGGCAGGCCATCCGCGCGTGCCTGGCCAAGCAGATCGAGCCGGAGAGCGGCGGCATCAAGGAGGACCGGCTGCTCGTGGTGGTGAGCGTGACGCAGTACAACAGCAAGGTGTACTACGTACACACCGACGGCGGCGGGGCGGGCGAGCAGGTGCAGAAGTTCCCGATCACGGGCAAGGAGTGCGTGTCCGACGCCATCGCCAACATCGGCGGGCTGTCGCCGGCGGCGAGCAAGCGGAACATCTGGGTGGCCCGCCGCACCCCGTACCTGAGCGCCGACCAGATCCTGCCGGTGGACTACGTGGGCCTCAGCCAGTGGGGGGTGACCCAGACCGACTATCAGTTGTTCCCCGGCGACCACGTGTACATCAAGGCCCAGCGGCTGGTGACGGTGGATAACACCCTCGCCCGCGTGCTGGCCCCGGTGGAGCGGCTGTTCGGCGTCACCCTGCTCGGCGCGCAGACGGTGAACCAGGTTCAAGGCCGCGGGTTCGGGTTCGGCGGCGCCGGCACCCGCTGACCAGGAGACGGGCGATGACACGGCTGTGCAGCATGGCGGCGGTGGTGTGGGCGGGGGCCGCCCTCGGGCAGGCGCCGAACCCGCTGGGCGGGGTGCCGTACTACCCGCCGCCGGCAAATTCGGCGAGCATCCGCCCGCCGCTCAGCCCGTACCTGAACCTGCTGAACGGATTTAACCCGGCGCTGAACTACTACTCCGGCGTGCGGCCGTACACCACGCCCGGTGTGACCGGCGGGATGGCACCCGGCGGAACCGGGCCGGGCGGCGGGGGCATGATCTTCCAGCCGTTACCGCAAACCGACCCCCTGGCCGAGCCGAAGGACCCGAAGGCGTTCACCCTGCCGTCGCCCGGTAACCCGGTCGTATTCGGCAACAAGTTCGGCAGCAGCCGGGCTGGGGTGGTCGGCCCGCAGCAGGGGTTCTTCAGCGGGCCGACGCCGCAAGGCGGGGCAAGCGGCCAGGGCGGCGGGCAGCCAGCCGGCGGACAAGGCCAGGGCGCCCCGACCACCATCCCGCGGTCGCGGTGACAACGGCCGCCAGTTAGGAATCGACACACCCGAAGGATTCGGACCGTGAACGCAGCCTTCACCCGCCGACGCCTGACCGCCATTGCATTCGGCACGGTTGCACTCGGCCCGATCGCGCTGGCGCAGTCCGAACCGGCCGCCCGCATGTTGCCGGCGCTCCCGAGCGACACGCCGGTCAGCCGGGCTGCCCCGCCGGGGTACGCCTACGACGTGCCGGCGTCGGTGCCGGCGCCGACCTACGGCCGCCAGCCGCGACCCGCAGTTCCGCCGGCTGTTCAGCCCGAAAAGTCCCGCGGGTTCGTGGGCGGTACCATCGACGCGGTGAAGGGGATGTTCGGCGGGAAGAGTGAGCCGACGGTTCGCACCGGGTATGCCGACCCGGCCGCGGACGTTCCACCGCCCGGCCGCACGCCGACCGCCGTCCCGTACCAGCCGCAACCCGCCCCGGGGGTGTACGCCGGCCCGCCCGCCTACCGCTGGTACGGGTACGGCAGCCCCACCCCCGGCACCAACCCGTACGCGCCGAACGGCCTGTCGCCGAAGGCGTCGGCCAACTGGTACACCACGACCGGGGCCACCCCCGGCGCGTTCCCGGTGCCCGTCACGGTCGGCCCGCGGCCGAGCGGGTACGAGCCGCCGGCTTACGCCAACACGCCGCCGGCCGACGGCCACTACCTCGCCGGCACACGCATCCCGGTGGCGGAAGCGGCCCGACCGAGCGCCGAGTCTGTCGAGCAACCTCGGCCGGTCGCCTCGTCCGAACCGCAAGTCCCCTACGGCGGCGGGTCGGTGATAGCCACCCCGCCGCAGGCGTCGGACCTGAACCCCGACCTCCAGTGGCAGCCGGTGACGGCCCGCAGCCTCCAGCCGATCGCGTCCAGCCGGCCGTACACCCCGCCGATGCCGGCACCTGCTTCACCGCCGCCCGCCGATCCGGGCTGGGCGCCGGTGTCGCGGCCGCTGCCGAACAACCCGACCCCCGCCCCGAGCATCTCCATGATCCGCGGGCAGGCGCCGGACGACGACGGTGCCGACCTGTCCGCCGTCATCCGCTCCACCTGCTTCGGCCGGGCGGACGAGGTGACCGTGTCCCGGCTCGGGCCGTTGAAGTTGCACGTCCGGCTGAAGACGCCGACCGAGGCCGACGCCCGCGACGCCGCCGCGCTGGTGTCGCGGCTGCCGCAGCTGAAGCCGTACACGGTCACGTTCGAGGCGACCGTCAGCCGCTGACGTGGTAGCATGGGGCGAAGCTCACCCCGCGGTCGTCCGCCATGAAGCTCGTGCTCGCCATCATCCAGCCGTCCAAGCTCGACGCGGTGAAGGAGGCGTTGAACAAGGTGGAGGTGTTCCGCCTCACCGTGGTGGACGTGCAGGGGTTCGGCCGGCAGAAGGGTCAGACGGAGATGTACCGCGGGCACGAGCTGACGGTGAACATGCTCCGCAAGGTGCAGTTGCAGATCGCGGTGAACGAGGACTTCGTCGAGCCGACGGTGAACGCCATCATCGCCGCCGCCCGGAGCGGGCCGGAGGGCCGTATCGGCGACGGCAAGATCTTCATCCTGCCGCTCGAAGACGTGGTCCGCATCCGCACCGGCGAGCGCGGCCCGGAGGCGATCTAGCCTTTCTTCTTCCGTGGCACCGGCGGCCCGCCGGTGTTGAAGCCCACCGGCGGGCCGCCGGTGCCACGAAACAAACTTGCGGCCAGCCGGCGGATCAGCAACCCCAGCCCGCACGCCCATACCCACCCGCCCTGCACCGACGCGGCCAGTTCCACCCCGTACCAGTTCGGGTTGAGCGCGATCACCCCGCCGCCCAGCACCCCGCCGACGAACACCGCGAACCCGAGCCACGCCCACCACCGCAACCGCGGGCGGTCGAACACGATCATCAGCACCAGCGGCAGCGGCAGTGCGAACGCCACCACGGACGCGACCGCCTCGACGGAAATCGGCAGATCGATTGTCGCGGCTGGTGCGTACCGCACCGGCAGGGTGCCAGCCAGAACCGGCCCGTGGAACAAGGTGTGCAGGAAGCCCCAGAACAAGGCCGCCCAGCCGCACATGCCGACAAGCCCGCCGACGATCGCGGCGAGCAGGAGAAGAACGCGGTCTGGCCGCTTCTGCGGTCCGGCGGTGCGGGATGTGGTGTCGTCGGTCACGGCTCGTCATCCGGCTAAACAGAACTCCCCGCGGGGCGGCCGAGACTGGCTCGGGCGGACGCGGGGAGGTCGAATGTTACCGACATGTTAGGCGGTTAGTAGCGGCGGCTGCCACCGCCACCACCGTACCCGCCCCCACCACCGCCACCGCCCCGACGGTCTTCCCGAGGCTTGGCCTCGTTCACCGTCAGGTTGCGGCCCTGGAACTCGGCCTGGTTGGTCGCCTGGATGGCGGCGTCCCCGCCTTCGCCCATCTCGACGAACGCGAACCCGCGGCTGCGGCCGGTGTCCCGGTCCATCACCACTTGCGCCGACACCACCCGCCCGTACTGCCCGAACAGTTCCGACAGGTCGGCGTCGGTCGTGCCGAACGCCAGGTTTCCGACGTACAACTTCTTGCTCATGAATCACCTTGTGCGACCGTGTCCCGGCCGCATGCGAAGAACCGACCGGCCGACGCTGCGTCGGCCGGCAAACGAAGTGACACGCATCGGGCACACGCCCGGCTGCGGTTGGCTTCTTCAGTCGTTGGACACGGGGAGCGACGGTCGGAGGGGAACTCGGAGCGGCGGCACCACGATCTGTCGGAGCGAATGGGAAGTCATCATTCGTTGGGAAAGTGAGCTGTTAGACCCACATCACTCCCGAACTATACGCGGCGCGGCGGGGAAAAGCGAGGCCAATCCGCCAGATCCGTCGCTTTTCCCCGCCACACGCCCTACCGTCACGCCAGCTTCCACGGCTTGCGGTACTCCTTCGACAGCCATTTTGCCGCGTCCGCGTCGCCGACGATCGTCTCCTTGGCCGCGTCCCAGGTTATCTTCTTCCCGGTGCGAATCGCGATATTCCCGAGGTGGCACACGGTCGCGCTGCGGTGGCCGATCTCCACGTCGCAGATCGGCGGCTTGCGGCTCTTCACGCAGTCCAGGAAGTTCTGGTGGTGGTTGCCGCTCTCGTACAGCTTGATGCCCCCGCCGCTGCCGACCTTCGCCGCGTCCTGCTTCTCCCCGCCGGTGGTGATCTCGATCTTGCCGCGGTCCACGAAGATGGTGCCCTTCTCGCCCTCGAACGTGCAGCCGCCTTTGTAATCCTGCCCGCACAGCACGGTCGTGCCGTTGGCGTAGGTGTACGTGATCTGCGTCCAGTCCGGCGTCTCGTACCACCCCTGCGGGTGGAACTTGGCCGTGCCCTCGATCGTCGTCGGCCCGCTCTCGTCCATGCCCAGCGCCCACTGGGTGATGTCCAGGTGGTGGGCGCCGAAGTTGGTCTGCTGTCCGCCGCTGTAGTCCCAGAAGAAGCGGAACAGGTAGTGGACCTTGTTCGCGTTGTACTTGAGCAGCGGGGCCGGCCCGAGCCAGGTGTCGAAGTCCAGTTCCTTCGGCGGGTCGGCGTCCGGCACCGGCGCCTTCGCCCGGTCCGTCCAGTTCGGCTTCGGCAGCCCCACCTTCACCGTCGTGATCTTGCCCAGGTAGCCGTTCCGCACCAACTCGCACGCCTGCCGGAACCGGGCGTCGCTCCGCTGCTGGCTGCCGGTCTGCACCACCCGCTTGTGCTTCCGCGCCGCGTCCACCATCGCCCGCCCCTCGGCCACCGTCAGCGTGAGCGGCTTCTCGCAGTACACATCCTTGCCGGCCTCGCAGGCGTGGATCGTCTGGAGCGCGTGCCAGTGGTCCGGGGTGGTGACGCACACCGCGTCCACGTCCTTGCTCTCCAGCAGCTTGCGGTAGTCGGGGAACGTCTGCGGCTTGCCGCCGGCCTTCTCCACCGCCGCCGCCGCGTCCGCCAGCCGCTTCGTGTCCACCTCGCACACCGCCGTCACGCTCGCCAGCTTCAGGAACGCCTTCATGTTCGGCAACCCCTGGTTGCCCACGCCGATGCTGCCGATGCGGACCTTCTCGCTCGGCTTCACGTCGGCGGCGAACGCCGCCCGGTAGGTGGCGGCGGGCAGGGTGAGCAGGGCACCCGCAGTAAGGAACCGGCGGCGGGAGAGGGTGAGATCGGACATTGAGGAACTCCGTTAGGCGATGGCCTATCGCCCTCGCCCCCGGCCCCTCTCCCACGGGCGCTCGGCTGACGCCGGGCTGGGAAGAGGGTCGGTCTTCTCTCCCCCTCTCCCCAGGTTCCGCGTTAGCGGGAACCGCCCGTGGGAGAGGGGGCCGGGGGGTGAGGGGTGTAACTTCGGCCGGGGTTGACCGCCCCGAACTCCCGGTTATAGTCCCGCGTTCCTGCGGACTGTTCAAGCGAATTCACCCACCGGAGACGCGCCGCCCATGACCCGGCGGGGTACCCTCGTTGTCGTCGCCCTCGCCCTGGCCGTCGCCGGGTGCGGCACCACCCGCATGACCGACACCCAGCGGGCGGCCACCGAGATGCTGCTGGTGTCGCAGGCGGTGGACAACGCCGTCGCCCAGATCGACTGCTCCGCGCTCACCGGCAAGGAGGTGTTCCTGGACACCCAGTACCTCGACGGCACGGTGGACAAGGGGTACGTCATCAGTTCGCTCCGGCAACACCTGCTCGCCCACGGGGCGCGGCTGCTGGAGGACCGCAAGCAGGCGAAGTACGTGGTCGAGGCCCGGTCCGGGGCGGTCGGCACCGACCGCAACAGCCTGCTCCTCGGCACCCCGCAGATGTCCGTGCCGGCGGTCATGGTCGGCCAGCCGACGCAGCTCCCGGAAATCGCCCTGATGAAGAAGACGGACATGAAGGGGGTGGCGAAGCTGGCGGTGTTCGCGTACAACCGGCAGACCGGCGAGGCGGTGTGGCAGTCCGGGCTGGTGGACTCCCGCAGCACGCTCAAGGACTGGTGGGTGTTCGGCGCCGGGCCGTTCAGCAGCGGGTCCATCCGCCGCCGCACCGAACTGGCCGGCGAGGAACTGCCCCGCCTGCCCATGCCGTTCGCCCCGAACTCGGGTGGGGACGGCGACCCGCGGGCGAAGGGCAAGACGGCCGACGTCACCCCGGCCACGCACACCGAGCCGGCGTCCGACCCGCCCGCCAAGCCGACCGGCGAACGCTGACCCTTCGAGCGATTTGCCTCTTCCACCTCTCCCCGTTGGGGAGAGGTCGTCACGACCGCAGGTCGTGGCGGGTGAGGGGCGATTCAGAAAGACCCCTCTCCCGCGCTCGGCGAACGCCGAGCTTGCCCTCTCCCCGACGGGGAGAGGGGGAATAGTGTCATGGCCGACCGCTTCTACACCCCGGACCCGCTCGCCCCCGGCGAGTTCGTCCTCCGCGGGGACGACGCCCACCATCTCACCGCCGTCCGCCGGTTCGCCCCCGGCGACCGCGTCACCCTGTTCAACGGCGACGGCCACGAGTACCCGGCTGAGGTGGTGTCCACCGGCAAGAAACTGGCGGTGCTGACCGTGCTGTCCCGCGAGGCGGTGAACCGCGAGCCGCCCTTCCCCGTCGTCGTCGGGTCCGCGCTGCCGAAGGGTGACCGGGCCGACTACCTGATCGAGAAGCTGGTGGAGGTCGGGGCGACCCGGTTCGTGCCGCTCGTCACCGCCCGGTCGGTCGTGCAGCCGAAGGAGGCGAAGGCCGAGAAGCTGACGCGGGCCGTCATCGAGGCCAGCAAACAGTGCGGGCGGAACGTGCTGATGGCGGTCGATCCGCCGGTGAAGCTCGCCGACTTCCTCGCCCGCCCGGACCTGCCGCCGGCCCGGTTCCTGTTGCACACCGCCGGCGGGTCGGACGCGGCGGGGGTGGCGAAGGGCGAACTGGCTCATGGTGTGGCCCTCGCGATCGGACCGGAAGGCGGGTTCAGCGCGGAGGAAGTGGCCGCGGCGACCGCGGCGGGGTGGCGTCCTCTGTCGTTCGGTCCGCGGGTACTGCGGGTGGAAACGGCGGCGGTGGTCGCCGCCGCGTGGGCGGCTGGGTGAGTGCCGCACGCCTGCTGGCGAAGGAACGCCAGCCCGTCGCGCGCGGCCTGCTTCGCCTTCGCCCACGTCACTTTCTCGCCGGTACCCTTCTCGTCCGCATCTTCCTGTAGCCCCGACCGCACCACTTCGATGAGCGCGTCGTCCGGCTCATCCGGCAGGTCATCGGGAATGTACTCCGCACCCTCCGGGTGCGGCTTCGGATCAACCGCACCCGAAGGGTGCGGAGTACATTCCCGATGCGACTCCATCCCGATCATCGCCCTGCCGTGCCGCTGGCGGGTGGTCTCCAGGTTCAGGATCATCTCGGCCGCCCGCATCACCACCTTTGGGTCGTGGTGCGTGAGCAGCCCTTGCAGGGCGGCGATGGCGGCGAACACCGCGTCGGTTAGCACCGCTTCCCGCCCCTCGCGGGTGGCCGGCATCGGCGGCAGGGACTTCTTCGGTTCGTTCAGGTACGGGGCAACACGGTTCGGGATGACGGCGAACATGACTGGCCCTCGTTTTGGACGCATGTATCTAGTATTATCATGTACAGTTATCGAAAGTCAAGCGGATCGGTGGAAATTTGTCCCATATGTTCGTGGCACCGGCGGCCCGCCGGTGACCCCGTAGGGTGGGTCCGGTCCGGTGAGGACCGGACCCACCCTACGGGGCGTGCCGTTCCTGGCGAACGGCGCGACGTGAGCCTGCGGTGGGTTTGGCGAACCCCGGCCGCCAGGTCGGTGGGTGCGTGCGGGAACTGGCTCGCACCCGCGGCCCTGGCGGGCCGGGTTCGCCCAGAACCGGCGGCGGGGCTCACCGACCTTACGGTCAGTTCGGCCCGCCCTACCAGAGGCCGGCTTAGTAGGGCGGGCCGCCGTCGAGCGGAGCGAGACAAGCCCCGCCGCCCCGCGGTCGAAAGGCAGGAGTAGAACCGGGCACGACACCAAGCTGTTGACTGGCATCGAACTCCGGGATACGATTCAAAATCGAGTTATCGCGTCATGTAGACCCACCCAAACCGCTTCGGCCGATCCGCATATACACAATTTCGGCGGCTGAAGTCCCATGTGCTGGGGAAGTCCGATGGGCAACGTGTGGAAGATTGCCCCCGGTCGCGCCGCGAGCCACTGGGGGATGTGTCGAAGTCTAGGGTGTATCGCTCTCGGCTGGAGGCGCCTGAACGACTACAACACCTTCAGCAGTGAGGAGGAGATCCAACGCGCCCTCGGAGGTGGTCCGGGGGATGGTGTGGGTGCCGCTCAGTCCATCTGGCGATTCGCCCACGTCGTCCAACCATCGGATTTAGTCGTTGCCAACCAGGGTCGTAGTCGAGCCGTTGGAATAGGTGTCGTGAGGAGCGAATACCTGCCACCTGGCTCACCAAAGAATCCGAGCATGAGCAAACGGCTCCCACACGCGCGGCTCGTCAATTGGATTGTTGATCTGCCCATCGATCTGGATCGGTTCTTCTTTGGTATCGCTACTGTTCACTTGCTGGGGGCTGACCGAGTCGATCAGATCATCAGTGCATATCAGAATCGATACCCGACCTTCGGACCAATCCTCGACCAGTTATTTCGGTACCCTGTAGGTATCGAACCTGAGCGGGCAATCGAGGACGCTTTCGAGGAAGGGGTGGTCAAGTACCACCTCCACCGTCGTAAGGAGCGGAACCAGCGGGCGGTTCAGTGTAAGAAGGAGAGCGTGTTGGCGAAGTTCGGGATGTTGGCGTGCGAAGTCTGCGACTTCGACTTTAGCCGAGTCTACGGCTCGCTTGGCAGTGGGTTCGCGGAATGCCATCACCGCATGCCTCTCAAAACTCTCGAAGAGGGGCACCGCACTCGTTTACGAGACTTGGCCATAGTGTGCGCAAACTGCCACCGGATGCTGCACAAAAGCCGTCCGATGTTGTCCGTCGAAGCGTTACGTGTCTTGATAGAATCGCAGTAACGGCTGGCAGAATGAAGCGTTGCAGCAGGCACCCGCCTTCCGGCGCAGTTAATGTTGGAGCGTACTTGGAGCGGCGTCTGAACGCAGTCGATCACCGTCAATAATCCTGCCGCTTGAGCGCCAGTAGCGCCGCCTTCATCTCCGTCGCGGTGTTGTATCGCCCGTTGCGGTCCACGCTGATCGCCTTCATCAGCAGGGCGGCCAGGTCGTCCTCGATGTCCGGTTTGAGCTGCTTCACCTGCCGCGGCGGGGTGTTCATCCGCCGGCGGAGCGTCTCCTCCGAGTTGAGCGACTTCTCCCACGGCATGAAGTTGGTGAACAGCTCGTAGGCGGTCACGCCCAGCGCGAACATGTCCACCCGGTGGTCGGTGGTGCTCCGCTTGATCACCTCCGGGGCCAGGTAGTCCACCGTGCCGGTGCGGTTGCCCGGCTGGCAGAATTCCGGCGTGTACGGGATGGTCAGGCCGAAGTCGATCAGCTTCACCACCCCGTGCTGGGTGACCATCACGTTCCGCGGGCACAGGTCGCGGTGCAGGTACTTGCTGTCGTGCAGGAACTG
>JALHQU010000039.1 GCA_022841795.1 Fimbriiglobus sp.
CGTCGAGGCGTTGCCGGCACCACGCGGCCAGTTCGAGCAACGCCGTCACGTCGATGGTAGCCGATCCGCCCGGTGGCGACCCACCGGTCACTTGACGGGTCGTCTGCGTGGGTCGTCTCCGCCTGCCACCGCGCCCGGTACAACTCGGCCAACTCCTCCGCCCTGACCGCCGGGTCGGTCAGGGTGGTGACGACCACCAGCACCCGCGTGCGGAACCCCGGCTGGGCCACCCGCACCCGCACCTCCCGCACCACTAACTCGTCCGGCAACCAGAGGGACGTCGCCCGGTCCATCCACCCCGGCCGCTGCCGCTTCGGCCACCGCACCACGTGATCCCCCGGTCCCAACCGCCGGCCCCGGCGGAAGTCGGCCGCCCGCCCCTGGTGGATGCGGGTGACCACGTCCACCCCCTGCTGTCGCCACAACGCCAGGTCGAACCACCCGCCGAAGTAGCGGTCGGCCAACAGCACGCTCCCGGCCGGCACGCCCCCGGCGATGGCCCGTAGGAGGGCGTTCTCCACCGACTGCTTGCCCCGGCTCGGCCCCATCGCCGCATCCAGGACCGCCCCGCACGCCAGACAGAACAGGGCGACGAGGCGGATCTGCGGGAACCCCACGCCGGGGGCCTGCGAGCCGGGGTGCGGGTACTCCCGCTGGTTGGTCGGCGTGTCCGGCATGCTCACCCCGGTGCCGTCGGCGATGAGCACCCGCCGCCCCCTCCACCGCCACCCGTCGGGCACGGCGTCGTGCAACGCCCGGCCGGTCTCGCGGGCGAGGCGGGGGAACAGTCCGTCGGGCAGCCGACCGCGGGCCTTGCAGTACCCGCCCGTCCCCGCCCCGCACGCCGGCTGCCCGTGGGCGACCAACCAGGCCATGACGCGGGCCACGGCCAGCCGGCAACAGCCGCCCGGATCGATCACCTGGGTGAGGAATGCCCACACGGTGAGGGCGGGTGTGAACACCTGCTCCCGCCACGACGCCCCTTCCCGGCGGAGGGCCCGCTCGACCCGCTCGGCGGGCAGCACGTCGGCGAACGGCAGGTCGTCCCGCTGGGCGAAGCGGTGGCGGAGGGCGTGGATCTGGCAGCGGGTGCGGGAGCGGGTACGATGAGCCATCGTGGGGCTTCCTGGCCGGCGGATGTGGCGGTGACACCCTCATCCTCGAAACCAGGAGGCCCCATGCCTATCCCCCCGTCGGCAACGGGGTTACTCGCTCAGGAAGTGCCATTCGGATCGATCGAATTCGTTCAGGAGTGCCTCACCGCTCAGCCACCGCCAACCTGCCAGGTCGATGTTGCCGAGACCATTCGCCTTCGTGTGGGTGGGGCCGGTGTGGGGGGCTGGAACTCCCTCTGCGGTTCGCTTCCACCGCCAGAGACGTATCGCCTCAGGCAACCGTGAGTTCACCTGTGCCCGGTCCGCTTCGCCCATGCCTTGCCACAGCAACCAAACCCCCGAGCCGAGCAACTCTCGGCCGCGTTCTCGGTCCTGCTTTTCACCTGACAACAGGATGGTCGCCGCCGCGATCGTTTTGAGGGCAGTCCGGGCGTCTTCCGTGGGCAGCGAGAGGGAGAGATCCACCTCGTCGAAATGGTGCGGTGTGACCGCCCGCGGACACATTCCCGGACGGGCGATTTCGAGGCGGAACTGCGGGTCCGTGCCGAACAGCCGGTGGCGGGGGTTGAGGGCGGCGAGCAGGCGGGCGCGTGTAGTCACCTCACGATCCATTTCAGCCGGTTCGTTATGCACGATTCGACCGTATTCCACCGCGGCTTGAAACACCGCGGCGAGGTCGAAGTTGAAACGGGCGGGATCATTGGGTTGACGGGACATGGAGCCTGTCCTCGGCTAATGGGGGTGGAAGAGTCGGAAGCAGATGCAAAAAAGAAGGGGTAGCCGACAACCGCGATGAACTTGAACGCGAACCTTCACTTCCGTGGTGCAGACCCGCGATGGTATCTTGACAAGGAAAGGTCCTTTCGGCAATAGCGGGGTCGGTCCCATGAGTAGTCCGGCAAGAATCGCAGCCAACCGACGAAACGCACTGCTCTCAACCGGCCCCCGTACCGCGGCCGGGAAGCTCGTCGTGACCCAAAACGCCATCCGACACGGCGTCTTCGCTCAGGTGCCGGTCGTTCCGGGTGAGAGTGCTGCCGATTGGCACGCTCACCGGCAAGGGATGATCGATTCTCTCGGCCCGGTCGGGTTGCTCGAACACACGATGGCCGAACGGGTAGCGCTGCTGGTGTGGCGGTTGGCTCGGCTGGCCAAGTACGAGGCGGCCAACACCGTCGCGGCGATGGAGGATAGCGGGCTGCTACCGCCGGATGTGTTCCCGATCCCCAACCGGCACCACAACCGCGACAGCCAACTGCTCATGGCCGAGCAGGAACTCCGCCGGGCGCGGGAACGGGTCTTCGCCGTCCGCGCCGACGCCGAGTTCCTTCGCCGCGTCCTGGCTGAGAGCGACAGCGAACTGCTACCGGCGAAGCCGGTTCGGGCACTCCTGGGGGAGGCGCACACGTTGGCGCTCGACTGCCCGATCCGGCAGTACGAACCGCGTTGGTGCAGCGACCGTTCGTTCCTCGACCGTCTGGGATTTGCAGCGGATCGGCCGAAGGATGAGGCGTGGCCGCGGGACAAGTTCCTGGCCGCTCTCGATTACTACGCCGCTGCGACGGACTGGCCGGCGGACGAGTTCCGGGCGGAGTTGCTGCGGACGCTCGACAGCCGGGCGGCCGGGTTCGCCAGCGGGGTGAAACGTCGGGAGGCAGAAGTGCTTGCCCTCAACCGCCGGCTGGACGCGGAGGCCGAGCGGTTGGCGGCGACGGCGCTCATCCCGCCCGACGCGGCGACGGATCGCATCATCAAGTACGAGAAGCACCTGCACGCCCAACTCACCTCCACCCTGCACGAACTCGAACGCCTGCAAGCCCGGCGGGGTGGGGTGTTCGTGCCCCCGCCGGCGGTGGCCGACCTCCACGTCATCATGAACGGCGACTGAACCGGCGCGGTGGGTTTGTTTTGGCAAACCCGCCCCCCGAGCCGAATTGCTCACCCCATCAACTCGGCGACCCGGTGGGCCAGTTCCCCGTCCCGTTCGGCGTACACCTGGGTCACGTCGGCGCGGGCGTGGCCGAGCAGCACCTGGGCGGCTTCCAATCCGTGTTCCTTGCGGACCACCGTGGCGAACAGGTGCCGCAACTGGTTCGGGTGCCAGCGTTGTGACTTCCGCCACAACTCCACCTCCTTCCTCTGCTCATCGCTCAGCCGCTCCCACCACTCCGCTTCCGATTCCCCCTCCCGACGGGCGAGTGGGGCCGGGGGCGGGAACGCCTTGTCACACGCCCGGTCGATGGCCTGACCGTAGCTGCTCACCGAGTAGACGGCGGCCGGGGTGCGCTCGGGCTTCTTCTTCCGCGTGGTGGCGTTCCGGGCCAAGTGCGACGGGAACCGCGGGGTCTTCCGATTGGCCCCCCGCTCGGCGTGCAGTTCGGCGACAGCAAGGGCCGGGGAGAAGATGTAGGTGCTGGCGTCGTTCGGCTTGAACTGCTGCAACAGTTCCTGGGCCTTCGGGCCGACGGCGACGGCGCGGTCCTTCCCCCGCCACGCCGTCTTGTGCTGCGGCGGGCGGTACACCCACACCGCCCCCGATGAGTCCAGGTCGCACCAGCGGACGGCACACGCTTCCCCCGGCCGGCACCCGGTCAGCCGCTGGAACTGCACCAGCCCGGCCACCTGCCGGTTGAGGAAGGGCAGGGTGGCGTCCACCACCGCGTCCGGCACCGGCTCGACCGGCTTGGACTCTCGCACCTGCGATCGGCCGCGTTGCAGTCCCTGGACGGTGGCCAGCGCCTGGTGGACGGCGACCGGGACGAGTTGCTCGCCGGCCGCCCACTTGAAGATCCGCTTCACCCGCCCGATCCGCTGGTTGACCAGCGACCGGCACCAGCCCACGTCGATGAACTTCTGCCGCACCGCTTTGAGGGCGAGCGGACCGAACTCGGCGGCCGGGGTGGTGCCGTACAGTTCGCGGACGTACCGGCAGGTGAGCCGGTACTCGTCCACCTCATGCGTCAGGCTTCCGTCCGCCCGGCGGTAGTGCCGCTCGGCGTGGGTGAGGTGGGCGAGCAGTACCTCGTTCACGCTGATGGTGGCTGGGGCGGTCTGGCAGCCGGGGAGCGGGGCGGTGGCCAGTTCGAGTTGCAGCTTGGCGAAGGCGGCGAGTGACTCGGGCGAGTCGAACGGGCCGGGGAGCAGTTTCTGCTGCCTGACGCCGAGGGCGTCGGTCCAGACGGCGCGGCCGCGGCCGGACTGGTTGTGGGGCAGGTACGACGGGGTAGATTTGCGGCGGGTGCTCACGCTGGCGGTTCCTGACCGCGAACTGTGGAACCATTCCACAGTTCGCCCGGTTTGGAAGCCGCGCCCGGGAGTCCGGGGTTAAGCGTGAAACGCTTCGGCGGAAGGGTTTTCGTCGAGTGGGCAGTCCCGGGGTTGAACCGGGGACCTAGCGATTTTCAGGCCGCACTCCACCCCACCGGCAGGAGCCAGAAGAAGGCTGAATTTCCAGCACTTTACCACGTTTCGACCGCTTTGCAAGGGCGGTGAAGCGTTGCAAGAATCCCCATGATTTCCGGGTTAGGGTGGGGGTTTCCGGGTATTTCCGGGTAACGTAAGCAACTGATCGCAAGCACCACATCACTGCCAGGAACAACATGGTCAGGTGGTGCCGAGGGCGCCACTTCGTGGAATTGGCGGCACCCCCGAATCCGTACTGAATCTACTTCTTCTTGCTACGGGGATCATCGGCCGGGTTGACGTACTCGATTTTCCACAGGCCGTCGCCGTGGAACTGCACCACCGTCTCCCCCTTCACCCACACGAAGTGCTTCATCCCGGCCGGCCACGTCCCGTAGGTGCCCGCCGGCAACACTTCAACCTTCTTCATGTCGAACGTGTCGCCCATTCCGAGGTGGAAGGCGCCCGAGATGATAGTCACCCGTTCCGCCTTCGGGTGGGTGTGCGGTGGGATGCGGTAGCCGTCCGGCACCTTCACCCGGAACACGAACGGCCCTTCCTTGGCCGGGTCCCCTTCGAGGACAGCGATCTTGGCCCCAGGCGGGAGGGAGGGAGGGCCGTCCTGCCACTTCAGGTCGTCCGGCCGGTGGATGGCTGACATCTCCTCCTTCTTCCCTTTGTCGTGTCCGGACGATTGGGCAGAGAAGGGGGCGGGCAGGGGCAAGAGGAGTGCAATTGAAATGGCGGTTCGGGTCATGGTGCGGAACATCGTCGCGGCTCCGGGATATAGAGGTCCGACCGTAGCAACTTACGTGTGGGCGGGAATGAGCGTGAGCGACCCCCGCTGATAGGGAGTGAGCGGGGCATTAGCGCCGCTTATGACAGGCGGGCCGGGAGTGGGTGGGAGTCGAGGTAGTTCAGGAACAGGCGGGCGGGGAGCGACAGCACCCGCCGCCGGTCCTGCACCAGGTACATGTCGCGGTCGCAGCAGAGGGCCAGCGGGAGTGCGATCAGGCGGTCGGCGCCCGTGTCGGGATGGGCAGCATACTCCGACAGGACAGCCACGCCGATACCCCGCCCGACCGCCCCCCGGATGGCCTCGTTGCTCCCGAGCACCAGGGCCACCCGCAGATCGGTCCATGACCACCCGGCTCGCTCCATCGCCTGCTCGAAACAGTGCCGTGATCCCGACCCGGCCTCCCGTACCACAAGCGGGTGTTCGGCCAACTGGTCCGCCGTCACCGCCTTCGATCGGGTGAGAGGGTGTCCAGGGGGCACGACCAACACCAGCCGGTCGTGGGCGAGGTAGCGAAACGCCAGGTGTGGGCGGTCCACCTTCCGCCCGACCAACCCCACGCTCACCTGGCCCCGCTCCACCTGATCGGCGACCGCCAAGCTGTCGGTCACGCTGGCCCGCACCCGGACGTGGGGGTGCTTGCGACTGAACCCGGCAAGGAGGCTTGGCAGGAGGTGTTCGCCGGGGATGGAACTGGCAGCGATGTCCAGATCGCTGGCAGGCGGCGGTTCGTGGCCCGACACCTCCCGCCGGGCTTCGCGTAGCAACTCGTCAATCCGCTGGGCATAGGTGTATAGCGTCCGCCCCGCACCCGTCACCGTCACTCGCCCCCCGCGGCGGTCGAACAGACTCACGTTCAGTGCCCGCTCCAAAAAGTGGATTCTCTGGCTGACTGCCCCCTGAGTCAAACCGAGTGCTTTCGCTGCGGCGGTGAAGCTACTCAACTCGGCCGCCTTGGAGAAGGTGCATAGGTACGGAAGTGGGAGGTCGTCCGGGTTCACGACACACCAGCGATAGGGTTCGGGGCCGGTCTGCCTGCTGGTCGGCGGTTGGCGAAGCCCAACCGCCGGCCATTGTACTGCTCACTGTCAGCCAAGCCGGTCACTTCTTTCCGTCTTTCTTCTCCTCTTCGATCGACGGCGGCTCGTTGTCGTACCTCGCCCGCAACCGAACCTCGGTACACCCTCCTCCTCCGTCACTCGACTTGTCTCTCTCAGTTCCTCGGTCATCGACAACTGATATTTGCAAAAGCTGTGACGGTTCTGCCGACGATAAAGAGGAGGATGACGACCCGTCCGGGTGAACCTGTGCGTTCGCTGCTGCTTACTCTATGCTCCTTCTTCGCGGTGATGCCGCCCGGCGTCTGCGTTTGCAGGGTCGTCGAGAAGAAGGCCGCGATAGTCGAGCGAAACGAGCCGGCGACACCCCGCCGCTGTTGTCGTCATGCCCACCTCGCTTCAACCGCTGAAGTCCTAGCGGTTAGCAAGTCACCTACCGCGGACGAACACCCTGAACCGGCGAGCGATCAGCCGCACCATTGCAGCGTGTGCGAGAAGTTGCCGGCGACCGTCCCGGCACACGACCGTCTTTCGTGCCTCGATGTGTCGAGCGGAATGCTCGTCGTGTCAGGCTGCGAAATGCCTCAGCCAGTCCACGTCTCGTTCTCGCCGAATGATCCAGTTGGGCATTCCCCGCGCCTACGACTGCACTGCCTCTGCGCGCTGCGGTTGTAGCGCCGACGCCCCCTCCGTTTCTGCTCGTTCAACATCTGTTCGGTTCGGGGGTGCGTCATGACCCGTTCGCTTCGCTCCATTCGTGCCGCTGCGTGGTTGGGGATACTCGGCCTGGGGGCCGGGTGCGCGACCTCACCCCGAAGCGTCACAACCGATCCGCCGGTGTCGGTGTCCGTCACGCCTGCCGGTCCGCGGTCGGCAGTGCGCACCGCCCAACGGCCGGCATCGGACGTGGTTCAAACACAGGCGATCATCCCGCCTGCGGCCTCCCCCTCTCCTCCTGCGGCATCGGACGTGAACGCACTGGTGCAGTCGGCGCTCGCCGGCAACCCGCGCCTGGCGCGGGCGAACGCACTGGTGGAAGCGGCCAGCGGGCGGGTGGTGCAGGCCGGTCTGCGGCCGAACCCGGTGTTCAGCTTCGCCGCCGACGAGTTGGGCGATCGCACCGGGCCGATGGGCCTGCTCAGCCCGTCGTTGAGCCAGGAGTTCGTCCTCGGGGGCAAGCTGTCGCTCGGCCAAGCGGTGGCGGCGAAGGAGATGGACCGGGCGGCGCTCGACGCCCTGGGCGAGCGGTACGCGGTGGCGGCGGCGGTGAGAGTGGCCGCTTACGACCTTGCCGCCCTCCGACAGAGGGCAGAGGTGTTGGCCGAGGTGGTGGGCATCGCCGAGAAGTCGGTCGAGCAGGCACAGAAGGCGGAGAAGGCTCCGAACGCCGTCCTCACCCGTGCCGACGTGGTGCCGCTGGAACTCGACCTGGAACGGTTCCGGGCGGAACAGGAGTCGGTGCTGCGGGAACTTCCGGCCGCCGAGCGGCGACTGGCGGTGGCGGTGGGGGATGCGCGGGCGGCGGTCGGCCCGCTGGCCGTCGATCTGGCCGCCCCGCTCCCGGAGTACGACCTGGAACAAGCCCGCGATGCGGTGATGGAGTACCACCCCGAAGCCCGGAGCGCGGCGGTGGCGGTGGATCGGGCGCAGGCGGCGGTGCGGCGGGCGGAGGCCGAACTCGTCCCGAACGTCACCGGGTCCGTCGGGTACACCCGCCAGAACCAGAACCACTCGAACGATTGGGCGGTGGGGGTGAGTGTGCCGCTGGTGATCCGCAACCGCAACCAGGGGAACATCCGGGCGGCGCGGGTGGAGGTGACGGCGGCGGTGATGGACGTGACCCGTACTCAGAACGCGCTCGCCGACCGGCTGGTCACAGCGTACCGGACTTATGCGGCGGCGAAAGCCCGTGCCGAACGGTACAAATCCGCCGTCATCCCGAAAGCCGAGGAGAACCTCTCCTTCGTTCGGCTGCAGCTGGACAAGGGGGTGGTCGAACCGCTCAAGGTGTTCGTGGCGCAACGGTCGGTGGTCGAGACCAAGCTGGAATACAACCGGGCGGTCGGCGAGGCGTGGCGGTCGGCGGCGGAGTTGTCCGGTCTGTTGCTCGAAGAAACGTGGCCGGCGAAAGGGCCGGCGAAATGAACCCGTATTACGTTGTACCGATTGACACCGGGCCGGGTCGCCCGATACTGGCAGTGAGGTCGGACACCATTCGAGGGGCCGTGTGAACCGGAGTCTGCTGGTCGTGCTGCTGTGCCTGCTGGTGGCGATGCCGCCCCAGGTGTGTGCGTGCGACCACTCCGAGCACGCCCCATCCGCTACGGCGGACGAACACCAGGATGAGCCGGTCGTCCCCGGCGAACCTCACGACCAAGACGGCACCCCGGCGGATAACGACGATCCGTGCCCCTGTTCGTGTCATATCGCCATCCGCGTTGCGCACACCGGCCCGCGGGTGACCGACGACCCGACTTGTGGGTTGTGGTTCGATGCCCCTGCCTTGACCGCTCCTGTGCCCGCCAACATCTCGTTCCTCTTGCTGACGGTTCGGAGTGGGGAACCCCCACCGGGCCGGCTGCATTCGTCTGTTCCGCTGTTCCTGGCCGTTTCCCGCCTGCTGAACTAGCTCACGTCATTTCACGCCCGTGCCGGTGATCCGGGTGCGGCTGCCCGTCCGTCGTCTGCTCTCTTCCATCACCCGCTTCCCGTGTGCCTCGCACACCGGAGGAACCTATGAACGTCAGCCGCTGGATCGGCCCGGCAGTCACCGTTGTCGCGCTCGGCGGGGTGGGCGCGGCCGCTTTCCTCACCCGCGACCGCTGGGTGCCTTACGCATTCCCGGAAAAGGCGGCGAAGCCGGCCGGAGGACACGCCCACGACGAGGGCGGCGGGCACGAAGGCCATGACCACGGGCCGGCCGGCGACCGGGTGAAACTCTCCGCCCAGGCGCAGAAGAACCTGAAGCTCGACGTGGATGTGATCGCGCCCGAACCGTACTGGCGGAAACTGCTCATCCCCGGTGTGGTGGCAGACCGCCCCGGCGAGAGCGACCGCGGGGTGGCCGCCCGGTTCGCCGGGGTGGTGGAGAAGGTCCACGCCAAGCCAGGGGTCGCGGTGGCGGCCGGCCAACCGCTGTTCACTATGCGGGTGGTGA
Source organism: Fimbriiglobus sp. (assembly GCA_022841795.1). Taxonomy (GTDB): domain Bacteria; phylum Planctomycetota; class Planctomycetia; order Gemmatales; family Gemmataceae; genus JALHQU01. The sequence goes on from JALHQU010000039.1 coordinate 9,529, forward strand.
GCGACGTGGTTCTCGGCTGGCAGCGGGACTTGGGAGCGGCGGGGAAGGAACTGGCCATCGCGACCGCCGACCGCGACCGGACGGCCAAACAGGTGGCTGAAAAGGTGGTGGCGCCGGTGACGCTGGTTGAGCCGGAGAACAAGCTGAAACGGGCGGTCGCCCAGGTGGACGGGCTTCGGCGGCAACTGCAAGCGTTCGGGCTGACCGCCACCGAGATCAAGCAAATCCAGGACGGCATCCCGGTGACGGAGATGGTCGTTTACGCCCCGCCCGCTGACGACGATGAGCCGGCGCCGACGACCGGCAAGAAGGCGGCGACGGTGTACGAGGTGCAGAAGCTGAAAGTGACGCTCGGCGAGGCGGTCCAGGCCGGGCAGTCCCTCGCCCTGCTCGCCCGCCACCAGAAGCTGTTCGTCGAGGGGCAGGCGTTCAAGTCGGAGGCGCTCGCCCTGGCGAAACTGGCCGAGGCGAGGACGCCGGTGCCGGCCGAGTTCGCCGACGAGAAGCCGGGCGACTGGCCGGAACAGCCGCCGCTGGTGATTGAGCACCTGGCCAACGAGGTCGATCCGGCCACCCTTACGTTCGCCTTCTACCTGCCGCTGGACAACGTGCCCCGTACCTTCGACCGCGACGGCAAGACGCACTTCGTGTGGCGGTACCGGCCCGGCCAGCGGGTGCGGCTGCGGGTGCCGGTGGAGAAGGTCGGGGACGCCGTGCTGGTGCTGCCGGCCGGGGCGGTGGTGCGGGAGGGGGGTGAGGCGTTCGCGTTCGTGCAGAACGGCGACCTGTTCGTGAGGAAGACGGTGCGGGTGCTGTACGAGGACCGCACCGACGTGGTGCTGGCGAACGACGGCAGTTTGCCCGGCGGGGCGTTCGTGGTACGGAACCAGGCGGCGGCTTTGAACCGGGCGGTGAAGGCCGCGGCCGGCGGCGGGGGCGGCGGGCACGAAGGCCACGACCACTAAGCGAGTCGCTCGGATCGCCACCACCACAGGAACTCGACCATGCTGAACGCCGTCATCAAGCTTGCCCTCCGCTACCGCCCGCTGGTGGTGGTGGCCGCCCTCGGCCTGCTCGGGTACGGCGGGTATCTGGCCACCACCCTGCCCATCGACGTGTTCCCCGACCTGGACCGCCCCCGCGTCACCATCATGACCGAAGCACCGGGGTACGCGGCCGAGGAGGTGGAGACGCTCGTCACCTACCCGCTCGAATCGGCCATGCTCGGCGCGGGCGGGGTGCAGGATGTGCGGACCCAGTCCGGGGCCGGGCTGAGCGTGGTGTTCGTCGAGTTCAACTGGGGCACCGACATCCGGGTGGCCCGGCAGGTGGTGCAGGAGCGGCTGGCCACCGTCGCCGCCGACCTGCCCGACGGGGTCCGCCCGCAACTCGCCCCGGTCAGTTCGATCATGGGGCAAATCCTCATCACCGGGCTGCGGCGGCAGGCCGGGCCGAAGGGCGGGGAACTGGTGCCCATCCCCGGCACCCCGCACTACGCCGAGCGGGTGACGGCCGACGGGAAGATGCCTGTCCTGTTCGCCTGGACGCCGACCGACCGCCGCAACCCGGCCGCCTGGACGCCGGTGCCGGTGAGCGGGGCGGAGTGGCAGGCGGTGGACCCGGACGGCGCACAAGCGGTTCGGGCGACCGTCGGCGGGCGGGCGGCGGAGGTGACATTCCCGTCCGAGGAGCAACGGCAACTGGCCCTGCGGACGCTGGCCGAGTGGGTGGTGCGTCCGGCCGTGCTGAAGGTGAGCGGGGTGGCGCAGGCCATCCCGATGGGCGGCGGGCGGAAGCAGTACCAGGTGCTGGTGGACCCGGCGGCGCTGGCCGAACACAAGGTTTCACTCGCTGCGGTCGAGCAGGCGCTCCGCGACAACAACGTGAACTTCAGCGGCGGGTACTCGGAGGCGGGCGGGGTGGAGAAGCCGATCCGGGTGATCGGGCGGCTCGGCCCGCGGCCGGAGCAGGTGGTGGCCGAGTTGAACAAGGTGCCGGTCCGGACGACGGCAAAGCGGACCATCCTGCTCGGACAGGTGGCGCGAGTGACGGAAGGGCCGCAGCAGAAGCGGGGGGACGCCAGCGTGAGCGGGTTGCCCGGCGTGGTGATCACCGTCACCAAACAGCCGGGGGTGGACACCCGCGCCCTCACCGACCGGGCGAAGGCGGCGCTCAAGGGGGCGGAGGCGTCGCTGCCGGCCGACGTGGTGATCGACGACGACCTGTACGAACTGCGGGAGTTCATCGACCGCGGGGTGTGGAACGTGGGCGAGGCGCTGGTCATCGGAGCGGTGTTGGTGCTGATCGTGCTGTTCCTGTTCCTGCTGAACGTCCGCACCACGTTCATCTCGCTCACCGCCATCCCGCTCTCGCTGGCGGTGACGGCGGTGGTGTTCAAGCTGGTCGGACTCGTCACCGGCACCGAGTTGAGCATCAACGTGATGACCCTGGGCGGGATCGCGGTGGCGATGGGCGAGCTGGTCGATGACGCCATCGTGGACGTGGAGAACATCTTCCGCCGGCTGCGGGAGAACTTCCACGCCGCGGCCCCGAAACCCGCCATCCGGGTGGTGTACGAGGCGAGTAAAGAGGTGCGGTCGGCCATCGTGTTCGGCACGGCGGTGGTCGTGTTGGTGTTCCTCCCGCTGTTCGCCCTGAGCGGCGTCGAGGGGCGGCTGTTCGCCCCGCTCGGCGTGGCGTACATCGTGTCCATCCTCGGCTCCCTGCTGGTGTCCCTCACCGTCACCCCGGTGCTGTCCTTCTACCTGCTGGCTGGGTCGAAGGCGGTCCACCGGGAGAAGGACGGGCTGCTGGTGCGGGGGTTGAAGTGGCTGGCCGGGCATCTGGTGCGGCTGAGCATGAGGCGGGCCGGACTGCTCCTCCTGTTGACGTGGGCGGTGGTGGCATACTGCGGGTGGCGGGTGACCACCATCGGCGCGGACTTCCTGCCGGCGTTCAACGAGGGCAGTGTTCAGGTGAACGTCACCCTGCCGGCCGGGTCGTCGCTCGCCGCCTCCCAGCAGACGACGGCCATCGTCGATGCCAAACTGCGGTCGATGCAGGTGACGCCGGACAAGCCGGACGCCATCGTCCGCAGCTTCGTCCGCAAGACCGGGCGGGCCGAGATGGACGAACACGCCGAGCCGCCGAACACCAGCGAGTACGTCGTCGCACTCAACCCGTCCGCGCATGAGAACCGCAAGGAGGTGATCGCCGAACTCCAGCGGGTGGTGAAGGAAGAAGTGGCCGGAGCGGACGTGGAGGTGGAGCAACCGCTGGCGCACCTCATCAGCCACATGATCTCCGGCAGCACGGCGCAAATCGCCATCAAGGTGTACGGCGATGACCTGGACACCCTGGAACGGGTGGCCAACCAGATTAAGGCGGCGGTGAGCGGGGTGCCGGGGGTGAGTTCGCTCGCCGTCGAGCCGATCCGCAAGGTGGACGAGGTTCACATCAAGCTGCGGTCGGACGACCTCGCTTTCTACGGGGTGAGCCGGCGGTACGTCGGCGAGTTCGTGCAGACGGCGGTGCGGGGGGAGGTGGTGTCGCAGGTGATGGAGGGTCAACGGCGGTTCGACCTGCTGGTGCGGTTGGAGGAGCCGTATCGGGTGGACGTGGCCAATTTGGGCGAGCTTCGGCTCGACCTGCCACCCGACCCGGACGCCCCGCCGGAATCACCGCGGCGACAGGTGCGGCTGAAAGACGTGGCCGACATCACCCCGCTCACCGGCGGTGACACGGGGGCGAACCAGATCAAGCGGGAGAACGTCCGCCGGCGGATCGTGGTGCGGTGCAACGCCCTCGGCCGCGACCTGGGCGGGGTGGTGACGGACATCAAGGCGGCGGTGGCGGCGAACGTCCCCATGCCGGAAGGGTATGTGGTCGAGTACGGCGGGCAGTTCGAGAGCCAGGAGCGGGCCACCCAACTGATCGCGGTGCTGGCTGCCCTGTCCGGCATCAGCATGTTCTTCGTGCTGCTGCTGCTGTTCCCCGCCCCCGGCGCGATGCGGATGATGCTCGTCGCCGCCGGCGTCGGCGGGGCGGTGGCGACGGGCGTGTTCCTGCTGCGGTACGGGGCCGTGTGGACGGCCGTGGCCGGCACCGGGGCGTTCTTCCTCACCACCGCCGTCTTCCCGTCGGCGCGGGTGGTGCTGCAAATCCTGAACGCCATCCCGACCGCGTTCATCGGCGGGGTGCTGGCGCTGGTCGTCACCGAGCAGACGCTCACCGTGGCCAGTCTGGTCGGGTTCATCTCGCTCGGCGGCATCGCGGTGCGGAACGGCATCCTGCTCGTCACCCACTACGTCCACCTGATGAAGTCCGAGGGCGAAGGGTTCACCGAGCAGATGGTGTTACGCGGCAGTCTGGAACGGCTTTCGCCCGTGCTGATGACCGCCCTCACCGCCGGCATCGGCCTCATCCCGCTGGTGGTGGAAGGGCAGAAGCCGGGGCGGGAAATCCTGTACCCGGTGGCCACCGTCATCCTCGGCGGGCTGCTCACCAGCACGTTCTGCGAGTTTTTCCTGCACCCCGGCTTGTTCTGGCGGTTCAGCGGCAAGACGGCATCGGCACTGGCCCACACGGACACAACCGCCTACGGGTTGGACGACGATCCCACCCCGGCAAACGAACCGATCCCGCTGCGACCCGCGGCAGGCTGACTCGGGTCGCGGCGAGTGTCGCCGCGGCAGATTCCCGTTCCAGATTCGGAGGAGACGACGATGACGAAGCACCTGTGGCTCGGCCTGTTGGCGACGGCCGCGCTGGTCGGCGGCGGCGCGGTCCTGGCCGACGGCGGGACCGGCCCGCACAAGGGGCCGGTGGTGGAGTGGGGGGAGGAGGAGTACCACCTGGAAGTGGTGGCCGACGCCAAGACGGGTGACGTGACCGTGTACGTCTACGGTAACCACGACGACCTGGGTAAGGGGAAAGCGAAGGCGATCGAAGCCAAGATGCTCACCCTCTCCCTGAAGACCCCCGAGGCGAAGACGGTGAAGTTGGAGGCGAAGCCCGCGAAGGGCGACGGGGAGGGCAAGGCGTCGGTGTTCGTGGGGAAGAGCGACGCCTTCAAGACGGACAAGAAACTAGCCGGGTCGGTCAGCGGCAAGGTCGGCACCAAGCCGTACACCGGCGAGTTCAAGCAGAAGTAACCCGGCAGGAGCGCGACACTACCTGAACGGCGGGTTCACCTGCTCCCGGTGCCGTACATCCAGTTCGATGTTAGGGCCGGGGCGGGCTGAACCGCTGAGCGGACAACTTCTTTGCCGGGTCGGGAGTGTCGGTGCGGTACTGAGTGGGAACGAACACGCCGTCGGTCGCGCGACCGACGGCGTGCTGGTTAGTTTCAGTCCGCTCAACGGTGGTGGTGATGATGGTGGTGATGACTACCGCCCCACCCGCCGCCGTAGCCGCCGTGGTTGTGCCCACCCCAACCACCCCCGTACCCGCCGCCGTAGGCCGACTGCACGAACCCGCCGTTCCACCCGCCGAACGCCGGCTGGCCAAACCCGACGCCGATCGACACACCCGGCGAGTAGTAGCTGGTGCCGAACGAGAAGCCCGAGTTATACGCCGGGACGCCGTAGCCGTACCCGCCGTACACCGGAGCCGAGTAGGTCGGCACGACGTGGTAGTGCCCGCGGTGCGGGACGAGGTATTGCGCGGAAGCGGAGGTGGCGGTGACGCCGACGGCGGCGACCGCGGCGAGGGCCGCAAGCGTGAGCCTCATGACGGTTCTCCTGGTGAGTAGATGCGGGGCGGTACTCAAGGAGTGCCCCACATAGAAGAACCGTCCCCGTGCAGGAAACTTGCGCGCGATCACGAAAAAACCCGCCGGGGTGTTCTCCCGGCGGGCGCTGCGTCAGATTCGCTCGGCGGTTAGTGTCGCGGGCGGGGGGTGAACGGGACGTGGTAGTCGTAGTGGCCGGGCGTGTAGTGGAAGTGCCCGCGATGCCGGTCGAAGTGACCCGGCACATAGTCGTAGTGGCCGCGGGGGAGCGGGGTGTAGAACGACCCGCCGAGGCCAACCCCCGGCGACGCGAACCCCGGCGTGTACCTCGGTGCGGCCGGCAGATACCCGCCGCCGTATCCGGGCGACACCACCGCGGGACGGTGGGAATGACCGGCGTGCTGGGCAGAGGCGGTGCCGGCGGACAGGGCGATGGCAACGACGGCCGACAGACCGAAGGCGAAGAGTCTCATTGCTGATCTCCTGGTTGTTGCGGGGCGGGCTTGGGTGCCCTCCCATCCGTCGAATGCTGACCGATGTTCACCTTGCGCCTCACCGAGACCGTCATGAGTAATTCCGCGCCACTTTCGTTCCGCATCGAGGGCATGGACTGCGCCGAGGAGGTGTCGGTGCTGAACCGGGCGGTCGGCCCGCTCGTCGGCGGAGTCGAGAACTTGGCGTTCGACGTGCTGAACGCGCGGATGACCGTGCAGCGCCCTCCCGACGGAGTGACGGCCGACTCGGTGGTGGCCGCCGTCGCCCGCACCGGCATGACTGCCCGCCCGTGGACGGACACCCCGTCGTCCGACGACGCGACCGCATGGAAGCGACACGGGCGGACCCTGCTGACCGCCGCCAGCGGGTTGCTCGGCGTCATCGGCTACGCCGTTCACGCCGCGATGCTGGGCGACTGGACGACCCCGTTCGCCGAGGCCGACGCCCGTTCGGTGCCGCTGGCCGCGAAGGTGGTGTACGCCGCCGGCATCCTGGCCGGGGCGTGGCTGGTGCTGCCGAAGGCGTGGGCGTCGCTCCGCTCCCTGCGGCCGGATATGAACCTGCTGATGGTGGCGGCGGTGGTGGGGGCCACTTGGCTCGGGGACTGGCTCGAAGCGGTGACGGTGGCGTTCCTGTTCGCGCTCTCCCTGGCGCTGGAGGCGTGGAGCGTCGGGCGGGCGCGGCGGGCGGTGGCCGCGCTGCTCGACCTCGCCCCGGTGCAGGTGCGGGTGGTGGGCGGGGACAAGCTGGTGCCGGTGGCCGAGGTGCCGGTCGGCACCCGGTTCGTGGTGCGGCCGGGGGAGAAAATCCCGCTCGACGGCACCGTGGCCGCCGGCGGGAGCGAGGTGAACCAGGCGCCGATCACCGGCGAGAGCGTGCCCGTCCTCAAGGAAGCGGGGGTGGCCGTGTACGCCGGCACGATGAACGGCGACGGGGCGTTGGAGGTGGTCAGCACCCGCGCCACCGGCGACACCACCCTCGCCTGCATCATCCGCCTGGTGCGGGACGCGCAGGCCAAGCGGTCGCCGGCCGAGCAGTGGGTGGAGCGGTTCGCGCGGGTGTACACCCCGGCGGTGATGCTCGCCGCCCTGCTGGTGCTGCTCGCCCCGCCGCTGCTGTTCGCCCAGCCGTGGGCGGTGTGGGTGTACCGGGCGCTGGTGCTGCTGGTCATCGCCTGCCCGTGTGCGCTGGTCATCTCCACCCCGGTGAGCGTGGTGGCCGCCCTCGCCGCCGCCGCCCGCAACGGGGTGCTGGTGAAGGGCGGGGCGTTCGTCGAAATCCCGGCCCGACTCAGGGCGGTCGCCCTGGACAAGACCGGCACCCTCACCGCCGGCACGCCCGTGGTGGTCGAGTTGGTGCCGCTGAACGGGCACACCGAGGAGGAACTGCTCGACCGGGCGGCGGCGCTCGAAGGGAACAGCGCCCACCCGCTCGCCCGCGCCATCACCGCCGCGGCGACCGCCCGCGGGCGGACTCCGGCCCCAGCGACCGACCTGCAAACCGTGCAGGGGAAGGGGCTGACGGGCAGCGTCGGCGGGCGGGAGTTCTGGCTCGGCTCGCACCGCTACCTGGAAGAACGGGGGCAGGAGACGCCGGACGTTCACGCCAAACTGGAAGCGTTCACCACCGCCGGGCGGACGGTGGTGGCGGTGGGTAACGCCGAGCATGTGTGCGGGCTGATCGCCCTGGCCGATACCATCCGGCCGGAGGCGGTGGCGGCGGTGGGCGAGTTGAAGCGGCTGGGGGTGGAGCGGGTGGTGATGCTCACCGGCGACAACCGCGGTACGGCCGAGGCGGTGGGCACGGCGGCCGGGGTGGACGAGGTGCGGGCCGAGTTGCTGCCGGAACAGAAGGTGGCGGAGGTCGAACGGTTGGTGCGGGAATACGGGTCGGTGGCGATGGTCGGGGACGGGATCAACGACGCCCCGGCGCTCGGTCGGGCGACGATGGGGGTGGCGATGGGCGCGGCCGGCACCGACGCGGCCATCGAGACGGCGGACGTGGCCCTCATGTCCGACGACCTACGGAAACTGCCGTGGCTGATCCGGCACGCCCGCCGCACCCTGCGGGTGATCCGCCAGAACATCACCGTCTCGCTGGCGACGAAAGCCGGGTTCGTGCTGCTCACCCTGGCCGGCGTCTCGTCCATGTGGGCGGCCGTCGCCGCCGACACCGGCGTCTCGCTGCTGGTGGTGGCGAACGCCCTTCGCCTGCTCCGCGGTCGTGGATAGAATGTCCGTCTCCTTCCGAGGGTTCCGTGATGCGTGCAAAACTGGCGATGGCGTTCGGGTTGGCGGTCCTGGCCGGGTGTGGCACCGCCACGCCGCCCACGCCCACGTCGGCGGCCAAGCCGACGGAAGTGGCCCACGATCATGGGGCCGCGGGGCCGTCCGGCGGGGTGCTGGCCACTTGGGGGAGCGAAGAATTCCACGCCGAGTTTGTCGTCGATCACCCGACCGGCGAGGCGACGGTGTACATCCTTGACGGCACGGCCAAGAAGGTTGCCCCGATTGATGCCAAGACCGTCACCCTCTCGCTGAAAGAGACTCCGCCGGTGACTGTGACGCTCGACTCCAAACCGCAGGACGGCGACCCGGTCGGCAAGTCGTCGCGGTTCGTCGGCCGGCACGACGTGCTGAAGACGGTGAAGGAGTTCAGCGGCAGCATCAGTGGCAAGGCCGGCGGGAAGAACTACACCGGCGACTTCAAGGAAGAACCGGCCGGCAAGAAGTGACCCCGCCGGCGGTATTGACTAAGAGAACGTCATCGGTCATGGTGAGCGTGTGCTTCGTGCCCTGCTGATTTTGTGTTACCTGTTCGCGGTCCTGTGCGGCCCGCGGCCGTGTTGCTGTGCAACTGTGTGGGCCACGACGACGGCGAAGGCGGTTACGAACACCCCCGCGAAAGGGTGCCCGCGATGCGCTGGGGCATCCAAACCCGACCCGCAGCCGAATCCAGGCAAGCACACGCCGGCGAAGAAGCACAACTGTCCGTGCCCGACGAGTGTGACCAAGTCTCCCGCCGTGCCGCCGGTGACGGATGACACTCGCCATCACATTTCCGCCCAGGGCACGCTGGCCGTTGTTTCTGCACCGTTCTTCCTGTCCCTCGCTCCCGGTGTGTTCAACTCTGCTGCCGGGCTGCCGCCTGATCCGTCACCCCACCTTCTCACCCTCTGCCACCGCCTCCGCTGTTAGGGAGCGAACGCCACCCGTAGCGTTCTTTCCCCATCCACACCGGAACCGTAGGCGTCTCGCCGCGTCCGGCATTCGGAGGCTCATTCCATGTCTCGTTCTTTGACCGTTGGCGCGGTCATCGCGCTCGCCCTGGTCGGTTGCTCGAAGGCACCCGAGACCCCGACACCCGTTACCACGCCCTCCGCACACGCCGAACACGGCCTCTCCGCCGCTCACGGCGGGGTGATGGTCGAGATCGGCGACGAGATGTATCACGCCGAGGCGGTGTTCGAGGCCGACGGCACCATCCGCCTGTACCTGCTCGGCAATGACGCGAAGAAGGTGATCGAGATCGACGCGAAGGCGGTGGAGGCGTTCGCCAAACCGGACGGCAACGCGTCGGCCGTCAAGTTCGAGTTCGCCCCGATTCCCCAGCCGGGTGACGCGGACGGCAAGACTAGCCGGCTTGTCGGTAAGCTGCCGGCGGAGGCGGTCGGCAAGCCGGTCGGGGTGAGCATCCCAAACCTGCGGGTGGGAGCCGACCGCTTTCGGGTCGGGTTCCACAGCCCGGAGAACGCCGGCCATGACGCGATGCCGGCGAAGAAGAGTGACGCCGAGGCGGACAAGCTGTTCGGCACCCCCGGCGGACTGTACACGGCGGCGGACATCGCTGCTAACGGCACCAAGCCTCCGGGGGAGAAGTTCAAGGGAGTCCGGGCGAGGCACGACACCGAACCGAAGCCCGGCGAAAAAATCTGCCCGATCACTGACACGTTGGCCAACCCGCAGTTCAGCTGGGTGATCGGCGGGAAGACCTACGAGTTCTGCTGCACCCCGTGCATCGAGGAGTTCGTGTCCGCGGCGAAGGAGAAACCGAACGAGATTAAACCGCCGGAGGCATACCGCAAGAAGTGACCTACGCTGTGAATGTCGTCGCCACCGCTTGACCCTGTACCACGGTACGGGCTGTACCATGCCGCGGAGGTTGCGAGATGAAAGCGCTCACCGTGGGTCAGGTGGCCAAACGCGCCGGGGTCGGGGTGGAGACCATCCGCTTCTACGAGCGACAGGGGCTACTCGCCGAGCCGCAGCGGAGGGCGTCCGGCTACCGGCAGTACGACGAAGAGGCTATCGCCGTCCTCCGGTTCATCCGGCGGGCGAAGGAACTGGGGTTCACCCTTATCGAGATCAAGGGGTTACTCGCCCTCCGGCTCGACGGGGAGGCTACCCGCTCGGACGTGCGCACCCAGGCGGCGGCGAAGGTGGGCGGGATCGAGGCCAGAATCCGCGACCTTCAACGGATGCGGGATGCTCTGTCGGGGTTGATCGCCGCCTGTCACGGAGACGGTGCGGCGACCGGCTGTCCGATCTTGGAAGCGCTGAACGGTGAACACCCGGTCGAGGTGCCGACAGGTCCGAACTGACCGGCCCGGATGCCGGTCGTCCGGGCCAAGAGCGGTGGCGTCATCGCCGGCGGTCACTTCTTATCCCCGTGGCCAGTGTGCTTGAGCATGTCCCGACATGCCTTCTCGCACTTGCGGCACTCCTCGGCACACGCCTTCATGTGCTTGTCGTCGGGGAACTTCTCGCACTGCTCGCCACACTTGGCACAGGCGTCGGCGCAGGCGGTACAGACGATCTTGGAGAACGGCCCGCCCCTGGCCAGGATCTGCGACGCGGCGGCGCACACGGTCGCGCAATCCTGACAGGTCGCCAGCGAGGTCACATGCTCCTTCTTCCCTTCGGCCGTCATGTGCGCACAGTGGGTCGCGCAGGTGTCGCACGCCCGCTGACAGTCGGAGCAGGCTTTCGCGCACGCCTGGAACATCTCGTTGTGTTCCATGTGATCCCCCTTCTTGTCGTCCGCCCGGCCCGTTCCTGCGAACCCCACCAGGCTGATGACGGCAATCACCATTGCCGCCTCACGCAGTTTCGTCGTGTTCATCATGCCCCTCTCTTCGGGATAATTGTGGCCAGCGACCGGGAGGATGCTCCTGCCGGTTCAGGCGAAGCACCGACCGCTGCAAGTAGTATTCCGGCCAGCCACTTCGCGGTCGCGCTTCGGGCAATTGGTCGCAAATCGGCTTGACTCCGTAGTACGGTACGGGGCTTAAACTGCTGCGACGACCGGGCGGACCTTCCCTCCCGGTGGCTAACGAGGACCGAGCCGTGACCGAGCAGAAGTACAAAACGAACCTGAACTGCGGGCGGTGCGTGGCTGCCGTGACACCGCACCTGAACGGCGACGGCCGTATCCGCCGGTGGTCCGTAGACACCCAAAGCCCGGACAAGGTACTGACTGTCGAGGGTGATGGAGTCGGGTTGGAAGCGGTTGAGCGTCTGGTCGCCATCGCTGGGTTCCGAGTGTTGGGCGAAGTCGGACCACCCCGCGAAACGCCCCACGACACCGACCGCACTGACCGAGCAATCCCTGCCGCCGCGCCGCCAGCCGTGGGCGGCCCGCCAACGAGCTACCTCCCGATCTTCCTGCTGTTCGGATTCCTGGTGCTGGGGACGGGATTGCTGGAGGTCGAAGCCGGTGCGTTCGTGTGGCCGCGGGCTAGCGATGTGTGCAACTTCACCAGAAACATGGCTGACGCAGAATTGATCTATCCTGACACAACAGGTTGTGTCATGACTCCGCTCGACGGTTCGCCCGTTTTTCAGCCCGTTTCTTCTTCTCCCGATGGTACATCGACGACAGGTCGTTGGGGTCGTAGTCGCGGTCAAACTTAGCCTTGATGCGGTGAGCGACCGTTTCCCATTTCATCTGCTTCCCGTTCCGGTCCGGCTTCCGCAGCTTGGTGATCCAGGGGAAGATCTTCTTCCCGAAGGTCTCTCGCTTGCGACCACCTCGATTCTTAGCCTTCGTCTGAGCACCTGCTCCGCTACGGGGCAACCAGTTGGTCGTAGTGTCCAGCAACAGGTCGAACCCCATCTCGTCCAGGCCGGCGGGGAGTTCGAGGTTCCGCCGGAGCGACTCCCGGCGGATGAAGTCCCGGATCGCTCGCACGACATGCCGCCGGTAGTTCCGGAAAGACGCCCCGGCCCAGGTCTCCCGCCGCCCCGTCCCGTGATCGGCGATGTAGTCGAGCCGGAGCAGTTGGGTGCGCTCGTCGTCGGTCAACGGCGCCGAATTGAGCAGCCGGTCCGCCCAACCAAACGCCGCCTCGTCGGGCAGAAGGTGTAGGTCCTCCGACGGCATTGACGCCGAGACAACGTGCCCCCGACCGCGGAACGCCTCCCCCAGCGGTAGAGGGTTCCTGAACGCGACTAGGTGGACTCGGGCCAAACTGGTGCAGCTTGCTGCCCGCCCCTCGAACTCTTGGGCGGCCGCCACGATGGCCCGCAGGTCGGCCACCGACCCCGCCCGGCAGTTGTAAAACACATTGAACATCCACTCCCAGTGCCACGCCTGGGAGAACACGTCGAGGTCCACGCCCCCGAACCCCGGTTCCGCGGCGAGGCGGCGGTGTAGGGTGGGAAACAATTGGTCGTACCGATCCAGCCGCCGCCGGGCGTCCTGCCAAACGGCGGTGAACGAGCGGTCGCGGGCGGGCACGCACGGGCGGGGGAACCGGCCGGTCGGAGCCGGGTATTGAATCGGACAGAACTGTGGCGGAGGGGGGACTTTCGCCCGCCCGTCGTCGGCCTTGTGATCGCGGGTGCGTCGTGCCATTTGGGCACACTATGGCATGGAGAGTAGGGGGGCGATGGTATCAGCCATCCGGCAATCGTGTGTCGAGTCAACCTGGCGTCACCACCACAGTAGGTTGACCCGATTCATCCGACGGCGGCGCGGGTCTATCGCGGGCGGTGAATCGATCAGCCGATGGCGGCCGCGACCTGGGCGGCCAGTTGAGCGTTCCGTTCGGCGTACATCTGGGTGGTACTCACTCGGGCGTGGCCCAGGTACGACTGCGCCGCCTCCAACCCCTCTGCCTGCCTGACGAGGGTGCCGACCAGATGGCGGATCTGGTTCGGGTGCCACGACTGTAGCCCGTGCTGCTTGCACGCCCGGCAGATGGCGTAGGCGAGTCAGAAGGCGATCGATCTACCGCCGGACCACATCGGTGGACATGTCGCACCTCACGCCAGAGAGGTCCGCTGGGACGGGGCTGAATGCCCATGAGCCGTCACAACCGCCGTCCCCGTGCCGGTAGCCGTTAACCCATTTCCAGGCTCACCTTCGTGGCGAGCGTCTGATCCCGCTCGGCGTACACCTGGGTCACGTCGGCCTTGCTGTGCCCCAGCGCCACCTGCGCCGCTTCCAGCCCGTACCGCTGCCGCACCTGCGTGGCGTGGGCGTGTCGCAGTTGGTTCGGGTGCCAGTGGTGCGCCTGACGCCAGCCGGCCACTTCCTTCTGCTGCTCCGCAGACAATCGCGTCCACCACACCGATTCCGTTTCACCCGTCCGCCGGGCGAGCGGGGCGGGTAGCGGGAACGCCTTCTCACACGCCCGCCCCACCGCCCGGCCGTAGCTCGTCACCGTGTACCTGGCGGCCGGCACCCGCTCCGGCTTCGTCTTGCGGACCGTCCGGTTCCGCTCCGTGTGCGACCGATACCGCGGGGTCTGGCGGCGGGCCGCTCGCTCGGCGTGCAGGTCGGCCACCACCCGCCGCGGGGAGAAGAAGTAGTCGGTCGGGTCGGCCGGGGTGAACGGGGTGAGTTCGGCCTGCGCCTTCGGCCCGAGGGTGATGACCCGCGCCTTCCCGCGGTGCTTCGTCTTGTACTGTGGCGGGACGAACTTCCACACCGGACCGCCGGTGTCGAGGTCGGCCGGGCGGAGTTGGCACACCTCCCCCGGCCGCATCCCGGTGAGCCGCTGCACCCGCACCATCGCGGCCACCGCCGGGCGGAGGAACGACAGGGTGGCGTCCACCACGGTATCTTCTACCGGCTCGATCGGGTCCGTTTCGCGGGCGGCGGTGCGGCCCGCCTGTAGCCCCGGCACGGCGGCGAGAGCTTGCAGTACGGCCGGCGGCACCAGTTCGTTCTCCACCCCCCACCTGAACGCCCGCCGGATGCGGCCGACCCGCTGGTTGATGAGCTTCCGCGACCACCCGGCCGCGATCATCTGCTCCCGCACCGCTTTGAGCGCCAGCGGGCCGAACTCGCTCGCCGGCGTGTGCCCGTACAGGTGCCGCAGCAGGCGGAACGTCTGGGCGAACTGCGGCAGTTCGTTCGTCGGGCTGCCGTCCGCCCGGCGGTAGTGCCCATCGGCGAACTGCCAGAACCCGAGCAGCAGTTCGTTCACCGTGATGTCCTTCGCCCGCGTCGCGGGCGTCGCCACGGCCGACGGGACGGGGGCGACGACGAGTTCGGCCAGGAGGCGAGCGTACTCGGCCCGGCTTTCGGGGGAGTCGTACTTGCCGAGCGTCACCCACGCCCCGTTGAGCCAGCAGCGGGCGGTGCCGGACGGGGAGTGCAGGCGGTAGGTGGGGACGGAGTTCTTCGGGCGGGCCATCGCGGGGGTGCTCCGGAAGGGTTTCCGGGTAGTTACCCGGAAACCAGCCTCTTCCGGCCGCACCTCCGAACGTCGAAGGGTAAGCGAAAACTGCTTCAGCCGATGGGTTTTCGTCGAGTGGGCAGTCCCGGGGTTGAACCGGGGACCTAGCGATTTTCAGTCGCTCGCACCGGCGGCGGTCAAGATTGAAGTGGCAGGACGTGGACGGTCGCACGCTCGAAGATGTTACGGCGGCGCGCCAACTACGATAGGCCCGCCGGCCACTCGGAGACCGTCGGTGGGGTTCCGACGGCAGGAATCGGCCCGATCACCAACGCCGATCGGCTGGTCACCAACTCGACCACTCCGGTGGCGGCATGTGTTTTGGGCGGATCGCGAACAAGTGGCGTGACCGGCTTCGCCTACATGTTCGGTGGTTCGGACAACAGACGCCTGCACGGGGCTGGGTTGAGATCGTCCGGCCACGCTCAAACAGGTGCCGACCGCCGCGGCGGGGCGAGGGCCCTGGCTCCTTCGTCCCCGAGCCGTCAACCGATCTGCTTGGCCACCGTCGCCGCCAGGGCGTCGTTCCGCTCGGCGTACACCTGCGTCACGTCGGCCTTGGTGTGGCCGAGCACCACTTGAGCGGCTTCCAGCCCACATAGCCGCCGCACCTCCGTCGCCCGCAGGTGGCGAAGTTGGTTCGGGTGCCACGTCTGCACCCCGGCTTTCACCGCCGCCCGCTCGACCGCGTGGTGCAGTGCCTCCGGGTTGTACTCCGTCCGGGGCACCACCTTCGGGTTGGCCTTCTTCCGACTCACCTGGCACGGGGTGACCTTCGACTTCCTGTTCTTCCGCATCTCGGCGAACCGCTCCAGCCGGTCCCGTGCCGGGTCGAACAGCGGGGTGGCGGGGGCGGTCACGTACCCGGCGACGACCACCACCGGTCGGTCCAGATCGCGGAGAAGGGCGGCGTCGACCGGCCGGTGGTGCCGCTCGTATTCGGCGGCGGCGGCCAGCCGCTGGACCGGGTGGGTCGGGTCGAACTGGCCGACCGGCGCGGGCACGCGGCCGGCCAGGAAGCGGAGCAAGGCGGCTTGCCCGTTCGGGCCGATGACGATGGACCGCCCCTTACCGTGGTGCCGGGTCTTGTGCCGGCCCGGGCGGTACACCCACAATTCGCCGGTTCGGTCCAGCTCGTTCAGGGTGACACCGCACGCCTCGCCCGGCCGGCAGCCGGTGAACCGCATGAATTCGACGATCGCCCGCGGCACCCGTGGCAGATAGGGCAGGGCGGCCAGGTAATCGGCCTCCGTCACCGGCTGCACCGGCGCCGTCTCCCGCGCCTCCGTCCGTCCGGCCTGAAGGCCACCGACCGCCTTCAGTCCCTCGTACACCGCAGCGGGCACCAGTTCCTCCCCGGCGGCCCACTTGAATACGTGCCGCAGCCGCCCGACCTGCTTGTTCACCTGCCGCCGGCACCACCCCATCTCGACCATCCGCTTCCGCACCGCCTTCAGGGCGAGCGGGCCGAATTCGGCAGCCGGAACGTGCCCGTGGGTCTCTCGCGCGACCCGCAGTGCCAGCTTGTAGTTCTTCAACTCGGTCGTGATCGTGCCGTCCGGCCGGCGGTAGTGCTGCTCGGCGTGCCGCAGGAACGCGAGGAACAGCTCGTTCAGGGTGACCCCGTCGGTGCGACCGGCCGGGCGGCCGGCGGCCAGCTCGGCCACCAGGCGGGCGTGCTCCCGCCGGCTCTCGGGCGAGTCATACCGGCCGAGGGAGACGGTCCGCTTCCGCCCGCTGACCGGGTCGTAGTAGTCGGAGACCGCTTGGCCGGACTGGGAGTGAAGTCGGTAAGTCGGGATCGGGTTGCGTTTGCGGGGCACGGGCCACCTCCGGGGAAACGCGGAAGGTTCCGCGATATCCCAGGGTTCGGCGCCGCACTCTCGACCGGCGAGAGGTAAGCCAAAGTGCTTCGGCGGAAGGGTTTCGGTCAGCTCCCCCGGTAGGATTCGAACCTACGACCCGCCGGTTAACAGCCGGCTGCTCTACCGCTGAGCTACAGGGGATCAACACACGGTTTATAGACCGCATCTGGTCTTAAGGCAAGGCCGGTCATTCAATACCCGCTCTGGCCCGAACCCCGGAGTCGGCTATGCGACTGGCGACCGTCCTCACCCCACACGGCCCGCGGGCGTGCCTCGCCGCCGGCGACCAGTTCATCGACCTGCACGCCACCGACCCCGGCCTGCCCGCGTCGGTCAAGCAACTGCTCGCCGCCTCGCCGGAGGTGCGGAAGATCGCGGCCGAGGTCGGGAAGTCGCCGACCGCCGTGCGGTACGCGGCGAACGCGGTGAAGCTGCTGCCGCCGGTGCCGGACGCGGGCAAGGTGCTGTGCGTCGGGCTGAACTACGCCGACCACGCCAAGGAGGGGGGCAAGGAGATCCCGACCGAGCCGGTCATCTTCGCCAAGTACAGCAACACGCTCATCGGCCCCGGCGACCCGATTAAGCTGCCGAAGGTGGCCCAGAAGGTGGACTACGAGGCCGAGCTGGTGATCGTGATCGGCAAGCGGGGGAAGCACATCCCGAACGACCAGTCGGCGATGAGCTACGTCGGCGGGTACACCTGCGGGCACGACGTGTCCGCCCGCGACTGGCAGTTTCGCGGGGCGGAGAAGCAGTGGACGGTGGGCAAGACGTTCGACACGTTCGCCCCGACCGGGCCGGTGCTGGTGACGGCCGACGAGCTGACCGACCCGCACAGCCTCCGGGTGCAGCTGCGGCTGAACGGCACCACCATGCAGAACTCGAACACCAACCAGTTCATCTTCCCGGTGCCGCACATCCTGTGGTTCCTCTCGCAGGTGGTGACGCTCGAACCCGGCGACCTGATCTTCACCGGCACCCCGCCGGGGGTGGGCATCTCGCGGACCCCGCAGGTGCTGCTCAAGCCGGGCGACGTGACCGAGGTGGAGATCCAGGGCATCGGCGTGCTGAAGAACCCGGTGGTGGCGGAGTGACGCGGCGATGAGCGACCCGGCGTCGGACGTGTCCGGCATGATCTGCGCCGGGGCCTGGGTCGCCGCAGGGGCGGTGCCGGTCGCCGTCGCCTGCGGGCTGTGGGTGCGGGTGAAGTCGGGGTCGGTGTGCCCCCGGTGGCGGCAGCCGCGGTTCGTGTGGCCGGGGCCGCTGATCCTCGCGTTGTTCGTCCTATCAATGTTCCTCCCGCAATTCCTGATGCTGCTCGCCGACGCCGGCGGGCTGTTCGCCGCTCTCTACCCGAACGGGTTCCCACAACTGCCGGCCGGCTCGTCCGAGGACGACGCCCGCACTCTCGCCGCCAACCTCAAGGCCATGTGGGCGCGGCTGGCCTTCCTGCCGGTGTTGGTGGCGGCGGCGGTGGTGATGAGCCGGACCGACCCGCGGGCGGCCCTCGACCCGCGGTCAGGGGTGCGCGAGTTCCCGCGGTATTTCGCGCTGGGCACGCTGGCGTTTCTCACGTTCGGGGTGGCGGCGTTCGCGCTGAACGTGCTGGTCGATTACGCGTTCCGGCAGTGGGGCGTGACGCCCGACGAACACATCCTGTCGAAAATGGGGCGGGACGGCGACGGCACGGGCGGGGTGCTGTTCGTACTTTCGGCGTGCGTGGCGGCCCCGGTGATCGAGGAGTTCCTGTTCCGCGGGCTGCTGGTGCCGTGGGCGGGCGGGCGGCGGCACCGGCCGTGGCTGTTGATGGGTTGGTCCGTGTTGGTGATCGTGATGGTGACTCGTCAGCCGGTCATGCCGCTCGTGTTCGTCGCCGTCCTCGCCGCGGGGCAGTTTCTGGTGAGGTGGCCGGGGAAGCGGACGGGGCGGGCGATCTGGTCGTCGTCGGCGCTGTTCGCCGCCGTCCACTCGGCGGTGTGGCCGAGTCCGATCGCCCTGTTCGTGCTGGCGCTCGGGCTGGGGTACGTCACCGCCCGCACGCGGAGTTGGATCCCGGCGGCGGTGGCGCACGGCCTGTTCAATTTGGTCAGCACTCTTTTCGTGTTCTCACGCGGCTAGTACATCCGGCCGACGCGCAGGCGACGTGTACTCGGCGGGGTGTCCAAGCACCTGGCGGTACACGGCGACGGTCTCGGCCGCGGCCCGCTCCCACGAATACTGGCCGGCGTGTTCGATCCCCTTCACCCGCAGGCGGGCGAGCAGGTCGTCTTCGGTTGCCACGCGGCCCATCACCTCCCGCCAACCGGCCACGTCCTCCGGCTCGACGAACCACCCGTGTCCGGCCAGCACCTCCTTCACCGCGTCGGCCGTTGATGCGATCACCCCGCCGCCGCACGCCAGCATCTCCACCGGCGGGAACCCGAACCCCTCGTAGTACGACGGGTACAGCAGCACCCGCGCCGCCGCGTACAGGGCCGGCAGGTCGTCGGCGGACACGTACCCGACGTGCCGCACGCCGGCCGGTTGGCCGACCTCGCTGAACAGCCGCTGTTCGTGTTCCGCCCGCCACCCCCACGGGCCGACGAGTACGAGCGGGCAGGCGGCGCGAACCGGCGGCGGCAGGTCGGCGAACGCCCGGATCACCGTGCCCAGGTTCTTCCGCGGCTCGATGGTGCCGACGCACAGGAAGAAGCGGTCCGGCAGGTCGTACTTCCGCCGCACGACTTCCACGGTTTCGGCCGGTTGCGGGACGAACTGCCGGCCGACCCCGTTGTACACCACCGACACCCGGTCCGGCGGGCAGCCGAGTTCGTCGATCAGCTCGCGGCGGACGGCGTGGGACACGACGATGACGTGCCGCGACCGGCCGAGTCCCCGCTGGAAGTGCCGCTGGTGCTGCTTCACCCGGTCGGCCGGGTGCCACTGCGGGTACTTCAGCACCGACAGGTCGTGGACCGTCACCACCGTTGGCAGGTGCGAGCGGAACGGCACGAAGTTCGGCTCGTGGTACAGGTCGAACCCGAAGGTCCGCGTGTACCCGGCGAAGTGCAGCCCACATGCCGCCTTCGCCGCCGCCACCAGGGTCGAGCGGACGGTACGCTTCACCCCGCCTGTCGAACGAGCCGGCGACGGTGCAGGGGAGTTCGACGGCCTCCGAAATCGGGCGACGGTCTGGGATGCGGTTCGGCCGGGGTACAGGGTGAACTGGTCGGCGGGGAAGTGGGAACACAGGGCGGCGTACAGGTCGGCGACGTGGTGGCCGACGCCGGTCTTCGGCTTCAGCGCGGCGAGGCCGTTCAGCACCACCCGCATCGCTCACGCCTCCGAAAGTCTCCGGGCCAGCACCGCCGGGCACCGCCGCAGGTACGACCCGAACGCC
Organism: Fimbriiglobus sp.; assembly: GCA_022841795.1. GTDB lineage: Bacteria > Planctomycetota > Planctomycetia > Gemmatales > Gemmataceae > JALHQU01. The sequence continues at coordinate 29,685 of JALHQU010000039.1, forward strand.
CGCATCACGGCGAGCGCGTTCGGCCACCTGTATTTCGCCGCCGGGTGACGGAGCAGAGCGAACGCCACCGCCCGCGCCGCCCGCAGGAACAACCCGAGGCCGGCCGCAGTCGCCATCAGCGGGTCGCCGTGTCGCAGGGCGACGAGCGCCCGGTTCCGCTCGCTGTAGAACCAGTACGTCGGCGAGTCGGTCGCCGCGCCGACCGCGTGCCGCACCACCGCCCGCGGGGCGAACGCCACCCGCCGCCCTGCCTTCCGCCACCGCCAGCCGAACTCCAGGTCTTCGCAGTACAGGAACAGGTCGGGGTCGAACAACTCCACATCGGCGGGCACGGCCACCGCCGCCGCACACCCGGCGAACACCTCCCCGCCGCCCTCGTACCGCCCGTCGTCCGGTTGGCGGAACCCGCGGTCAGCCCCGCGGCCGTCGCGGGTCAGGAACAACCCCGCGCTGTTCAGCCGGGTCGGATCGTCCGCCAGGACCAGCTTGCACGCGATCACGCAGCCGGGGTTCTCGCCGATCGCCCGGTCCACCTCTTCCAGCCAGAACGGGTCGGGGATGGTGTCCGGGTTCAGCAGCACCACATACCCGCCGCGGGCGTGTTCAGCCGCCAGGTTGTTTCCGGCGGCGAACCCGTGATTCCGACCGGCCCGGATCAGCCGTACACCTGGGAATCGCTGATCGACCTCAGCCGCCGAGCCGTCGGCCGAGCCGTTGTCGAACACGATCACTTCGAAGCGGTCGGCGGGGAACGTTTGCTCGGCCAGGGCGGTCAGGCAGTGGGGCAGGTGGGCGGCCCCGTTGTAGTTGACGACCAGCACGCTCAGCAGGCGGTCACACACCGGCGTGTTCCGCCGCGGGTTCGTCCTCGGGTGCCGGGTCGGCGTCCATCATCGCGCCGACCGGGTGGGCGGCGTCCGGCGGGGCGATGCTCCGCTTGTACGCCGCCACCACCTCCTTCGGCGTGCCCACGGCCATCACCGCCCCGTGCTGCAGCCAGTACGCCTTGTTGCACAACTGCTCCACCGACCCCAGGTCGTGGCTGACCATCACCATCACCCGCGACCGGCTCATCAGCTGCTTCATCCGGTCGTAGGCCTTGGCGTGGAACGCCATGTCCCCGGCGCTCAGCACCTCGTCCACCAGCAGCACCTCCGGCTCGACGGCGGTGGCGATGGAGAACGCCAGCCGCACCAGCATGCCGGCCGAGTAGTACCGCACCGGCACGTTCAGGAACTCGCCCAGCTCGCTGAACTCGGCGATCTCGTGTAGCTTCTTCGCTAGCGTCTTCGGCGTCTCCCCTTGCAGGTACGAGCGGTAGCGGATGTTGTCCCACCCGTTCGCCTCGAACTCGAACCCGAGGGCGATGTCGAACAGCGAGCAGATCTTGCCCGTCACCTGGCGGGTGCCGGTGGTGGGCGGGTACACGCCGGCGATCAGTTTGAGCAGGGTGCTCTTGCCCGCCCCGTTGTGCCCGATCACCCCCACCCGGTCGCCCTCGTCCGCCCGCAGGGTGACGCCGCTCAGCGCACGGACGGGCACCTTCGGGTTCACCGACCGCAGGAACAGCCCCTTCAGGAGGTACTCCTTCAGGGTGACGTTCCGCGTCTTCCGCAGGGTGAACGTCAGGCTCACGTCGGTCAGGTCGATCCGCGCCATTCTGCCCGGCTCTCTCTCGGGGTCAGCGGGTTACTCGATCGAGAACCGACCGCTGACGCGGTCGGCGGGCCGCCACAGAGGGCGGCCCCTACAAATCATCCCGTTGCGGTGGGGGTGGCCGCTGCTGCGGGGGCCCCAAACAAAACACCCGGTCCCTTGGGGCCGCCCATCTGTGGCGGCCCGCTGGTCTGGCGACGCCAGACCAGCATTTCGTCGCGGGTCACATCTGGAAGATGACCCGCCGGGACAGCTTGTGGATGGTCAGGAAGGCGACGCCGAGCAAGGCGGCCGTCACCCCGAACACGGTGGCGTAGGTGCCCCACCCCGGCACCTCGCCCTTCACCAGCGGCTCGCGGATCACCTCGATGAACGCGGCGATCGGGTTCCAGTCCACCACCTGCGGCATCTCCCGCTTGTCGAACACCTCGCGGCCGTAAATGATCGGGGTGAGGAAGAACAGCAACTGGGCGGCCAACTCCAGCAGGTGCGAGATGTCGTGGAAGTACACGGTGGCGAACGCGGTGACGGTGGCGAGCGCCCACCCGCACACCGCCAGTACCACCACCATCGGCACCACCTTCCACAACTGGGCGAACACGTCCAGGCTGCTGTTCAGGATGGCGATCAGCACCACCAGCACCGCCAGCGTGATGAGGAAGTGGACCAGGTTGGACAGCATCGTTCGCAGCGGGTAGATGCCGAACGGCAGCGGGCTTTGGCGGATGTACGCCTCGTTCCGGGTGAGGGCGTGGCACCCCTGCAGCGTGCAGTCCCGCAGGAACCCGAACACCGCCATCCCGGCCAGGGTGAGCTGGCTGTACACCTTCCAGTTCTCGCCGCTGAACTGGCTGAACACCAGCACGAACACGGCCGTCATGCCCAGCGGGTGCAGCAGCGACCAGCCGATGCCCAACACCGACTTGCGGTACCGGGTCATCAGGTCCATTTTCACCAGGGACGCCCAGAAGTACCGGAACGTCCACACCGCTTTCAAGTGCTGAAACATCCTGCGTCCCGTTCGCCCCACTACGCGGGCCTGAAACCTTAGCCAGTTCCCGCAGCCCCCGCCAGCCCAACTGGCACGGTTATTGCGCCTGCGAAATTCTTGCCGGATGCGCCGGCACTTGCGCTTGCGCCATCTGCAACTACAGTGTAGATTCTACGGCCGAGGGCGATTTCCTCCAGTTCCGACGGTGACGCATGACCTGGGACGACGTGTGGACGGGTGACTGCCTGGAGCGGCTGGCCCGCGTGCCGGAAGCGAGCGTGGACCTGGCGTTCGCCGACCCGCCGTTCAACATCGGGTACGAGTACGACCAGTACGACGACCGCCGCGGCAAGGGCGAGTACCTGGCGTGGACCGACCGCTGGCTGGCCGGGGTGAAACGCACCCTCAAGCCGACCGGGTCGTTCTTCGTCGCCATCGGCGACGAGTACGCGGCCGAGATCAAGGTGCGGCTGGACGCCCTCGGCCTGCACCTGCGGAACTGGATCGTCTGGCACTACACGTTCGGCGTCAGTTGCACGAAGAAGTTCAACCGCAGCCACGCCCACATCTTCTACTATGTGGTCGATCCGAAGCGGTACACGTTCAACCCGGACGCCGTGCGGGTGCCGTCCGCCCGCATGACCACCTACGCCGACCGCCGAGCCAACCCCGTCGGCAAGCTGCCGGACGACACCTGGTACCTCCGCCCGCAGGAGGCGGACGACCACTTTGACGAACTCTCCGACACCTGGGCCGTGTCGCGGGTGTGCGGCACGTTCAAAGAACGCACCGCGCACCCGTGCCAGATGCCCGAGGCGGTGCTGGAGCGGGTCGTCAAAGTGGCGTCCAACCCCGGCGACGTGGTGCTCGACCCGTTCGCCGGCAGCGGCACCACGCTGGCGGTGGCGAAGCGGCTGCGACGGCGGTTCCTGGGCATCGAGCTGTCGGCCGACTACGCCGAGGCGGTGCGGGAGCGGCTACAGACGGTGCAGCCGTCGTTCGGCGAGAAGGTGCCGGCGGTGGTGAGCGTGCCCCGCCGACCGGGGATGAAACGCACCCAGGCCGCCGGGCTGAAACCGCGGTGACGATTAAAGCAGACTAACCACAGAGGCACAGAGGCACGGAGAAGGCAAAAGCAGGAGTCCTTTTCGACTCTGCTTTTGCCTTCTCCGTGCCTCTGTGCCTCTGTGGTTAGTTCTTTAGGAGAGCTTGCCGGGCGATCTCGTCGGCCTGCTTCACCGCCTCGTCGATCTTCGTCGCGTCCTTGCCGCCGGCCTGGGCCAGGTCCGGTTTGCCCCCGCCCGACCCGCCGACCACCGCCCCGACCTGCTTCACGATGTCGCCGGCCTTCAGCCCCTTCTTCACCAGGTCGGGCGTGAGCGCGACGATCACCGGCACCTTGCCGTCGTCCTCCCACACGAAGCACACGAACGCCGACGGGCATTTCTGTCGCACCCGGTCGATCTGCGTCCGCACCTGATCGACCGTGCCGCCGGGCAACCGGCCGGCCACGACTTTCGTGCCGTTCACCTCGGCGGCGTCGGCGAGCAGTTTATCCACCACCCCGGTCAGGTCGGCGGCCAGCCCCTTCGCGATTTGCGCCTTCAGCTTCTTCACCTCATCTTGCAGCGCGTCCACGCGGGCCGGCAGTTCCTCCGGCTTGCACTGGAAGCGGGCGGTCAGGTCGTCCACCGCCACCGCCACCTTCGCCAGCGTGTCCGCGGCCACCCGGCCCGTGACTGCTGTGATCCGCCGCACGCCCTTCGCCACCCCCTCCTGCGAGCCGATCTTGAAATAGCCGATGGTGCCGGTGCTGGGCATGTGCGTGCCGCCGCAGAACTCGACCGAGTCGTCGGGCGTCGCCAGTTCCGGCTTCTCCGGGCCGATGAGCACCACCCGTACCGGGTCTGGGTACTTCTCGCCGAACACCGCCCGCACGCCGGGGATCGTCTTCGCCTGCTCCAGTGGCATGGTGACGGCGGACACCGGCAGGGCGCGGGAGATGAGCTGGTTCACCCGCGTTTCGATCGTTCGTAGCTCGTCCGGTGACACCGGCTTGTCGTGGCTAAAGTCGAACCGCGTCTTCTCGTCGTCCACCAGCGACCCCTTTTGCTCGACGTGCCCGCCGAGCACCGACCGCAGGGCCAGGTTGAGCAGGTGCGTGGCGGTGTGGTTCCGCATCACGTCGATGCGGCGCATGGTCGCCTGCATGAGTTGCACGGTGTCGCCGACGGCGATCTCGCCGGCCAGCATCACCCCCAGGTGCAGCACCGCGTCTCCGAGGCGGACGGTGTTGTCCACCCGGAACTCGATGCCCCCGGTTTCCGGCTTGTCGATGACGCCGGTGTCGCCCACCTGCCCGCCCTGCTCGGCGTAGAAGTTGGTGCGGTCCAGCAGCAAGCCGACGGTGTCGCCGGGCGTGAGGGTGCCGGACTTCACCACCGTGTTGTCCTTCACCCAGCCGACCACCTTCGCGGTGATGACGGCGGAGTCGTACTTCGGCGAGTCGTCGGTCTTCGGCAACTCGCCCTGTACGGCGGAGATGACTAGCCCCCTCCCGCCGGCGTCGGACTTCTTGATGAAGTCATCCCACAGCCGCTCGTACTCGGCCATGTCTACCGACATTTGCGCTTCCGCCGCCATCTGCCGGGTGATGCCCTTGTCCAGCCCGTAGGTGGTGTGCAGGTCGAACACGTCCTTCCCGCTGATGACGAAGTTGTTCCGGCTGGCCCGCTCGGCCGCCTCGGCGAACAGCTTGATCCCCTTGTCCAGCGTCCGCAGGAACCCACGCTCTTCCTCGTAGATCACCTCACGGACCTTCTCCGGGTTCTTCGCCAACTCCGGGAACACCTTCCCGAGTTGACCGACGACCGTGCCAGACAGCCGGTGCAGGAACGGTTCCTTCAGCCCGAACACCTGCCACCCGTACCGGCTCGCCCGCCGCAGGATGCTCCGCAGCACCGCGCTCCGCCCCTTGTTGCCGGGCGTGGCGCCGTCGGTGATGGCGAACGTGAGCGTGCGGATGTGGTCGCCGATCACCCGGTAGGCGGTGTCAGTCAGGTCGTCGAGGACGCCACCGTATGGCCGCGCCTTCGTCACCTCCTGGATGGCGGTGAAGATCGGCGTGAACACGTCCGTGTCGTAGTTGCTCGGCACCCCGTTCAACACCGCCACGATCCGCTCGAACCCCATGCCGGTGTCCACGTGCTTCGCGGGCAAGGGAATAAACTTGCGGTACTTCGAGATCACGGCGTCTCGGTCCTTGAAGCCTGATTTCTTCCGATCCTCTTCGCTCCAAGCGTCCCACTTACTTAACGCAGCCCGTCCGTCATCGGGAATCTCCGCGTTGAACTGGATGAACACGTTGTTCCAGATTTCGATCACCTGATCCGAGCTACCGTTCACCAGTTTCGCCCCGCTCTTGTCCGGGGTGCGGTCGAAATGGATTTCGGTACACGGGCCGCACGGGCCGGTGTCGCCCATCATCCAGAAGTTGTCCTTCTTGTTCCCCAGGTGGATGTGCCCCGGCAGCACGCCGACGCTCTTCCACAGGTCCGCCGCCTCGTCGTCCCGTGGGATGCCGTTCGCCGGGTCGCCTTCAAAGACGGTCACGTGCAGCCGAGACTTGTCCAGCTTCCACACCTCGGTGAGCAACTCCCACGCCCAGGTGATGGCGTCCTTCTTGAAGTAGTCGCCGAAGCTCCAGTTCCCGAGCATCTCGAAGAACGTGTGGTGGTAGGTGTCCTTGCCCACGTCGTCGAGGTCGTTGTGCTTGCCGCCGGCGCGGATGCACTTCTGGGTGTTCACCACCCGCACACTCTTCGGCTTCTCGGTGCCCAGGAAGTACGGCTTGAACTGGTTCATCCCGGCGTTGGCGAACAGCAGGGTGGGGTCGTCGTGCGGCACCACCGGCGACGACGGCACGAACGTGTGCCCACACTTCTTCCCGAAGAAGTCGAGGAACTGCTGACGAATCTCACTCGACGACGGCATGGCGGCACCTGTACTCCGCACCCTCCGGTGCGGTGAATGGAACCGCACCCGGAGGGTGCGGAGTACATTTACCGGAATAGACACGGATTCGCGGCGAAAGTTCAAGGGGGCCGTACACTGCGGATATGGGGACGGATTTGACACGCCCGCACCGCCGCCGGTTGGTCCGGTTCGGACTGCTCGCGGGGGTGGCGTTGCTGGTCGCCGGGGTGCTATTCGTGGTGGCGAATCACCACCCGAACTCGTACCCGTTCTTCCCAAAATGCCAGCTGAACGCGCTCACCGGATTGCACTGTCCGGGGTGCGGGCTGACGCGGAGCGTTCACGCCCTGCTGAACGGGAACGTCTCCCAAGCCCTCGCGTACAACGTGCTGTCGCCGATTGTCCTGCCGCTCATCCTGCTTTCGGTGACTCGTTCGCTCTGGGCATGGGCGTGGGGAACGGAGTCGCGGCCGGAACGGGAACCGCGGTGGCGGTGGCCCGCGTGGTTCCCGTTCCTCATCATGGCGTTGCTCATCGCCTACAGTGTCGCCCGCAACATCCCGTACCACCCGTTCACTCTGCTCGCCCCGCACGAACTGCAATAACCGCGTCGTACACGGCCCGCAGCGGCACGTTCTGTTCCCGTGCGATGCGGGCACAGTCGTCGTACTCCGGCGTCACGATCTCGAACCCGACCCACCAACCGCGTTTCGCACGCACCGGGCCGAACGGCGTGTCCACCTGAACCGCTTCGCGGTTCAGCTTGCTGCGGGCGGCGGTGTACCGCCGGACGCCGAACGTGCCGGTCTCGCGGAACAGGATTTCCTCGCAGGCTGCCACCGTAGCTGTTTCGCAGATCACGCTCAGCAGCACCCCCGGCCGGTTCTTCTTCATCTGGATCGGTTGAGCGAACACGTCGAGCGCGCCCGCCTCGAACAGCCGGTCGAAGCAGTAGCCGATGAGTTCGGGCGGGCAGTCATCCAAGTTCGTTTCGAGAACTTGAACAGTGTCCGCTCCAAAGCCGACGGACGGCTGTCCGTCGGGGTTCGCCATGCCGACCATCAGCCGCAGCACGTTCGGGTGTTCCAGGAAATCCTTCGTCCCGGCTCCGGTGCCGATGCGGTCGATGGTCATCTGCGGGGCGGCGGTATACTCGTCGGCCACGCACGTGAGGATGGCGGCGCCGGTCGGGGTGGTGAGTTCGCCCTTCGCGGTGAACGCCGACAGCGGCACGCCCTTGAGCAGTTCGACCGTCGCCGGGGTGGGCACCGGCATGACCCCGTGGGCACACTTCACCGTCCCGCTGCCGGTCGGCACCGGGGCCGACGTGAACCGTTCGACGCCGAGCAAATCCAGTCCGACGGCCGAGCCGAGGATGTCGGCGATGCTGTCGAGCGCGCCGACCTCGTGGAAGTGAACCCGCTCCAGCGGCATCCCGTGGGCCGTCGCCTCGGCAACGGCGAGCTTATGGAAGATGCGGCGGGCGAGTGACTTCTGGTTGTCACTCATCGCCGCCCGGTCGATCAGTGCTTCCACGTCCGGCAGGAACCGATAGTCCTCCTCGTCCTTCGCGTGGACCGTCGCCTTCGTCGCCCGGAACCCGCACCGCTTCACCGTCTCGACTTCCAGTTCGATGGGCAGGTTGAGCGACGCCAGTGCGGCACGGACGGCGTCGGCCGGCACCCCGGCGTCGAGGACGGCCCCGAGTACCATGTCCCCGCTGATCCCGCTAAAGCAGTCGAAATGAGCCACTTTCATGCACGGTCCCATTGAAGCCAGATTTCACCGCCGAGGGCACATGAGGGCACATGAGAGAAGAGAGGGTGGGTATTTCTCCTCACAACCCTCCTGGTCTTACTCTCGTGCCCTCATGTGCCCTCGGCGGTGAACCTCTTCCGTTTTCATTCCATCTCAACCTGTTCTATGCTACCGCCGCAATCTCGCCCCCGAGACGACTTCATGCCCCCGTCCCCGCTCGACCTGCTCGTGTTGTCCGCGTCCGCTTGCGGCGGGTTCGGCTACCGCCCGGACCAGCCGGCTCACCTGGAGCCAACCTGCTTGGCGGCGGTGGCCCTCGCCGCCGACCCGGCGCAATCCGCCGCCCTCGCGTCGGCGATGGCATCGCTCGAACAGCACCGCAACTCGGACGGCAGCTACCGGCTCGGCCGGGGTCGCCCGCAGGCGGTGTGGCCGACGGCGCTGGTGCTGTTCACCCGCGGCGTCCTCGAACACCCGGCCGCCGAGTTGTTGCCGATCGCCACCAAGCTGCTCGCCGTCGAGAGCAAGGTGGTACGGTCGGACACGTCCGACGCCGGGGACATCGACGCCGGGCTGCTCGGCTGGCCGTGGGCGGAGGACACGTTCTCGTGGGTGGAGCCGACGGCGTGGGCGTGCCTGGCGCTGCGGGCGGTGGGGCAGGGCACCCACCCGCGGGTGCAGGAGGGGCTGCGGCTGCTGCTCGACCGGGCGTTCGACCACGGCGGGGCGAACTACGGCAGCCGGGTGATTCTCGGCAAGCAGACCGAGCCGATCCCCGGCCCGACGTGCGTGCTGCTGTTGGCGTTGCAGGGCGTGGACCACCCGCGGATCGACGCGGCGAAGGGCTACCTGCGGGTGGTGGCGGACAAGACGGCCGACCTGGAAACGCTGGCGTGGATCAAGCTCGCGCTGGTGTGCCACGCGGACGACGAGGCGACGCAGTTGGCGCTCCCGAAGCTGGACGCGAAGATCGCCGATTCGCTGGCGTTCGAGGCGAATCAGACGAACGGCCTGGGCGCCGGCCCACTGCGGCTGGCCCTCGCCGCGCTCGCGCTGAACACGGCGGCCCGCAACCCGTTCAAACTCACCGACGCCCCGCAGGTGGCCACCCACGCCGTCGTCGGCAGCACCCGCGAGGCGGCGATCGACGCCCCCACCCGCGCCGCGTCCGAATCCACCGGGCTGTTCGGCAAGCTGAAGGCGAAGGTGCAGTCGTTCCTGCTCAGCGGCACCGGGGCCATCCGCCCGCTGCCGGTCACGTCCGCCGTCCACATCGCCAAGGTGGACCGCTACGACGCCCCGCTCGCCGACATCCTGTCGAAGCAGTTCGACCACTTCCGCCCGCACGTGCCGGTGACGGGCAAGCGGGTGGTACTCAAGCCGAACCTGGTCGAGTTCCACCGCGATCGGGTGATCAACACCGATCCGCGGTTCGTGGGGGCGGTCATCGACTTCTTCCAGCGGGAGGGGGCGAGCGAAGTCATCGTGGCCGAGGGGCCGGGGCACTGGCGGAACGTGCAGTTCCTGGTGACCGAGAGCGGGCTGGGCGACGTGCTGCGGAAGTACGGGGTGCGGTTCGTGGACGTGAACCACGACGAGCCGGTGAAGGTGGCGAACGTCGGCCGCACCACCGGGCTGGAGTACCTGTACCTGTCCAAGACGGTGCTGGAGGCGGACGTGTTCGTGAGTTTGCCGAAGCTGAAGACGCACCACTGGGCCGGGGCGACGCTGAGCCTGAAGAACCTGTTCGGCATCCTGCCCGGCATCTGCTACGGGTGGCCGAAGAACGAACTGCACTGGCGGGGCATCCCGAACAGCATCGTGGACATCGCCCTCACCCGCACCCCGCACCTGGCCATCATCGACGGCATCGTCGGCATGGAAGGCGACGGTCCGCTGGCCGGCACCGCCCGCCACGTCGGGGCGGTGGTGATGGGCCTGGACCCGCTGGCGGTGGACGCCACCGGCTGCCGGCTGATGGGCATGAACCCGGAGCGGCTGCCGACACTGGCGCTGGCCGAGCAGAAACGGCTGGGGGTGATGAAGGAAGCGCAGATCCCACAACTCGGCGAGCCGATCGCAGGGCTGGCCCAGGCGTTCGAGCCGCCGCCGGGCATCGAGAAGCAGTTGATTCCGGCGGGGAAGTAGTCTGCACACGGAGTGTGCCGACTACCTTGTCACTGCCCGCTCGTCTGCGGCGGCGGGGCGTTCTTGGCGAACGCGAACTTGTACGTCACCAGGCCGAGGGCGATGAGCACGGCCACGCCGATCAGGGCGAACACCAGCTTCGTGTGGTTCGCCCCGCCCGGCGTCTGGAGCGTCACCACCGGCCGCGGCGACGGGGTGACGAACGGGGCCACTCGGGGCCACTGTCCCGCCTGGGCCGACCGCTTCGCCGCGGCCGGCACCGGCGTCTCCTCTTTCAGGGCGATCGCCACCGCCGACGACGCGGACACGGCGCCCTGGCCGAACACCTTCCCCGCCACGGGCGGGGCGAATGGCGACGGCTTCGGATGGGACTGTTTTTTCAGGTCCACCACCGGCGGTTCCATCAGCTGGCTGGTCGCCTCCGCCCCCTCGTTCGCCGCCGGGCTGAGCGACGGCATCTCCTCGGCCGACGGCGGCGGGATGGTAGCCGGCGTCCACCGCTCCAGCTCGTTCGCCACCTCGATCGGCGTCTGGTAGCGGGCGTTCGGGTCCTTGTTCATCATCTTCGCCACGATCGCGGCCAGCCCCTCCGGCACTTCCGGGCGGAGCTGGCGGATCGGCGTCGGGTCTTTGGTGCGGTGCCACAGCAGCTTCTGGGACACCGTGCCGGTGGGGAACGGCGGGTGGCCGGCGAGCAGGAAGTACAGGCTGGCGCCCAGGCTGTAGATGTCCGCCCGCACGTCCACCGCGTGGCTGTTCGCCACCTGCTCCGGGGCCACGTAGTCGGCGGTGCCGAGCACGATCTTGTCGTCGTACTTGACCGTCAGCATGTCCGTCTGGT
>JALHQU010000040.1:0-19537 GCA_022841795.1 Fimbriiglobus sp.
CAAGACAACGGTTGGTAGGGGCCGCCCTCTGTGGCGGCCCGCTGGTCTGGCAACGCCAGACCGGCATTACGACCGAGCAACCCCATGCCCTCCCTCCGCCGCTCGCTCACCGTGTACCTGCTGCTGCTGTTCGCCGCCGCCCTGACGGCCGTCGGGGTGGTGGCCGATCGGTTCACCGTGGACGCGCTGAACACCCAGCAGCGAAAGGTGGAGCAGGCCCTTCACGCCGAGTTCGACGAGCGGAAGGAGAAGCACCGGGAGGGCATCGAGACCCAACTGCTCGCCCAGGCGCAGGTGTTCGGCCGGGACATCCAGGTGCAGTACTACAAGCAGTCGCAAGAGGCGTTCGCCGAGTACCTGTTGTCGATGAACCTGATTGCCGGCGGATACCCGCAGAAGTTCCAGGGCGGGCTGTGGTCGTCTCTGCTGTGGGATTCGCGGTGGGGCGGGTGGCACATCGGCGCCCAGATCGCCCGCACGCACTACACCAACCTGCGGCTGCCGGCCGACTTCGTCGACCAGTTGGAGCGGGAGGCGCGGGACGACGCCCACCCGCACCGCGGCAACCTGTACCAGATCAACTCCCCGGTGTTCGCCGGGCCGAGCCTGTCCGCCAGCGGCTACGTGTGGCGGTCGCCCGGCGTCGGCGATCTGCCGCTGCCGTTCGCCCTGTCCGCCTACGACGGGGCGAAGATGCCCATGTGGGACCATCGGTTCGAGAACCTCACCCTGGCCGACGGTCGGGCGGTCCGGCGGGTGGTGCTGAAGACCCCACTGCCCGCGCCGTTCGGCAACCCCGGCGGGTTCCCCCCCCGGCGGAGCGGCAGCCCGGGGCCGGGCCGCGGTCGCCCCGAGCCGCGGCCGGCGCCTCCCCCGCCTACCCCGGAGCAGGTGATCGAGAGCGCCCCGCGTGTGTACGTGCAGGTGGCCCGGCAGGTGATGCCGGACGACACCGAGTACGCCGAAGCGATCGTCTGGCGGGACGGGGAACTCCAGGTGTCGGCCGAACGGACCGCCAAGCGGATCAACGGCGTTCGCCTCGCCCTCCTGGTCGCCGGGCTGGTCGGGTTCGTCGGGGTGGGGGTCGGGGTGCCGCTCCTCGTCCGCCGCGGGCTGCGGCCGGTGGCCACCCTGTCCGACGCGGTCAGCCGGGTCAGCGAGCGGGACTTCCGCCTGCCGGTGGACAAGGACGAGTTGAGCCAGGAGTTGCTGCCCATCCACGACCGCCTGACCCACTCGCTGGAAGCCCTGAAGCGGGCGTTCGACCGGGAGAAGGAGGCCGTCGCCGACATCTCGCACGAGCTCCGCACCCCGGTGGCCGGGCTGCTCGCCACCATCGACGTGGCCCTGCGGAAGCCCCGCACCGCCGACCAGTACAAGCAGACGCTGGAGGACTGCCGCGGCATCACCAAGCAGCTCGGCGGGCTGGTCGAGCGGGTGATGACCCTGGCCTACCTGGACGCCGGCCAGACGGCGGTGACCGACGCCCCGACCGACGCCGCCGACCTGGCCGCCGACTGCGCCGCCGTCATCCGCCCGCTGGCCGAGTCGCACGGGCTGAGCTTTCACGTGGACGCCGACCACCCGGCCGAGCTGACCACCGACGCGGACAAACTGCGGGAGGTGATGATCAACCTGCTGCACAACGCGGTCGAGTACAACAAGCCGGGCGGGAGCATCACCCTGAACGTGCGGCCGGACCCGGCCGGGCGGGTGGTGGTGGAGGTGGCGGACACCGGCATCGGCATGACCCCGGAGGTGCGGGGCAAGATCTTCGAGCGGTTCTACCGGGCGGACCCGTCCCGCACCGCCACCGGGGTGCACGCCGGGCTGGGGCTGGCGATCGTGAAGGAGTACGTGGACCGCCTCGGCGGGAGCATCCAGGTGGAGTCCGAACCCGACCGCGGCAGCACCTTCCGGGTGAATCTGCCGGCGTGAGCGCCGCTCCGCGGCTCGTGGGTCCAGCCAGTTTGCACACACCCCTCCGTGGACGATTGCCTATTTTTGGAACATACCTGCCCCGCCAACGACTTACGGCGAATTCCACCCACCGCCGGAACGCCCCCGGACGGGTTCGTTTCGGACGTTCGACCTGGAAACCACATACGAACATGCCCGCCTGGTGTTGCACACCGTTCGACGCTCACTTCACCTCCCGCGGCAGAGATTACCTCGCGGTGTGCCGCCCGCAGGTCGCGGTACTTCTTCGCCTCCTCCGGCTTGTTCGTCGCGATGTACAATTCGATCAGCCGGTCTCCGGACGTTTGACGTCCGGTAAGATGCCCGCATTCCTGACTGGTCCGATGCGAAGGGTCGAATGGTCGATCTCGAACTGGTCGTGTTCGACGTGGCCGGGACGACGGTCCGGGACGACGGGCAGGTGCCGACGGCGTTCACCGCCGCCTTCCGCGAACACGGGTTGCCCACCGACCCGCACGTCCTCCGCTCCCTCCGCGGGGCGTCCAAGCGACAGGCCGTCCACGACCTACTCCCGTCCGAGCCGGAGCGGGCGGACGCCGTGTACGCCGCGTTCCGGCAACACCTGACCCGTGCGTTCGCCGCCGGCGTGTCGGCCGTTCCGGGCGCGGTCGAGGTGTTCGCGTGGCTCCACGACCGCGGGGTGAAGGTGGCGCTGAACACAGGGTTCGACCGGGACACCCTCACCCCACTCCTGGCCGCCCTCGGCTGGGACGACGGGCGGCTCGACGCGGTGGCGTGCGGCGACGAGGTGGACCGCGGGCGGCCGGCCCCGGACCTGATCCGGCGGTGCATGCGGTTGACCGGCGTGGACGACCCCCGCACGGTCGCCACCGTCGGCGACACGGTACTCGACCTGCGGGCGGGAACCGCCGCCGGGGTGGGGTTCAACGTCGGGGTGCTGTCCGGGGCGCACGGGCGAGACCTACTGGTCGCCGAGCCGTACACCCACCTGATCGGCAGCGTGGCCGAGTTGCCAGCCGTGTTCGCCACCTGACGGACCCGTCATGCCGTCGCCCGACCCGCCGCCGTTCGCCTTCCGCCCGCTCCACGCCGGCCCGCTGGTGCGGGTGCTGGAGTACCGCTGCCGGGCGTGCCGCGGCGGGCCGGGGCCGGAGGAGGAGTCCGGGCAGACGGACATCGTGCTACTCCGGCGGGGGGCGTTCTGCCGGCACTTCGGCCGCGAGCGGGCGATCGCCGACGTGAACCAGGTGGCGTTCTTCAACCGCGGGTCCACCTACCGGGTCAGCCACCCGACCGACTGCGGCGACCACGGCACCGTCCTCGTGCCCGGCCCCCGAGTGCTGCACGAACTGGTCCGCGAGTGCGACCCGGCCGTCGAGGACCGTCCGGAGTTGCCGTTCCCGTTCGCCCTCGGCCCGTGCGACCCATCGGCCTTCCGCCGGCACCTCGCCCTGGTGCGGCGGTTGACCCGCGGCGAGGCCGACCCGGAGTGGGTGGAAGAGACCGCCCTCGGGCTGGCGGGCGATCTGGTGGCCGCCGCGTTCGCCCGGCACGGCCGTCCGCGACCCGCCCGCCCGCGGACGACGGCCGAGCACGCCGATCTGGCCGAGGCGGCGCAGGCGGTGTTGGCCGGTCGGGTCGGCGAGCGGTTCACTCTGGACGACCTGGCCCGCGCGCTCGACTCCTCCCCGTTCCACCTGTGCCGCGTGTTCCGCCGCCACACCGGCCTGACCGTCCACCGCTACCGCACCCGGTTGCGGCTACGTGCCGCCTACGATCGACTGAGCGACGGCGGGACCGACCTGACCGCCCTCGCCCTGGAACTCGGGTTCGCCAGCCACAGCCACTTCACCGACGCCTTCCGCCGCGAGTTCGGGGTGCCGCCGTCCGCCGTCCGCGGCAGGTGACGGGCAAGATTCCGGAAGCCGTCTCCACCGGCCCGACGACAATACACCCGCCCATTTCACCCGATTCCGAGGAGACGGTCATGACGCTGCCACGTTACCTGATCGGCCTGTTCCTTAGCGGACTGCCGCTCGCCCCCGCCGTCGGCAAAGACAAGGAGCAACCGCCGGACCTGTTCGACTTCTGGGTCGGCGACTGGAACGCCAAGTGGAAGACGGCTACCGGCGGGGAGGGCCGCGGGCGGAACGTGATCACCAAGATCCTGGACGGGGCAGTGCTGGAGGAGCAGTTCGAGGCGGAGGGGACGGAGAAGGCGCCTGGGCTGAAGGGGCGGTCGCTGTCGGTGCGGCACAAGGGGAGCGGGGTGTGGAAGCAGTCGTGGGCGGACAACCAGGGCGGGTTCTACGCCTTCACCGCCCAGGTGGACGGGGAGAAAAAGATGTTTGTGACCGCCGGGTCGGACAAGGTTCAGCGGATGGTCTTCTACGACATCAAGAAGGACTCGTTCACCTGGGACTGGGAGAGCACCACCGACGGCGGCAAGACGTGGCAGCGGCTGTGGCGGATCGAGTACACCCGGCGGCCGGCCGCGGAGCCGAAGAAGTAACACCCACAGGAGCCGGACATGATCGTGGACCACGGCACCCTCACCGACGCGGAGCGTGCGGACCTGCTCGCCCGGCGGGAGGCCGTCTGGCGAGCGTGGTTCGCCCACGACCGGAACGCCCTGCTCGAACTGCTCCCGCCGGAGGCGGTGGCGGGCGATCCGGGACCAGACCCGTGGGCGAACCGGGACGAGATCCTCCGCCGGTCGGCGGCGTTTGTGGCGAGCGGGGCGAAGTTGGTCTCGCTCGACTTCCCGACCACCACCTTCCAGCGGTACGGGGAGGTGGTGATTCTGTACGTCACCTACCGGTTCGAGATCGATGTGGGCGGTGAGCGATCCGTTTTCGCCGGCCGGGGGACGGAGGTGTTCGTGCGGGCCGACGGCGCGTGGCGGAACACCAGTTGGCACCTGGACACCGGCATGTGAAAAGCGTCCAGTTCGACGGTGAACGGCCGGCGGACCGCCAGGACCGCCGGCCGGGAACGTCAGATCCCCGCGGCTTCGATCTTCAGCACCTTGAACCGCAGCACCCCCTTGGGCGCCTGGATCTCGGCCACCTCGCCCTTCTTCTTGCCGATCAGCCCCTGGCCGATCGGGCTGGAGGTGAGGATGCGGTTGGCGGCCGGGTCCTCCTGGCCGGGGCCGACCAGCTCGAACGTCTCCTCCTCGTCCATGTCCTCGTCGAACACCGTCACCCTGCTGCCGAACGCGATCACGTCCTTCGGCAGGGTGTCGGTGGTGACGATCTCCGCTCGGTTCAGCTGGTCCTGCAGCTGGTTGATCTTCGCCTGCAGCTGGCCCTGGTCCTCGCGGGCGGCGTGGTACTCGGCGTTCTCGGACAGGTCGCCCAGGTCGCGGGCGGACGCTACCCGCTTGGTCACCTCGAGCATGACGCTGCCCTTCAGGTGGTCCAGCTCGGCCTTCTTCTTGTCGTACCCGTCGCGGGTCATCGGGATGCGGTCGTCTGCCATGCCGCACGCTCCTTCGTCCGCCGCCCCGGCCCGGCGGACGGACGCAGTCATGAAAACGCCCGGCGGCCGCTCTTCGGAGTCGGCCGCCGGGTCGGGTTGCTACCCGCACATTATAGCTCGTCGGACACCGCACGCAAAATGATTCGGTCGAACGGCCCGCCCGGGATCGGCCACCCGCGGGCCGTCCACTCCTCTTTCCGCACCGTCTGCGGCTCCTCGTGTTCGCGGACTTTGGCCGCGCACGCCTCCTCCGCCGGTGTCAGCTTTTTCCCAAGTTGGGCGAAGTTGCTCCGCCGCAGGCCGACGCTGCCGTCGTCCACGATGCTGATCACGCACGGGTCGTCCAGGTCGAGCAGGCGGAGGGCGATGAGTTCGTAGGCCACGTCCGGGAACGTCTCGCGGAGGCGGAGCAGGTCGCTGTTCGCGCGGCGGGCGGCGACGGCGAACCATTTGGTCGGAAGCAGCAGTCGCGGGGCGATCAGCCCGACCAGTTGCCCCTGCGCCGACTTCTGCTCGGTGCCCGGCACCACCCCGAGCTTGCCGAGGATCGCCGGGATCATTTCCTTCGCACAGGCGCGGGCGGCAAGCGACTGGCGGGCGGCGTCGGACTGGGTGGTGCGGAACACCAACTCCCGCCCGCGGGGCCGGGGCTTCGGCCGATCGCCATACTGCCGCGGCTCGTCGTCCTCCGGCTCCTCTTCGCGGACCTTATACCCGAACGCCTCCTGCACCAGAGCGAGGGCGTCCACCGGCGGTTGGTCGATGCCGAACCGGGCGAGCAGGTCGGCCACCTGCCGGTCGATGGTGTCGAACAGCTCTTCGGGGGTGAAGTCGGACATGAGGAAGATGCTACCGGCGGCGGCCGGCGGGCGAAAGGTCGGGAGGGGCCGGTGATTCTTCCGTTAGCCCGACGCGCGACAACGTATTGCAAACCTGCCGCAACTGCTGTCGGGGCTGACGGTTCGGTGGTCGTTCCCAGGGTGTCAACCCTGGGATCACCCCGTCGCACGCCAACGACTGACGACACGTTTGCGATACGTTGGCGAGCGAGGGGTGCGTGCCTGCCCTCGCTCGCGCGTCGGGCTAACAAGACGCCGAAACCTATGAATGGGGCACTGGCGTCACCCACCCGAATCCGGTACGCTGCTCCGGGAACGCCCGTCCCGCCGGAGTTCCCATGCGCCGCCTGCTGCCGCTCGTCGCCGTCGCGTTCACCGCCCTGCTGCTCGCCCTCCCGCCGAAGCCCGTCCTGTCCGCCGACGACGCCGGGGCGATCGTGTTCACCAACGCCGTCATCTACACCGGCACGAAGGACGAGCCGATCAAGAAGGGCACGCTCATCGTCAACAAGGGGAAGATTCAGGCGGTGATGGACGGGGGGGAGCTGCCCGGCGGCGCGAAGGTGACGGACCTGAACGGGGCGGTCATCATCCCCGGCCTGGTGGACACGCACTCGCACATCGGGCTGTTCGCCAAGCCCGGCTCCCCTGGCGCGTCGGACGGCGGCGAGTCGAGCGGGCCGGTGCAGCCGGGGGTGCGGGCGCTGGACGCCATCAACTCACAGGACGCCGGCATCCGCATGGCCACCGCCGGCGGGGTGACGACGGCGAACATCATGCCCGGCAGCGGGAACGTGATCGGCGGGCAGACGGTGTACGTGAAGCTGCGGGGGCAGTCCATCGAGGACATGCGGATCACCGGGAAGACGGCCGACGGCAAGGAAGTGCTGGGCGGGCTGAAGATGGCGAACGGCGAGAACCCGAAGGGGTACGGCCGCACCAAGCAGCAAGCTCCGTTCACCCGCATGAAGGTGGCCGCGCTGCAGCGCGAGCAGTTCGTGAAGGCGAAGGAGTACATGGCGAAGGGTGGTCCACTCTCTCCGAGAGTGGATTCCGGACCCGACTCCCGGAGGGAGTCGGCCACCCGGCCGGACCGCGACCTGTCGCTCGAACCGCTGGTCGAGGTGCTGGAGAAGAAACGCACCGTCCACTTCCACTGTCACCGGGCGGACGACATGCTCACCGCCGTCCGCATCGCCGAGGAGTTCGGATTCGAGATCGTGCTGCAGCACGGCACCGAGGGGTTCCGCATCGCCGACACGCTGGCGAAGAAGAAGATCCCGGTGTCGCACACCATCCTGGACAGCCCCGGCGGGAAGGCGGAGACCATCGGCCTGCTGGAGGAGAACGCGGCGGCGATGGCGAAGGCCGGGGTGCAGGTGGCGATCAACACCGACGACAGCATCACCGAGAGCCGGTTCTTCCTCCGCACCGGGGCGATCGCCGTGCGGGGCGGCATGAGCGAGGCGGCGGCGCTGCGGGCGATGACCCTCACCGCGGCCAAGCTGCTGCACCTGGACCACCGCCTCGGCTCGCTGGAGGTGGGCAAGGACGCCGACTTCGTCATCCTGAGCGGGGCGCCGTTCAGCGTGTACACGAAGGTGATGCAGACGTGGATCGACGGAACGAAGGTGTTCGACGCGGCGACCGAAGCCGACCGGCCGTACCGCGACGGCGGGTTCCTGCTGCCGCGGGGGGCGAAGGTGCCGGCGGTGACGGAGGTGAAGCCGCTGATCTCGGGCGTCGCGTGGCAAGGTCCGGCGTCCCCCGACGTGTCCGCAAAGAAGGCGTTTGGGATTTACGCACGCTGGCTTCATGGCACCGGGACCGGAACACTCACGGACGCCCGACTGGTGGTGGAGGACGGGAAGATTAAAGCCGTGGGGCGGGCGCAGGAGATCGAATTCCCGGACGGGTTGCCGACGTTCCGAGCCGATCACGTCACCCCCGGGCTGATCGACCCGTTCACCGTGGCCGGCCTGACCGGGGCGTGGAACATCCCGGCGGACCAGGACCAGGACGAGCCGAGCGACCCGAACCAGGCCGACCTGCGGGTGCTGGACGGGTTCAACCCGCACGACCCGCTGCTGGAGTTCCTGCGGGCGAACGGGGTCGCCGTGGCGCACGTCACGCCGGGGCGGGTGAACCCGATCGCCGGCCGCACGGCGATCTTCCGCACCGACGGCAAGTCCGCCGACGCCGCCCTCAACCCGAGCTTCGCCGTGCTGGTGAACCTCGGGGAAGCACCGAAGGAGGCGTTCAAGGCGAAAGGACCGACCACCCGCATGGGCACCGCCGCCCTGGTGCGGAAGGCGTTCGCCGAGGCCCAGGCCGCTTTGGTGAACCCCGACCGCAAGGAAGGGGTTGGGCTGAACCCCGACCGCAAAGGAGGGGGTAATCCTAAAGTCGCAGCGCTGTTCCCGGCGCTCGAAGGCAAAGCCCCGGTCGTGTTCACCGCCCACCGGGCCGACGACGTCCGCACCGCCCTCCGCATCGCCGACGAGTTCAAGCTGAAGCCGGTGATCGCGCTCGGCACCGAGGCGTGGATGATGGCCGACGAGTTGGCGAAGAAACAGGTGCCGGTGATCGTCCACCCGACCATGCAGCGGGCAGCCGGCAGCCTGGAAACGCAACACACACTGCTGGCGAACGCGGCCCTCCTGCACGCGGCGAAGGTGCCCGTCGTCATCGGCACGGCGTTCGAGGGGTACGTTCCGAAGACGCGGAACCTGCGGGCGGAGGCGGCGATGGCGGCGGCGAACGGACTGGGGCACGAGCAGGCGTTGAAAGCCGTCACACTGGACGCGGCGAAGCTGCTCGGCATCGATAAGGAGCACGGCAGCATCGAGGTCGGCAAGGCGGCCGACCTGGTGCTGTACGACGGCGACCCGTTCGAGCACGCCACCCACGTCACGCACACCATCCTGGGGGGGAAGGTGGTGTACGACCGGGCCGAGTACCTGAAGCTGCCGCTGGAGCGGCGGATCATCCCGATCGTGAGCGGCGGGACCGGGGCCGGCTGCTGCCTGGCCGGGTGGTGAGGGACCGACCGCATGACGCCGTACGGCAAGACCGCGCACACCGCCATCTCGGCCGTCAGCCGGCTGGCCGAGGTGTACCACCCGACCGAGCGGGCGCGGCTGAACTCGGCCGACATCGCCGCCAACCGCCACCTGCCCAAGCCGGTGGTGGCGAAGGTGCTGACCATCCTGTCGCAGGCGGGGGTGGTGGCCGGGTCGCCGGGGCCGGGCGGCGGGTACTGGCTGGCCCGCCCGCCGCACGACGTGTCGCTGTTCGACGTGGTGTCGCTGTTCGAGCGGGTGGACGACGCGGTCAACTGCCCGTTCGGCCCGGACTACTGCGGCACCACCCCGCACTGCCCGATGCACGCCGACATCCTGAAGATCCGCGAGCAGATCGCCGCGTTCCTCCAGTCGGTCACGTTCGGCCGGTTCGTCGGGGCCGGCCGGCCGGCGAAACAACCGGCCGGCCGCCGCTCCCTGGATTTGCTCCCGCCGCCGAAGCCGAAGAAGTAGGTGCCGGTCGGCGAACAGCGCAGCACTGGTCGGCGTTCTTGCTTGTAGCCGCGGAGCGGCGCCCGTATTTAGCCTGGGGTGACCGAGCGGAGCGAGGGAACCCCAGGAGTGACGACATAAGAACCCAAGCCCCGGAGGGGCGGCAGAACTCTACGTCCGACGCCCCTCCGGGGCTTGGGAGTTTGGTTCACCCGTTCCTGGGGTTCGGTCGCGTCTTCGACGCTCCGTCACCCCAGGCTAAATACGGTCGCCGCTCCGCGGCTGCATTGATCCCAATACGCAACTCCGTTCGCCCGCGTCACCCGGCGTAGTGCCGGACGATCAGGTCGTTCTGCAACCACAGCAGCTTGTTGAACGCCCGCAGGGTGGCCGCCTCGGTTTCTCGCGGCAGGTTCAGTCCGAGAACGGTGGCGATCACCGCATCGGTGACGAACCCCATGAGTGCGTTCATCTGCACCAGCGGCACGTTGATCTGCTTCGACCCGGCCTTGTCCGTGTGGATCTTGCCCACCATGTCCAGGTACTCGACCATCTTCCCGTCGTAGGGCTTCGTCACCAGCGCCACCAGGTACCGGCCGAGGTGTTCCTTGCGGAAGGCGATCTGCGGGTGGTCCGGGGTGAGGTGGGCGAGGTCCGGCGGCACCTCGCCGGCGTACCCGTGCTGCCGCGGCAGGAAGTGCCGCCAGGTGGCCGTGTAGGTGTGCAGCTTGGCGTACACCGCGTCCACCAGTGACGGCACCAGCGGGGCGAGGGCCGGGGCGGCGGCGTGGATGGCAGCCACGTCCGCCTCGCCGAACCCCATGAACTCGGCCAGGTAGCGGAAGCGGTAGGCCAGGTCGGTTTCCAGCTTCGGCTCGTCGATCGTCTTCATGGCGGCCTCGGGTGAGTGGGAACCCGATCGGGTCGAATCACGAAATAAATGTAGTTGATTCTAAAATTGCGTCAAGCCGATTCTCGGAAAGTGAACCCGGCCCGCCAGGGCCGCGGGTGCGAGCCAGTCGCGGCCTGCACCCGCGGCCCTGGCGGGCCGGGTTCGCCTGAAAGGCGACTTGTTATCCGAGCGCGTGCTGCAAATCGGCTCGCAGGTCTGCCACGTCTTCTATGCCCACGCTCAGGCGGATCAGGCCGTCGTCCACCCCGCGGGCCTCGCGGACGGCCTTCGGGATGCTGGCGTGGGTCATCGTGGCCGGGTGGTTGACGAGCGACTCCACCCCGCCCAGGCTCTCGGCCAAACTGAACAGGTGCGTGCGGGTGAGGAACCGGCGGGCGGCCGCCGCCCCGCCGTGCAGTTGCAGCGAGATCATCCCGCCGAACGTCTTCATCTGCTTCGCCGCCACGTCCCGGCCGGGGTGGTCCTTCAATCCGGGGTAGTACACCTTCGCCACCTGCGGCTGCTTCGTCAGCCAGTCGGCCAGCTCCGCCGCGTTCGTGCTGTGCCGGTCCATCCGCACCGCCAGCGTCTTGATCCCGCGGAGGGTGAGGTAGCTGTCGAACGGCCCCGGCACCGCCCCCGCCGCGTTCTGGAAGAACTTCACCGGCGCGAGCAGATCGTTCGCCCCGACCACCGCCCCGCCGATCGCGTCCGAGTGCCCGCCGAGGTACTTCGTGGTGCTGTGGACGACGATGTCCGCCCCGAGCTTGAGCGGCTGCTGGAGGTACGGCGAGGCGAACGTGTTGTCCACCGCCAGCACCGCCCCGGCCTTCTTCGCCACCGCGGCGATGGCGGCGATGTCCAGGATTTGCAGCAGCGGGTTGGTCGGCGTCTCGATCCACACCATCTTCGTCTTCGGCGTGACCAGTTTGGCGAACCCGGCGGCGGAGGCGTCGTCGGTGTAGTGCGTGACCAGCCCCCACGGCTTGAACACCTTGTCGAGCAGGCGGAACGTGCCGCCGTACAGGTCGGCCGCCGCCACCACCTCGTCGCCCGGCTTGAGCAGCGCCTGGAACACGGCGGTGGTGGCCGCCAGCCCGGACGCGAACGCCAGCCCCCGCTCCCCGCCCTCGATGGCGGCGAGGCACTCTTCGAGCGCCTTGCGGGTGGGGTTGCCGCTGCGGGCGTACTCGTACCCCTTGTGGTCGCCGGGGGCCGCCTGTGTGAACGTGGAACTGACCGAGATGGGGATGACCGTCGCCCCGCTCGCCGCGTCCGGCGGCTGCCCGGCGTGGATGGCCCGCGTGCTAAACCCGTGGGAAGAATCGGCCATGAGGTTACCAGATGACGGGAATGAGGGATTTCAACGTCGCCGACCCGCGGATGTCGGTGTCGGAGCTGACGATCGGCAGGCGATGAGCGACGGCGGTCGCAGCGATGATCCGATCCGGCATGTCCGGCACTTCGATCTTGGGCACCTGACCCACCGCGCGGGCCACGTCGATCGTGACCGGCAGCACTTCGAGCGGACTATTCGGATCGGCCGCGTGAGTGAAGAGATTTTTCAGCGCGTTCGGGTACGGGAAGGACTTCTTCCCCGTGAGGTAATCCACTTCAATCAGCGTGACCACCGAAATGTAGATCCTGCCGGCCTGCGCCGACGCCGTCAACGCCACGTCTGCCGCCCGCGACAGTCGTGGCAGGTCGTGCAGATACCACACGATCGCCTGGGTGTCTGCCAGCACGAAATTCATGACTCACCTGCTTCCGGAAACTCGCGTGGGAAGTTGGCCCACGCCTCCATGCGATCCTGTTTGAACATCTCCGGGGTGTATTCCGGTGCCGGCTGGTTGTACAGGCCGCGGAGGGTCGGCCGCTCCGTCGGCGGTGCGGTCTTTGCTCGGAGTGACGCGACTAACTGCCGGATGCTCTGAATCACCGGCTCGGGCAAACCGGCGAGGTCGATGGTGGTGGACGCCGGGGCGTCCGGGGTGGCGGTGTTCATACCCGAATGATACCCCAACGCGGCGGCGGGTTCAGCTCCCCTTCTTCGTCGTCCAGTAGTCGATCAGGTCGATGCGGGTGACGATGCCGACCACCTCGCCGTTGTTGGTGGCCAGCACCCCGGTGTTGCCGGACAGCAGCAGCCGGTACGCCTCGTCCAGGTGGGTGCCCACCTCCAGTTGCGGCAGCGGCCGGGCCATGATCTCGCCGACGGGTACCGTGTCCGGGTCGCGGCTGTCGTGCAGGATGCGGGCGAGCGTCACCTCCTGCACACTGCCCACCGGCTTGCCGCCGTCCAGCACCGGCAGTTGCGAGATGCCCGACTTCTGGAGGATGGCGATGGCGTCGCCGGCGGTGGCGGTCGGGGCGATGGTGAACAGCGGGCGTTCGCCCTTCTTCTTCAGCAGGTCGCCGACGGTGTGCGCCACCGCCTGTACCCATTGCAACTTGTTCGCGGCCATCCAGGCGTCGTCGTACATCTTGCTCATGTAGTTCCGCCCGGTGTCCGGGCAGAGGACCACCATCAGGTCGTCCTTCGTCAGCCGACGGGCGTACCGCAGCCCGGCCGCCAGCGCCGTCCCGCACGACCCGCCGACCAGGATGCCCTCCAGCCGGGCCATCTGCCGGCCGTAGTGGAAGCTCTCGGCGTCGCTCACCCGCACCCAGTCGTCCACCATCTGGCTGTTGAACGTCTTCGGCACATAGTCCTCGCCAATGCCCTCCACCTTCCACGGCTTCGGCGAGTCGCCGGACAGCACCGACCCCTCCGGGTCCGCCCCGATCACCTTCACGTCCGGGTTCCGCTCCTTCAGGTACTTGCCCACACCGGACAGCGTGCCGCCGGTGCCCACCCCGCCGACGACGTGGGTGACGTGGCCTTCGGTCTGCTCCCAGATCTCCGGGCCGGTGGTGCGGTAGTGGATTTCGGGGTTCGACAGGTTGGTGAACTGGTTCGGCCGCCACGCTCCGGGGATCTCTCTCGCAAGACGATCCGCGACGCCGTTGTAGCTGTCGGGCGAATCGGGCGCGACGTTCGTGGCCGTGATGACCACCTCGGCCCCGTAGGCCCGCAGCAGCGCCACCTTCTCGCTCGACATCTTGTCCGGCAGCACGAAGATGCATCGGTACCCCTTCACCGCCCCGACCATCGCCAACCCGACGCCGGTGTTCCCGGCGGTCGCCTCGATGATCGTCCCGCCCGGCCGCAGCCACCCCCGCTTCTCGGCGTCGGCCACCATCGCCATCGCCACCCGGTCCTTGGTGCTGCCGCCGGGGTTCATCGCCTCCACCTTCGCGGCGACGGTCGCGGCCAGCCCCTCGGCCAGCCGCCGCAGGCGGACCATCGGGGTGTGCCCAACGGACTGGAGGATGGTGTCGTGCATGGCCGCCGGCTCCGGAGAGGTGGAGGGGTGTAGCGTACAGCCGGAACATGGGCGGCGCCTACGGCGAACGGTGCGACTCACGTTGTACCGCCGGATGCCACCCCGTACCCGCTTCCGGGTTGAAATGCTGTCGCCGGGGAACCGCCGGCCGCAGTTGTTCCGCCATACGCCGCCCCGTACCCTTTCGGGGTTCGATTTCGCGGACCGTCACACACACAAAGGACACCCATGATTCACCACCGCCTCCGCCTGCCGGCCGTCGTCGCCGTGTGCGGCCTCGCCCTGTTGCTGTCCGGCTGCGGGTCGAACAACAAGGGGAAGATCGAAGGGAAGTGGAAGATGATCTCGTCGTCGCAGAAAAACGCCGACTTCGACCAGTTGCAGGCGGTGGGGGTGACGATGGCGTTCGATTTCAAGGCGGACGGCACGTTCGCGGTCGAGTTCGTGCCGCTGGACGACAAGCCGGAGTCGAAGATGGCCGCCCAGATCGCGGGCACCGGCCTTGCGGGCAAAGAGGTGAGCGGCAAGTACACCTTGGCCGGAGGCGATAAGGTGAACTTCTCCGGCGCGAAGGACATTTTCAAAGGCAAGGCGGCCACCAGCAACGTCACCATCAACGGCGACAGCATGACCATGAAGGACCCGGACGGGACGACGCTCCAGCTCACCCGCGTGAAGGCGGCCCCGTGACCATTTCCGGGTGTGCATCCACCCGGCCCGTCTGCTACACTGTTTCCACCTGCCGAATGCCCGCCCGGACGCCACCCGCCCGGGCGCGGTCCCGCCTGCCGAGGTGCCCATGCCCCTCCCGTTCCGCATCGCCGTCGCCGTTCTCGTCGTCCTGCCGGTCGCGGTCGTCGCCGACCCACCGCAGGTGTCGAAGTTGGCCGTCCACCCGACCACTCTCGCCATGAAGGGGGCCGACGACGCCCCGCAGTTGCTCGTGTCGGGTGAGCGTTCGTCCGCCGCCCCGGTCGATCTGACCGGCGATTCGGCCTACGCCGTGTCCGACCCGAAGGTGGCCCGCGTGGATGCCACCGGCCGGGTGTACCCGCTCGCCAACGGCAAGGCCGACGTGACCGTGTCCGCGGCCGGGCAGACGGCGAAGATCGCGCTCACCGTGTCCGGGATGGAGACCCACCGGCCGATCAACTTCACCAACCAGATCGAGCCGGTGCTGACGAAGCTCGGGTGCAACAGCGGCGGGTGCCACGGGAAGATTCAGGGGCAGAACGGGTTCCGCCTGTCGCTGCTCGGGTTCGACCCGGAGCTGGATTACACGACGCTGCTGAAGGAGAGCCGCGGGCGGCGGGTGTTCGCCGCCGACCCGGACCAGTCGCTGCTGCTGCTGAAAGGCGCCGGGGTGGTGCCGCACGGCGGCGGGAAGAAGATGGAGGTCGGGTCGGAGGAGTACAAGCTGATCCGCCGGTGGGTGGCGTCCGGCACCCCGTTCGGCGACGAGAAGGATCCGACGGTGACGCGGGTGAGCGTGGTGCCCGAGGCCCGCGTGGTGGACCGCCAGGGGCGGCAGCAACTGGCCGTGTACGCCCACTACTCGGACGGGGCGATCGAGGACGTGACCCGGCGGGCGCAGTACGAGAGCAACGAGACGGAAGTGGCGACGGTCGGCGAGACCGGGCTGGTCCGCACGCTCAAGGCCACCGGGCAGGCGGCGGTGATGGTGCGGTTCAACGGGCACGTCGCCACCTTCCGGGCGGTGGTGCCGCGGCCGGGCACCGCCCCGACGTTCGACTTCCCCGAGACCACGGTGGTGGACCGACACACCGCCGCCAAGTGGCGGGAACTCGGCCTCGCCCCCAGCCAACTGAGTTCGGACGAGGCGTTCGCCCGCCGGGTGTACCTGGACGTGACCGGCACCCTGCCGCCGGCGGACGCGGTGGCAAAGTTCGTGGCGGACCAGGCCGCCGACAAGCGGGACAAGCTGATCGACAAGCTGGTGGACTCGCCCGAGTACGCCGACTTCTTCGCCAACAAGTGGGCGGACATCCTGCGGGTGAAGCGGCGGGGGCAGCCGGAGCGGGCGCAAGGCACGTTCGCCTTCCACGCCTGGATCCGCGACGCCATCGCCGCCGACAAGCCCTACGACGAGTTCGCCCGCGAGATCGTGTCCGCCATCGGCGACGAATCGAAGTCCCCGCCGACGGTGTGGTACAAGGAGGTCCGCACCGCCGAGCAGTTCGCGGACGACCTGAGCCAGGTGTTCCTGGGGCAGCGGCTGGCGTGCGCTCAGTGCCACCACCACCCGTATGAAAAGTGGAGCCAGGACGACTACTGGGGCCTCGCCGCCTTCTTCGGCCGGGTGGGCACCAAGCAACTGCCGCTCATCGGCCGGCAGAACAACGGCCAGAACCAGCGGGTGGCGGTGTACACCAAGGCGTCCGGGAACGTGACGAACAAGCGGACCAACCGGGCGGCGGACATCAAGCCGCTCGACGGGCAACCGCTCACCGTGGCGGCGGAGGAAGACCCGCGGGTGCTGCTGGCCGACTGGATGACGGACGCGAAGAACCCGTTCTTCGCCCGCGCCGTCGCCAACCGCTACTGGGCGCACTTCCTCGGCCGCGGCATCGTGGACCCGCCGGACGACATGCGGGTAACCAACCCGCCGAGCAACCCGGCCCTGCTCGACGCCCTCGCCGCCACGCTGGTGGAGAGCATGTTCAGCCTGAAGGCGCTGGTGAAGGCGATCGTGAAGAGCCGGACGTACCAACTGTCGGCCGAGCCGAACGAGTTCAACCTGAGCGACAAGCAGAGCTTCGCCCGGTTCTACCCGCGGCGGCTGCAGGCCGAGGTGGTGTTCGACGCGGTGTGCGCCGTCACCGAAAGCCCGTCCGACTTCCCCGGCCTGCCGAAGGACAGCCACGCCCCGCGGCGGGCGGTGATGCTGCCGGACGAGTCGTTCCAGTCGTACTTCCTGGACGTGTTCGGCCGGCCGCAGCGGATCAGCGCGTGCGAGTGCGAGCGGGTGAACGACGCCAGCCTGGCGATGGTGCTGCACCTGCTGAACAGCGACGAGGTGCAGGGCAAGCTGGCCCGCGCGAACGGGCGGGCGGAGAAGCTGGCGAAGGACCCGCGGCCGGACGCCGACAAAGTGACGGAGTTGTTCCTGCTGACGCAGGCCCGCAAGCCGACGGCCGAGCAACTGAAGCTGGCTCTAGAACACGTCGCCAAGCATGACAAGAACAAGAAGGCGGCGTACGAGAACATCCTGTGGGCGCTCATCAACGGCAAGGCGTTCCTGTTCAACCAGTGAGGGGAAGCATGAAATCGGCACGCGGATGACGCGGATTCCAGCGCGGACGAAGAGGATCAGAATCAGAAGACGAACTACAGAGGCACAGAGGCACAGAGAGGGCGAAAGAGACGTCTGTGTTTTCACCCTGCCTTTTGGCTTCTCTGTGTCCCTGTGTCTCTGTGGTTAACTGCTTGATCTGCGTTGATCCGCGCTGAAATCTGCGTCCTCCGCGTGCCGATTGTTGCGAGGCGATCTGGTACAATCCGGGGTGACACCGTCCCGGAGGGTGTACCGTGTTCCGCTTTGCTTCACTGCTCGTCCTGCTGTTCGTAGCATCCGCCCCGGCCGCCGAGCGGGTCGAGTTCCCCCCGCTGCTCGACACCGCCGGCACCGCCCACCGCGTCGGCGAGGGGCCGGCCACCAAGGCCACGGTCCTCGTCTTCCTGAACCCGACCTGCCCGCTCTGCCAGCGATACGCCCCGACGCTGAACAAACTGGCGGCGGGGAAGCACTCCACCGTCGAGATGTACGGTGTGGTGTCGAACGCCACGGTGACGTTCAAGGACGCCGCCGCGTTCGCCAAGGAGTACGGGCTGAAGTTTCCGGTGCTGTTCGACGGGTCGGCGGCGGTGGCGGCCCGGCTGAAGCCGACGCACGTGCCCGAGGCGTTCGTGCTGACCGCGGCCGGTGAGGTGGCGTACCGCGGGCGGATCGACGACTGGTACGAGGCGCCGGCCAAGCCGCGGGCGGAGGCCCGCACCCACGATCTGGCCGATGCGATCACGGCGGTGCTGGCGGGCAAAGCCCCGACGAACCCAAAGACCGAACCCGTCGGCTGCCTGTTCGAGGACACCCTACCGAAGCCGGACGCGGCGCCGGACAAGGTGAACTACAACCGGCACGTCGCTTCGATCCTGCTCACCCGCTGCGGCTCCTGCCACCGGCCCGACGAGGTCGCCCCGTTCCCGCTCCTGTCGTTCGCCGACGCCGCCAAGCGGGCGAAGCAGCTCGCTCGGGTGACGGCCGACCGCACCATGCCGCCGTGGAAGGCGGCGAAGGGGTACGGGCACTTCCTGGACGAGCAGCACCTGAGTGCGGCCGAGGTCGCCACCCTGAAAGCGTGGGCAGCCGACGGCGCCCCGGAAGGGGCGGCGGACGACAAGCCGACCCCACCGAAGTTCGCCGACGGCTGGCACCTCGGCCCGCCGGACCTGATCGTGAAAATGCCCGAGGCGTACACCCTGCCGGCCGGCGGGAAGGACGTGATCCGCAACTTCGTCATCCCGATCGACGTGCCCGACAGCAAGATGATCACGGCCATCCAGTTCCGCCCCGGCAACAAGAAGGTGGTCCACCACGCCCTGCTGCTGCTCGACATCACCGGCCAGGGGCGGAAACTGGACGCGGCCGAGCCGGGGCCGGGGTACGGGTCGGCGAAGGGCGGGGTCGGGTTCATCCCCAGCGGCGGGCTGGGCGGGTGGGCGCCGGGGGTGCTGCCGCGGCACCTGCTGGCCGGCACCGGCCGGTTCCTGGCGAAGGGGTCGGACGCCATCCTCCAGATCCACTACCACCCGAGCGGGAAGGAAGAAACGGACCAGTCCGAGTTCGGCGTGTACTTCGCCAAGTCGTCCGCGCTCAAGCCGCTCGGCGGGGTGGGGGTGGAGAACTGGGCGATCGACATCCCGGCCGGCGAGCGTGTATACAAGCGGTCGGCCGAGTACACCCTGCCGACGAACCTGACGGTGGTGGGCACCGCCCCGCACATGCACCTGCTGGGCAAGAGTATGAGGGTGTGGGCGGAAACGCCGGACGGCAAGACCGTCCCGCTCATCCACGTCGAGAGCTGGGACTTCAACTGGCAGGACTACTACCTGTACCGCAAGCCGTTCACCCTGCCGAAGGGAACGAAGCTGCGGCTGGAGTCGGTCCACGACAACTCGTCGTCCAACCCGGCCAACCCGAACAGCCCGCCGAAGCGGATCACCTGGGGCGAGGGCACGGCGGACGAGATGTGCCTGTGCCTGTTCGAAGGGTACTGCGACACCGGCCTCGACCTGATCCGGCTGGTGACGGACAACGCCACCAACAACAAGGTGGTCGAGCGGTTCATGGAGCCGCCGGCGAAGAAGAAGTAGTTTGTCGAACCACCGGCGGGCCGCCGGTGCCACGAGAGGTTTTTGGTTTCGTGGGACCCGCGGCCCGCCGCGGTGTAGTCAACACCCGCG
>JALHQU010000040.1:19547-39981 GCA_022841795.1 Fimbriiglobus sp.
TATTTTGGTTTTGGGCCCCCGGGCGCCCCGCCGGTGATTCGACCACACCGGCGGGCCGCCGGTGCCACGAAAAAAAATCCCCGAGACCCCGATATGCTCGCGCCGTCCATCCTCGCCGCCGACTTCAGCCGACTCGGTGATCTGGTGACGCTCACCGAAGCCGGCGGGGCGGACCGCGTGCATGTGGACGTGATGGACGGGCACTTCGTGCCCAACCTGAGCATGGGGTCGGTGGTGGTGAAGGGGCTGCGGCCGGTGACGCGGCTGCCGCTCGAAGTCCACCTGATGGTCGAAGCCCCGGCCCGGTTCACCGACGGGTTCCTGAAGGCCGGGGCCGACAGCATCATCTTCCACCTGGAGGTGATGCCCGACCCGATCGAACTCATCCGCCACGTCCGCGGGCACGGGAAGAAGGTGGGGTTGGCGTTCAACCCGGACTACGACGTGAAGCGGACCGAGCCGTTCCTGGCGGACATCGACCTGGCCCTGTGCATGACCGTGTTCCCCGGGTTCGGCGGGCAGGCGTACATCCCGGAGAGTACCGGCCGCATCCGCGAACTGCGGCGGCTGATCGACCGGGTGAACCCGCGGTGCGAGCTGGAGGTGGACGGCGGGATCGACCAGCGGACGATCGGCGAGGCGGCGGCGGCCGGGGCGACCGTGTTCGTCGCCGGCACCGCCGTCTTCGGCGACCCGGCCGGGCCGACCGCCGCCACACGGGAACTGATCCGGCTGGCGAAGTAATCCGCTCACGCCGTGAGCGGGAACATCGGCCCACGGCGTGGGCCGGTTACTTGCGGGTCGGTGCCCCCGCTCACGCCGTGAGCGGGCTACTTCACCGGCTCAGCTTGTCCCCGCCGGGCGGCGGGGTCTGGCCGACGGTGCCCAACGCCATCGTCAGGAAGTCGGTCGCCACCTTCTGCACCTGGGCGTCGATCGCGGCGCACGTCTTGGCCCATTCGGCGTCCGGGGTGCCCGGCTTCATCGGCGGGGAGCACACCTCCATGTACGCCTTCGCCTTCGGCTCGGTGCCACTCGGCCGCAGGCACACCTTCGCCTCGACGCCGTCGCCGCGGAGGCGGAAGATGAGGAAGTTCCGCGCCGCTTTGTCTGTGTCGCCCTTGAACGGCCCCATCTTGCCGTCCTCGTTCCGCAGATCCTCGACGCTTACCACCGGCAGCCCGCCGATCACCGTCGGCGGGTTCGTCCGCAGGGTGTCGAGCATCTTCGCCATGTTCTGCTTGCCCTCCAGCCCGGTCATGACGAGGTTGAGCAGCTCATTCCGGTAGTACCCGAACTGGCGGTTCAGGTCGGTCAGCAGTTCGGGGATGGTCCGCTTCTGCCGCTTCAGGTGCAAACTCAGTTCGGCGAGCAACAGGGCGGCGCACGCCGAGTCCTTGTCCCGCAGGTGCGGGGTGGCCAGGATGCCGTGGCTCTCCTCGGTGGCGATGACGAAGTCGGCGGTGGTGCCCTTGATCTCGCCGTACTGGCCGGTCGATTCCAACTGCCACAGCACGTCCGCGTGGTACTTGAACCCG
Source organism: Fimbriiglobus sp. (assembly GCA_022841795.1). Classification (GTDB taxonomy): domain Bacteria; phylum Planctomycetota; class Planctomycetia; order Gemmatales; family Gemmataceae; genus JALHQU01. The sequence goes on from JALHQU010000040.1 coordinate 21,086, forward strand.
ACCAGCAGGTCGTTCACCACCTGCGAGTTGAAGTGCCGGCACACGCGGGTGATCTGGCCCGTCGTCACCTCGGTGGTGATGACGATGGGTGACGCCGGCAGATCCCCCTGACTGCTCAAGCGGGACAGCTTGAACCACGTCAGCAGTGCGGCGATCTCCTGCCCCGTCAGGAAGCGGTACGCCCCCTTCCCGTCCGCCGTGGTACAGGCCAACCCGCCGAGGCGGTCGGCGTCCGGGTCGGTGGCGATCACCACGTCCGCCCCGACCTCCTTCGCCAACTTCTCCGCCCGGTCCATGCACTCGGGCACTTCCGGGTTCGGAGTTTTCGTCACGTTCGGGAACTGGCCGTTCGGCTCGCTCTGCTCCTTCACGATGTGCAGCTTGAACCCGGCCGCCTCCAGCGTCTCCCCGGCGCACCCGTGGCCCACCCCGTGCAGCGGGGTGTACACCACGCGGATTTCGTCCTGCTTCGGCGGGGCGATGAGGCTGGTCTTCTTGCACAGCTCGATGTACGCCCGGTGCGGGGCGTCATCCAGGAAGTGGACCTTGCCGGACTTCACCGCGTCCGCCCACGGCAGGGATTTGATGTGCGTCACCTGATCGACCAGTTCGCTCATGATCTGGTCTTCGGGCGGCACCGGTTGGGCGCCCCGCTCGTCGTAGAACTTGCTGCCGTTGTCGTCCGGCGGGTTGTGGCTGGCGGTCATGTTCAGCCCGCCGTGCGCGTGCAGGTGGCGGATGGTGAAGCTGAGTTCCGGCGTGGACACGAACCGCTTCGTGTCCGGCGGCAGGATGTGCGAGTGGATGCCGTTGGCGGCGTACACGCCGGCGGCGAACTCGCAGAAGTTGCGGCTGGTCAGCCCGAGGACGGGGTTCGGCAGGGCCGGGTTGTAATTCCCCCGCTTGTCGTTGAACTGCCGCACGTCGTAGGCCAGCACCACCTTCAGGTCGGTCTTGCCGGGGAACTTCTGCTTCAGGTACTCGCAGTGCCCCTGCACGCTCGCCCCGAGCGTCCACAGGTTCATGCGGTTCGGGCCGACGCCCACCGCCCCCCGCCGCCCGCCGGTGCCGAACGGCATGATCTGGTAGAAGCTGTCCAGCAGGGTGGAGAACTTGGTGTTGGCGATCAGCCACTCGATCTGCGGGCGGTAAGCGGTGAAGTCCGGGTGGGTCAGCCACGTCTGGATGTTGCCCGCCGCCTTGTCCTTCAAGGCAGGGTCGGCGTCGATGGCGGCGAAACCGGCGCGAACGGCGGCGAGCGGGTCCATGTCGAACCTCGGGAGGGTTGGGGTTGTCCGATGGGGGATGTCTTAGTTTGGTGAACCCCGACCGCAAGGGAGGGGGTTAGACCTTACCCCTTCCCTTGCGGTCGGGGTTCACCGGGAGAGCCGCCCGTGTTCCGCTACCCGAAAATGCCCGGGCCAGCCGGGGGCAAGATCGAGAATTGTGTCGCGTTCGAGAAGCTCGACGGCACCAACCTGCACTGGGAATGGCACCGCGGCACCGGATGGGTGAGCTTCGGCACCCGCAGCGCCACGTACCCGTTCACCCAGGACGGCGCCATCGAATTCGGCGACCGGCACCCAGGGCTGGGAGATGCCACGCTCGTGTTCGCCACCGACTTGCTCGACCCGCTGACAACTATCCTGGAACGGCAGCCCGGCGACCGCTTCGTCGCGTTCACCGAATTCCTGGGCGGCGCGTCTTTCGCCGGTGAACACCGACCAGACGACCCGAAGCGGCTGGTGCTGTTCGACGTGTACACCGACGGCATCGGGTTCTTCGACCCGTGGCAGTTCCTCGCCCTGTTCGTCCCGCTGCCGATCCCGCGGGTGGTGTTCCAGGGCAAGTTCACCGGCAAGCTGACAGAGGATGTGCGGGGCGGGAAGTACGACGTGGCCGAGGGCGTTGTGTGCAAGGGCGGTCGCACTCCGGATGTGTGGATGGCGAAGGTGAAGACGAACGCCTACCTCGCGCGGCTGAAGCAGGCGTTCGGGTCGAAGTGGCAGGACTACTGGGAGTAGGTCTTCGCTGGTGTCCGGCCTTCAGACGGTCTGTCGTCGTCGAGAAGACCGGCTGAAGCCGGGACACCAACCGGGGGTTTCGCTGGTGTCCGGCCTTCAGGCCGTCCGGCGGGTTGACCGGGCACGAATGCGGGCTAAAGCCCGGACACCAACGAGCGCCCCCACCACCAGCCCGACCGTCGCCGGTTCGGGCACCGGCACGATGCGGTAGATCGACCCGCCGTAGTGGATGACGTACAGCGCCCCGTCCGCGTCCTGGGCGAACGACGAGATGTCCAACTCGCCGGCCGTGAACCCGAACTCGGTGGTACGTTCGGTGGTGTCGCCGGTGGGCACAAACGTGCCCGTGTACCGGAACGACCAGATGCGGCCGCTAACGAAGTCGCCGAAGATGTAGGTGCCGTCGAGCGGCTGGCCGCCGGCGTCGAGCGCCGGCCCGCGGTACACGTACCCGCCGGTGACGGACGCGCCGCGGGAGCGGGGGTAGGCGTGGATGGGCGGCACGTACCCCGGCGGCTCCGGCCCGCCGGCCCCCGCGTCCGGGTTCTGGATGTCCCCCTCCCGCAGCCGCCAGCCGAAGTTCTGCCCGCCGGCCGCCCCGTTCGGGATGAAGTCGATCTCCTCGCGGGCGCTCTGCCCGACGTCGCCGATGTACAGGTTGCCGGTGGTGCGGTCGAAGCTGGCCCGGTACGGGTTGCGGAGGCCGTAAGAGTAAATCTCCGGCCGCACCCCGGTGCCGGTCATGTTCCCGGTGGGGATGGTGTACCCGCCGTTCGTGCTGATGCCCGCGCTGCCCACGTTCACCCGCAGCAGCTTGCCGGTGTACACGCCCAGGTTCTGGGCGTTGTTGTCTGGGTCGTTCCCGCTCCCGCCGTCGCCGCTGGGGATGTACAGGTTGTACGCCGACGAGCCGGGGGCCACCGGGTTGAACCCGATCCACCCGGCGTTGTGGTTGGTGAACCGGCGGTCGTCGTAATCGATCACCGTGCGGCGGGAGGCCACGTCCGCCGTGCCGCCGGCGTTCACCGTGAACTGGTCCACCCGCACCGCCCCGCCGGTCTGCCCATTGTCGTAGGTGTACGACACGTACATCTGGCGGTTGGTGGCGAAGTTCGGGTGGAACGCCAGCCCGAGCAGCCCCTGCTCGCCGCCGGCGGCGGTGAAGCTGGACCCCGTCACCGTGCTCATGTTCAGCAGCGGGGTGCTGCCGATGGAGCCGTTGGTCAGGTTGAGCGAGCGGACCAGCCCGCCCCGCTGGACGACGTACATGGAGTTGGCGGCGAGCGGGTTGGGGGCGGCGTACACCGGCTGGGTGAACCCGGTGCCGACCAACTGGGCGACGGCCGACGACGGCACGAGCAGGATGATCCCGATGAGGGCGGAGGCCCACAGCCGTGGCATGAGTACGATCGTTTCCGGGCGAGCGGAAGGCGACGGGTCGTAGAAAGGTTAGGCCAACCGCCCGTGCGGGACCAAGTGTCGATTCGGTGAACGGGTCAGATCGGTGCCGGGGATTCGGACACGTTCCCGCGACGTAACGAAGTGTTTCGGGAACGACGGCCTCACGGCCGCAGGACGGCCGGCTTGAGCGTCCACGCCTGCCGCTTCGCCAGTTCCATCATCGCCGGGGCGCGGAAGTCGGGCGGGAAGATCACCCACCCCCACAGCTTCGGGTTGTCGTCCTGCACATACTTCGTCGTGAGCAATGCGGCCGGCTTCAGCTCGATCGACTCCGGCAGCGGTTTCCCGTCGGCGGTCGCCAGCACCACCTTCGCCACCGCCGCCAGGTACGCTTCCGGCGTGACGGCCGTGCTGCCCAGCCACACGGTACTCGGCACCCGGCCGTGCTTGCGGAGGTAGTCGGCCACGTCGTCGGCGGTGCGGGCGAACTGGCTGGCGTCGGTGGTCACGGTTGCCGCCATCGCCCGCGGCGGTTCGCTCGGGCCGAACGGCGTCGGCGGCAGCTTCACCGCCTTCGGCCGCTTCGCGGCGACGAACTCGTTCAGCAGGTACAGCACCTCGCTCGGGGCCAGGGCGTACCCGTCGTGCCGCTGGAAGTCGAGTTCCTTCGCCGCCCGCTCCGCGATCGTGCGGATCATGTCGGCGGTGAACTCCCGGTCCGCCGCCGTGTCGCGGTACAGGGCCGCCGCCTCGGTGGCGGTGACGAACCGCACGTCCGCGAACCGCTTGATGAACCGCAGGTACGCGAAGAACGAGTCGTAGGCCGTCTTCGACTCCTCCGGCGTCTTCGCCTCCGGCTTCACCCACCGCTCGCGAGGCGGGTTCGCCCCCTTGCTGAAGTTCGCCCCGTCCCAGAACTGGCGGTGGACGAACTCGCACGGGTGGTAGTAGATGCTCACCAGCCCGCCGCCGTCGGCCAGGATCTTCCGCCGCGCCTCGACGAACCGGGCCTCCGCCTTCTCCACGTCCTTCTCCCCGCCCAGGTCCGTCCGCAGGGTGTGTTCGTGGTGGTACACGGTGAACACCCCGCCGTAGTACAGCGGCTTGCGGTCCAGCCCGACGTGCGAGCCGGAGTCCAGGTACATCGGCATCTTCCACCGCCGCATCGCCCCGTAAGACTGCGGCCCCCACGAGCTGCCCGGCTGCCCGTAGCAGGTGGGCGACTGGCCGAAGACCCGCTTCACGTCGTCGTACCCCGGCTTTTCCCGCCGGTCGAACTCGGCGACGCCCTCGTCCCACCCGAGGGCGGACAGGTACATGGCCGGCGTCGGCTGCACGCTGTGGTAGTTCGAGTGGTAGCCGATCTCGTGCTTCGACAGCGCCGCGATCACGTCCTTGCGGTCCCGCTTCTCCAGCGTGCGGGCCTTCTCGCCGACGATCTTGAACGTGGCCTTGATCTCCTCCTTCGTCAGCCAGTCGGCTACCTGCAGGGCGGCGTCGTCGCTGGCTGGGAGGATGTAGTCCTCGGTGTCGAACCACAGGATGACGAACACGACGGGCTTCGGCTCGGCCGCCGTCGCCGGACTGACGAGGAGAGCGAGGACGAGCACAGAGAGGGAGCGGACCATGCGATGACCCCGGAGGCAATGCGGGGCATCTTAACCCGCCGCGGGGAGAGGTGCGAGAGGGCGGCTTGGGTAGGTGTCGCGAGCCGAGGTTTGTTAGCCCGACGCGCGAGCGAGAGCCGGGTAGCTCGTCCTCGCTCGCGGGTCGGGCTTAACAAAGACACCTCCGGTGGTGTCTTCGCTGGTGTCCGGCCTTCAGGCCGTTCTTCGATCACATGAAGACGGGCTGAGAGCAAGGACACCCACTCCGGCCGGCTTACTCCCGCGGCGGCTGGGTGGTCGATCTGGTGCTGGGCAAGTCCTGACGGTACGCTGATCCGAGGAGGTGCCGTCATGTCCGCCGTTCTCACCCCGCCGCTACCGACACGGGTTGCTCCTCCGAGCGTCACCCCGCCGCCGGTTCCCCCGCTCCCCCCGCGGCCATTCCGCTGGACGCTGAAGCAGTACCGGCAGCTCGGCAAGACGGGGCTGTTCGACAACGCGAAGCCGATGCTCATCGACGGGGAGATCTTCCTGATGGTCATGCCCAACCCGCCGCACGACACCTCTCTGGGAAAGATCGACGACTGGCTGCGGACGGTGTTCACGACCGGCCATTCGGTCCGCTGTCAGATGGGGTTCGACATTGGGGAAGACACCGACCCCGGACCGGACCTGGCGGTCGTGCCGGGTACGCGGGACGACTATCGAGAGCGCACCCCTACGTCGGCCGTGCTGGTCGTCGAGGTGGCCGACTCGTCGCTGTTCTTCGACACCACCACGAAGGCGGAGAAGTACGCCACCGCCCAGGTGCCGGAGTACTGGGTGATGGACCTGGAGAACCGCCAACTGATCGTGTTCCGCGACCCGGTTCCGCTGCCGGCCGCGCTCGGCGCGAACGCCTACCGCCAGCGGACCACCCACGGTCCAGACCAGACCGTCCGTCCCCTCCATGCCGCTCACGCGAGTGTGAAGGTGACCGATCTGTTGCCGGCGGTTTGAACGGGATGCAGCCTGTTCACCCGCCCATCCGCTTGATCTCGCCGGGGTGCATCTCGGCGAACTCGTCCCAGCTCGGGTACACGAACGGCGCCGACGCCACCCGCCGGTATCCGCCCGCCTTCTCCGGGGCGAGCAGGTAGTGGAAGTGGGTGGGGTCGGTCGGGTCGCGGTACAGCACCGTACTCACCGTCGGCGCGTGCGGGTCGTCGGACAGCGGGTGGGCGGTCAGCTTCACCCCGCCGAGCACCCGGCACCCGGTCGGCACCTTCGTCGCCGCCGGCGGCTTCTCCACGAACACATGGAACGACTCCCCGCCGTCGGTCCGTCCTCCGGTTACCAAAAACATGGCTCTCCCCTCCGGTGCGTGCCCCGCTATTAGCGAATGTAGCACGGGTTTTTTCGTCCGGTGGCGGGGGAACACTGCCGGCCGTCGTCCGAACCCGTTCGCCGGCCGATCGTTGTGGACAAAGTTTGGGGGCGTGTGGTATAGTTTTTGTTCCTCTCCCCGACCGTCCGCCCGCTTTCGGAGAGCCTCGGTATGCCCCGTCGTCCGGTCATCGGCGTCGCCATGCAAACCCTGCCGGCCAAGCCGGGCGGGGACCTGCCCACCTGCTGGATCATGGGGCAGCGGTACGTGGAGGCGCTGCGGGCGGTCGGGGCGCTGCCCTGGCTCATCCCGCTTCTGCCACAAGACCCGGACACCCTGGCCGGCATCTTCGACCGGCTGGACGGCGTGTTCCTCACCGGCGGGGTGGACGTGGACCCGTCCCGGTACGGAGAGAACAAGCACCCGAAGTGCGGTACCACCGACCCGGACCGGGACGCGGTGGAGATCAAGCTGCTCGAACACGCCACCGTGGCGAACAAGCCGGTGCTGGCGGTGTGCCGGGGGATCCAGATCCTGAACGTGGCCCGCGGCGGCACCCTGTACCAGGACGTGGCCGAGCAGGTGCCGGCGGCCATGAAGCACGACTACTTCCCCACCCCCGCCCAGCCCAGCCGGTCGTACCTGGCGCACGAGATCAGCGTGAAGGCGGACTCGCGGCTGGGTGAGTTGTTCGGCGAGCCGGTGGTGCCGGTGAACAGCATGCACCACCAGGCGATCAAAGACCTGGCCCCCGGCCTGCGGCCGACGGCGTTCGCCCCGGACGGGATCATCGAGGCGGTGGAGGGCGAGCGGGAGAAGTTCCTGGTGGCCGTGCAGTGGCACCCGGAAGAGTTGCTGGATACGCAGCCGGGGATGAAACGGCTGTTCACCGCGTTCGCCGCCGCCGCGGCGTGACACTGTGAGTGGTAGGCACACTCCGTGTGCCGTTCGGACGACGGCACACGGAGTGTGCCTACCACTCAAAACCTGGATCGCGGCTACGAAGACCGCCGCTCCCCCACCTTCGGGAGTTCGTCGGCTGCGTTCAGCCCGAACAGTTGCAGAAACTTCTTCGTCGTCACATACAGGTGCGGCCGGCCGAGCGAGTCGTGCCGCCCGCCCGTCCGCACCAGCCCCTTTTCCATCAGCAGGCGAATGATCTCGGCACACCCCACCCCGCGGACGGCGTCCACGTCCGCCCGCGTGATCGGCTGCTTGTACGCGATCACCGTCAGCACCTCCAGCGCCACCGGGGTGAGCCGCGGGTCGGTGCCGGTCCGCCGCACCCGCAGCAGCCACGGGTGCAACTCCGCCCGCGTGAGCAGTTGGAACCCGCCGGCCACCTCGGTCAGGCGGAACGCCGAGTCGTCCGCCTCGTACAGCTTCCGCAGCCGGTCGAGCACCCGCCGCGCCTCGTGCCCGTCCGCCAGCCCGGCGGCTTCGGCCACCCGGCGGACAGCCAGCGGTTCCTCGGCGAACAGCAGCGCCGCTTCCACCCGCGCCGTGGCCGCATCCCGCCCGAGCGGATCAATCGGGCCGACTTCTACCACCCGCCCGACCCGGCTCGCCGGCGGGCGGACGGCGTTGCCGGGCCGGGCGGACGAAAGACGCCGGGCGGACGGGCCGTACTGGGTGTACCGGACGTGCATGGCGGGATGATGCCCGACCCGTGAGTTCGGCACCAGTCCGACTGGTGGGATCAAGCCGGTGGGTAGTGCCCGACACGGGATTCCGGCAAAGCCGGCAACCTGTTCGCTGTGGGTGAGGTGCGGGAAATTTTTCTCGGGAAACTTCCCGCCGTTCTGGGGTATACTACGTTAGTGGTTCGGGTTTGCGGCGCTCGGGTGAACCTGCTCCCCGGTGCCGTGTCCCGTACTGTGGTCGGCCGACACGCCGGCCGTACAACTTTCGGCTCTCCCCGCCGCGCCCGGAACCGCGGCGGGGTGAACCCCACGAAGAGCAGATCGCATCGCCCCGCTCGTTCGGAGACGGCCCAGTTGCCGCGCCGATACGGTTGCCGGGTTGCCCGCCGGTGTCGGCGGATTGCGGTGCGATCCCGCGTAACGGATTCCGCCGGGCGAACCGGACCGCCCGGTGCTGCGGACCACGAGCCATGACCCTGACACTGCCAGTGAGCGAGACGGAAATGCCGGACCTGTTGACTGCCGATGATCTGCGGGTGCGCGACGAGACGGTCGCGGCCGCCCCCGATTTGGATGCCGACGAGGACGAGGACGAAGAGGAAGAGAAGGAAGCCGTCGCCGAGCCGGACTACGCCACCGGGCCGGACGACGCCCTCGGCCTGTACCTGCGGCAGATGGGCGCCATCCGCCTGCTGAACAAGGAACAGGAGAAGATGCTGGCCGAGCGGCTGGACCGCCGCCGCACCCGGTTCCGCCGGGCGGCCCTGCTGTCCGCGTATGTGGTCGGCCGGGCGTTCAATCTGTTCAAGCGGGTGCAGGCCGGGCAGGCGCCCATCGACCCGACCATCGACGTGTACTCGGACGAGGCCATGCGGCTCAGCCGGGAGCAGATCCTGGCCCGCATGCCGCACCACCTGCCGCTCATCGAACTGCTGCTGCGGCAGGAGTCGGCCGAGTTCGTCAAGCGGCCGGGGGCGTCGGCGTCGGCCGAGGTGAAGCGGGCGTGGCGGGTGGACCGCTTCCGCCGCCTGCGGAAGATGACCAAGCTCATCTCCGAGCTGTCCCCGCGGACCGAGCTGATCGAGCGGTGGGTGGACGAGCTGAACCGGGACGCCACCGAACTGGCCCGGCTGGTGCGGGCGACGGCCATCGACCCGGCGTGCAAGTCGGCCCTGCGGGACGCCGAAGACAAGCTGCACCTGACGCACCGCGAAGTGGCGGCGGCGGTGCGGCTGATCCGCCGGCGGCGGAAGGAGTACCAGGAGGTGCGGAGCCAACTGGCCGAGGCCAACCTGCGGCTGGTGGTGAGCATCGCCAAGGCGTACCGCAACCGCGGGCTGCCGTTCTCCGACCTGATCCAGGAGGGGAACCGCGGGCTGATGCGGGCGGTGGACAAGTACGAGTTCCGCCGCGGGTTCAAGTTCGGCACCTACGCCACCTGGTGGATCCGCCAGGGGGTGCAGCGGGCGCTGGCCGACCACGCCCGAACCGTGCGGGTGCCGTGCCACCAGGTCGGGCTGATGGCGAAGATCGAGCGGACGCGGGCGGAACTGGCCGCCGCCACCGGCCGCGAGCCGGCCGCCGCGGAGCTGGCCCTGGCGGTGGGCATCACCGAGGACGAGATGAAGGCGCTGCGGCACATGGGCCGCCAGCCGGTGAGCATCCACGAGCCGATCGGCGGGGACGGCGACCGGGCGCTACAGGATTTCCTGAGCGACGACCGCGGGCACACCCCGGGGCACGCGGCCGACGCGCACCTGCTGAAGGACCGCATCGGCGAGGTGCTCCGCAGCCTGGCCCAGCGGGAGCGGGAGGTGATCGAGCTGCGGTTCGGCCTGCGGGACGGCACCCCGAAGACGCTGGACGAGGTGGCCCGACAGTACGGCATCACCCGCGAGCGGATCCGCCAGATCGAGGCGCGGGCGCTGCTCAAACTGCGGCAGCCGGTCCGCCGCGACCGGCTGGAGGAGTTCGCCGACGTGTACGTCGAGGCGGTGTGACCAGATGGAAGGTAGCAGGCACACTCCGTGTGCCGTCCGCCTCAGCCGCGGACGGCACACGGAGTGTGCCTGCTACTTTTTCACGCCGTGATCATGTCCTTCACCGTCATGCCGGACGGGATCATCGGCAGCACGTGCTCCTGGTGCGGCACCAGCACGTTCAGCACGAACGCGGCGTCGCTCTCGATCATCTCGACGAGCGCCGCGTCCAGGTCGGCCTTGGTGGCCACCGTGCGGGACGGCACGCCGAACCCTTTGGCGATGGTGGCGAAGTCCGGGTACGGGGCTTTGTCCTCGCCCGCCCCCAGGTACGTCTGCGCCCGGTTGCTGCCGAAGAAGCGGTCCTCCCACTGCATCACCATGCCCAGGTGCTGGTTGTTCAGCAGCAGCACCTTGGCCGGGATGTTCTCGGTGTGACAACACGCCAGCTCCTGGATGTTCATCAGGAAGCTGCCGTCCCCGTCGATGTCGATGCTCAGGTGGTCCGGGTGGGCCACCCGCGCGCCCATCGCCGCCGGCAGGCCGAACCCCATCGTCCCCAGCCCGCCGCTGGTCACCCACTTCCGCGGGTGGGTGAACGGGAAGAACTGGGCCGCCCACATCTGGTGCTGCCCCACCCCGGTGCTGACGATCGTCTTGTCCAGCATGCCGCGGTCCTTGAGCAACTGGTGCAGCCGGCTGATGGCGTACTGCGGGATGATGGCGGTCTCCGCGTGCGGCGGCACCTTCATCGGGTGTTCGCTCCGCCAGGCGTCGATCTGCCGCAGCCACTCGGTGTACCGGCCGGGGCCGACCAAGTCCGCGTTCGCCTCCTCCCGCAGCAGGGCGTTCAGGTCGGCCAGGGTGGTCTTCAGGTCGCCGTGAACCGGCACGTGGGCGTACTTGTTCTTGTGGATTTCGCTCGCGTCGATGTCCACGTGCACGATCCGCCCGTGCTTGCAGAACTCGGACAGCTTGCCGGTGACGCGGTCGTCGAACCGCACCCCGAACGCCAGCAGCAGGTCGGCCTCGTTCACCGCGTAGTTGCTGTACACGGTGCCGTGCATGCCGAGCATGTCCAGGCTCAGGTAGTGCCCGGCCGGGAAGCTGCCCAGCCCGTGCAGGGTCATCGCCACCGGGATGCCGAGTTGGGTGGCGAACGTCCGCAACTCCTCGGCCGCCCCGCTGTGGATGGCCCCGCCGCCGGCGTAGATGACCGGCTTGCGACCGGCCCGCAGGGCCGCCAGCACCGGCTCCAGTTCCTTCCGCGGGGCGCGGCGGAACGGGCGGTAGCCGGGCAGGTCCATCGGGGCGTCCCAGTCCGGCACCACCTTCTTCATCTGCACGTCCTTGCACACGTCGATGATGACCGGCCCCGGCCGGCCGGTGGTGGCGATGTGGAACGCCTCCTTCATGATCCGGGCCACGTCCTCCGTCCGCGTCACCAGGTAGTGGTGCTTGGTGATGCCGCGGCAGATCTCCACCATCGGCGTTTCCTGGAACGCGTCGTTCCCCAGCACCCCGGTGCTCACCTGCCCGGTGATGGCGATGACCGGCACGCTGTCCATCTTGGCGTCGGCCAAAATCGTCACGAAGTTGGTGGCGCCGGGGCCGGACGTGCTGAAGCACACCCCCACCTTGCCGGTGGTGCGGGCGTACCCGTGGGCCATGAACCCGCCGCCCTGCTCGTGCCGCGGCAGGATGGTCCGCAGCTTGTCCGTCACCTTGGTCAGCGACTGGTGGATGGGCATGGACGCCCCGCCGGGGTAGGCGAACACCACCTCGACGCCGTGGCGGATGAGGCTGTGAACGAGGATGTCGGCCCCGCTCATCTCGGCGGCGCCGGTGGAAGCGGTGGCGGGGGCGGGCACCTTGTTCGGCTCGGCCATGACGCATCGGTCCCTTCGGGGTGACGGGCGATACCTTGCGCGCAAGCGAACGCGCCGGGGTGGGATATCCTACCTCAAACGGGGGGCGTCAGACAGGCGGTTTTCGGAGAAGTTTCGCGTTCTGAGGCGAAGCCGCTAGCGGCTTCGCGGGCGGGCGTTCTCAATGCCGGTGCTTGTGCGGGTGACTCGTCGTCGGAATCTGCACCGCCCGGGCGATCACCAGTTGCGCCTGGTGAATCCCCTTCAGCCCGGACAGTTCCGCCGCCAGGTGCTGGAGCGCGTGCGCCGACCCGCGGAGGACGATCACCTCCATACACAGGTCGTGGTCCAGGTGGACGTGCATGGACGACACCACGTGTTCCCCGTGCCGGTGCTGCACCTCCAACAACTGGTCCGTCAGCCTCGTCTTATGGTGGTCGAACACCAGGGTGAGAGAGGCGGCCACGTCGCCGGCGTCAGCCGCCCAGGCGTCGGCGGTGAACTTCTCCCGGAGCAGTTGGCGGATGCCGTCGCTGCGGGTGGCGAACCGCCCGCCGGCGCAGTGCCGGTCGAACTCGTCCAGCAGACTTTTCTCCAGCGACACCGAGAACCGCACCAGGTCGGACATGCTCAGCCCTCAGACGAACAGTTCCCGCACCAGTTCGCCCTGGTCGAGCACTTCGAGCGGGCGGCCGTCCGGGGTGGTGAGCTGCTTCCGCGGGTCGATGCCGAGCGAGTCCAGCACGGTGTAGCACACGTCCGCCGGGGACACCGGCCGCTGGGTGGTGTACGCCCCGTGCTTGTCCGTCTTGCCCAGCACGAACCCGGCCTTCACCCCGGCCCCGGCGAACAGCAGCGACCCGGCCGGCCCCCAGTGGTCGCGGCCGGCGTCCTTGTTCAGCTTCGGGGTGCGGCCGAACTCGCCCATCACCACCAGCAGGGTGTTGTCCAGCGTGCCGCGGTCGTGCATGTCGGTCACGAGCGCCGACACCGCCTGGTCGAACTCGGGCAGCTTCTTGTCCAGGCTGTCGAAGATCTTGGCGTGGTGGTCCCAGCCGGCGTAGTTGACGGTCACGAACCGCACCCCGGACTCGACCAGCCGGCGGGCGAGCAACATCGACTGCCCGGCGGTGGTGCGGCCGTAGGCGTCGCGGAGTTTGGGCGACTCCTCGTCGATGGCGAACGCCTTCCGCGCTTCGGACGACAGGATCATCGACGCCGCCCGCTGGTGGAACTCGTCGTAGGTGGCGATCTGATCGTTCCCCTCCACCCGCTTCGCCAGCCCGTCCACCGCCTTCAGCAGGCTCTCGCGGCGTTCCACCTTCCGCGGGGTGAGCGGCTCGGCGGCGGACAGGTCCTGCACCTTGTACCCCGGCTGGTTCGGGTCGCCGGCCTTGAACGACTCGTACCGCCCGCCGAGGAACGCGCTCTTGCCCAGCTCCCAGGTGAACGACGGGTTCCGCGGCACCGCCACATACGGCGGCAGGGTGGAGGTGAACCCGAAGTGGTGGGCGGCGACGGCGCCGACCGCCGGGTAGTCGCCGAACGGGGTGCCGAACCGCCCGCTCAGCACCCAGTTGGTGGCCGTCTCGTGGTGGTCGTTGGTGTGCGCCCCGCTCCGCACCAGTGTGAGCTTGTCCATCACCTTCGCCAGCCGCGGGATCATGTCCGTCACCCGCAGGTCGGGCAGCATCGTCGGAATGGTCTTGTACTTGCCGGCGATCTCGGCCGGGGCGTTTGGCTTCGGGTCGAACGTGTCGTGGTGCGAGATGCCGCCGCCGAGGAACACCAGCAGCACCGACTTCGCCCGCGCCTTCGGCTTCTTCTCGGCCGCCGTCGCCTCCGCCCTCAGCAGCAGCGGCAGGGACAGCGCCCCGAGGCCGCCGACGCGGAGGAAGTCGCGGCGGGTGGAACCGGAACACAAACGGGACGCGGATCGGGACAGGGACACGTCGAGCATGGGTGAACCCGGAACGGTTCAGGCGGGACTGTTATGATGGTAGCATGACGGCCCACTGCGGAGGAGCGCAAATGCGGGTGATCCAACTGACGGCGACGGCCGACGCCGACGGGCGGGTGCGGTTGGACGTGCCGGCCGGCCCGGCCGGGGCGGAGTTCGAGGTGGCGGTGGTGCTGCACGCCAAACCGACGGCGAACGGCATCGGCCATAAGCCGACGGCAGAGTTGATGCGCACCTGTGGGGCCATCGACGACGACACGTTCGACGCTGTGCGACTGACCGACCTGCCACGCCCCGAGGTGATGGAATGACTTTCCTGCTCGACTCGAACGTGTGCGTGCAGTGGCTGCGGAAAAAGGGAAGCCCGCTCGTGAAGGCCCGCGTGTCAGCAACGCCGACGACCGACGGGCGGCTTTGTTCGATCGTTCGCGGTGAACTTCTGCACGGGGCGGAGGTGAGTGCGAATCCGGCCAAGAACCGGACCGAGGTGCTGGCGTTTATCGGTCAGTACCAGTGTTTGCCCTACGGCGATAGCGAAGCAGACGAGTACGCCCGGATTCGTGCCCACCTCGGATCGACCGGCCAACTCATCGGCCACTACGACATGCTCATCGCCGCCATCGCCCTGGTCCACGGGCTGACCCTGGTGACGCACAACACCGCCGAGTTCTCGCGGGTGCCGGGGTTACAGGTCGTCGATTGGGAACTGCCTTGATCAGTGGGTGAACGCGAACTCCTTCGCGTTCAGCAGTGCCCAGAACAGGTCGCGGAGGACCTCGTCTCGCGGGTCGCCGGACGACAGCGCCTTCCGCACCGCCGCCGTCTCGTCCGCCGCCGGCAGGCGACACAAGGTCCGCAGGAACAGCTCCTCGATCAGCTTGGCGTCGTCCGTCTGCTCTTTCAACAACTTCGTTAGCGTCCCGTTGGCGTCCTTCAGCTTCGCCAGCAGGCGGTCGCCGTTCTGCAAGCTGAGCAACTGCGGCAGGGTCACGTCCCCGCTCCGCTCGCACGCGCACGCCGTCACCCGCTCGGAGCTGCCGAACATCTTGAGGAAGCTGGAGTGCGAGCCGGGGTCGGGAATCTGGATCGCCCGCACACCGGCCGGGTAGCCGTCGAACTTCTCGCCCACGCCGGTGGCGGCGGTGAGGGCGTCGAGCAGCACCTCGGCCGGCAGCCGGCGGGCGTAGTAGTGCGAGTGGAACCGCCCGTCGCCGGAGTTGGCCGGCGTGGTCGCGCTGGTCAGTTGGTACGTCCGCGAGTTCAGGATCAGCCGCATCAGGTGCTTCAGGTCGAACTTCGACGCCACGAACTGGCGGTTCAGTTCGGCCCACAGCGGCGGGTTGCTCGGCGGGTTGGTCGCCCGCAGGTCGTCCACCGGCTCCACCAGCCCGACGCCCAGGAAGTGCTTCCACACGCGGTTCACCATCGCCCCGCTGAACTGCTCGTTCGCCGGGTCAGTGATCCACGCCGCCAGCTTCACCCGCGGGTCGTCGCCCGGCTTCACGCCGGCGGCGGTGCGGTCGAGCGGTTGCGGCGGCAACATCTGATTGGTTCGCGGCTGCCGCACGGCTATCGGATTCTTGTTCTGGTTCGGGTCGTGGTGCGACACCGTTAACTTCGTCGGCCCGGCCTTCGACTCCTTGCGGTCGATCTTGATGCGGGTGAAGAACGCGCTGAAGTGGTAGAAGTCGTCCTGCGTGTACCGTTCGAGCGGGTGGTTGTGGCAGCGGGCGCAGCCGATGCGGGTGCCCAGGAACGCCTGGGCCACGCTCTCCGCCGCCTCGCTCTTCTCCACCTCCCGGTGTTCCCACACCGTCACGATGTAGTACCCAACCTGCGGGTTGATGGTCGTGTCGCCGGTGGCCGTCAGCACGGTCCGGGCGATCTCGTCCCACTTCTTGTTGGTCGCCACCTGCTCGCGGATCCAGGCGTGGAACTGCCGCACCCCCTTCACCCCCCGCACGTCGTGGTCCCGCTCCTTGCGGTTCTGGAACAGGTCGGACAGGAACAGCGTCCAGTAATCGACGAACTCCGGCCGTTCGAGCAGGGCGTCGATCAACTTCGCCCGCTTGTCCGCCGCCGTGTCCGCCAGGAACGCCCGCACCTCGGCCGGCGTGGGCAGCGTGCCGGTGGTGTCCAGGTACACCCGCCTCAGGAATTCGGCGTCCGACGACAGGCCGCTCGGCTCGATCCGCAGCTCCTTCAGCTTGGCGAACACGTGCGTGTCGATGGCGTTGTTCCCGCCGGCGAACTTGGCCTCGTCCACCGGCTTGTCGAACGGCACCGCCAGCGTCGCCACCGCCACTTCCGTGAGGAACGCCGCCCGCACCGCCGTCGCCCCGTTCCGCTTCGCCGTCACCTTCCCGTCGGCCGACACCACCGCCACCGCCGCGTCGTTGCTGTCGAACTTGGTCAGCCACGTCACGTCTCGGCGGGTGCCGTCGGTGAACGTGGCGGTCGCGGTCAGCGGCACCACCTCGCCCGGCTTCAGCACCTTGTCCGCCGGCGTCACTTCGAGTTTCGTGACCTTCGCTTCCTTCGCGTCCGGGCCGGGGGCGCCGGCTTCCAGCCACGCCAGCAGTGTCTGGTACTCGCGGCCGGACGGCCGGAGGATCGCCCCGCCCTCGTGCGGCACCCGGCCGGTGGCCTTCGCCAGCAGCAGGCTGCGGTCGGGCTGAGCCGGGTCGATCCGCCGTCCGTCCGCCTCGCGGGTGATGCTGCGGTGGTCGGCCGACGGGTCGTACCCGCGGAGCGACAACTTGAACCCGTTCTGCCCGGCCCCCTTGCCGTGGCACGCCCCCTGGTTGCACCCGGCCTTCGTCAGCACCGGCACCACTTCGGACAGGTACGACGGCGACTCGGCCCGAACCGGGGCAATGCTCAGCAGCACGAACAGGGCGATCCAGCGGAGCCGGTGGTGCATGTCGATCACGGGAAGGTGATGGCTGGCGGGGTTCGACGCCTCAAGTGTAGCCGCCATCCCGCCGGCACGCAATTCGATTGCCGCTCCGGTTGACATCCGCCCGCCCGTGTCGTCTGATGAAGCGGTGACCCCTCCGAGGACCGACCATGAGCTGCGACAAACACACCCACCACGACCACACCCACGGCGCCGGCTGCGGGCACACCGGCATTCAGCACGGCGACCACGTCGATTACCTGCACGACGGGCACCTGCACCACGCCGCCGCCGACGGCAGCGTAACCGAACACACTCTGGGAGTGACCGCCGCCAATCCGGCCGCCTGCACCCCGGCCCACGCCTGCGGCGGGCACGCGGCCGGGCACGTCCACGGGCCGGACTGCGGGCACGAGCCGGTGCCGCACGGCGACCACACCGACTACCTGGTGGACGGCCACCTGCACCACCCGCACGGCGACCACTGCGACGACCACGGCCCGGTGGCGGTGGTGAAGTGACGGAGCGAGTGGTGGCCGGAACGTGCGTCGATCGGGCGGTGGTTCTTGCAAAAACGGCTGGAAAACGGCAAGGGGGTCAAGAGGGTCACTTTTTGCCCCACACCCCCGCCGCTTGCTTTCCCCGCAATCCGCCGCGACAATACCCTCGTCTCATCTTTCGGGCCACGAGGGGGAAGCGGTGCGATTCGTCATCGCCGCAGTGATTGCCCCGTTCTTCCTCTCGTCCCTGCCCGCCGCCGAGCCGCCCTCGGACGCCACCCTCGTCCGCCGGCTGGTGGACGCCCTCAAGGATTCCGACCCGGACGTGCGGCAGAATCTGGCGACGGCCCTGGCAAAGATCGGCCCGGCCGCCGTCGAACCATTAACAGGGGCGTTGAAGGACGGGCTGGCCGAACGGCGGGCCGGCGCCGCCTACGCCCTGGGGCTGATCGGCGGGGCGGCCAAAACCGCCCTGCCCGACCTGCTGGATTTGCTGGACGACAAGGACGTGGACGTGCGGCGGCAGGCGGCGTATGCCGTCAGCCGGATCGTACCCACCGGGGGCACCAAGCCCCCGCCACCCCCGACCGGAGACAAGCAGTGACCCGTTCGTTCCGCCGGTTCGTGGGGGCGTGTGTGGCCGTCGGGCTGGCCGCGGCCGGGGCGGTCGCCCAGGTGCGGTCCGACGAGAAGCCGGACTACGAGACGATGAAGCGGTTGGCCAAGCAACTCGGCGGGGGTCAGGGGCAGATCGATCCGAAAATGTTGGAAATGCTCCGCAGCATGGCGAGTGATCCGGAGTTGCTGCAGAATCAAGAGTTTAAGCGGCAGTTGGATGCGGCACGGCAGCGGTATCAACAGGACCCGAATTATGCCGCGGAAGTGAACCAGTGGATGAACAAGCTGCCGCCTAGTGAATTGCAGAATCTACAACAGCAATTCCAGAAGTCGAACAATGGCGGCGGAAGCGGGATGACCAACCCGAACCAGAACGGGCAGCCGTCGGTCGGGCCTCAAGGTGTGCCGCAACCCCCGACCCCGTCGTCGAACACCGGGCAAGGCCGAGGCCAGGGCACAGGTCCGGGCAGCGGAGCGGCAATTCCCCCCGACATCGTGGACCGTCGGCCGGGCGGGACGACCCAACCCCAACAGGGGAACGGGGGCGGTGGGATGGTTGGCCCGAGCGCCGGTCAGGCGCCGGGCACGGGGAGCGGCCAGTCGCTCGACCAGATGAAGCAACTCGCCCAGCAGAACCAGGAGTTCAACCAACTGGTCGGGACGTGGGAGGCGAACGTCGGGTCGCTGGACAACACCCCGGCGCTGCGGCAGGCGTTCATCGACATGTACAGCGGCGGCGGCGGGAACTGGAGCGGCGGGAGCGGCAAACCGTTCGACTGGAACGGCAGCGGGTCGGGCCAGGGCGGGTCCGGCAACTGGGGCGGCGGGAACAACGGCAGCGGCGGCGGGCTGGCTCAGTGGTTCAACAACACCACCTCGAACGGCGGGCCGAGTTGGTGGAAGAGCATGACCGGCGGGAGCAGCGGCAAGAGCTGGCTCAGCGGCTGGAGCACCGGCGGCGGGGGCGGCGGGGCGTCCAGCTACACGCCGAGCGTGGGCGGCGGCGGGGTCGGGGCGGTCGGCGGGCTGGG
>JALHQU010000041.1 GCA_022841795.1 Fimbriiglobus sp.
GCCGGCCGGGGCCCCCCCGCCGTGGGGGGGGGGCGGGCCGCCACAGAGGGCGGCCCTACAGTTGGTGTCTTGTAGGGGCCGCCCTCTGTGGCGGCCCGCTGGTCTGGCAACGCCAGACCAGCCGCGCCCGACGGGCGACTCCCTCCGCCCGCCCCGACTCGCCCCCGCACCGGGCCGCTTGCCCACGACGGGCCGTCCCGGTGCGGGCGGCTGATTCTGACCGCGTGAGGGTCCGCCATGCTCCGCCCGTCCGCCCGCCGCCCCGGCCAGTCCGGCCTGTTCGCCCTCATCGCCATCCCCGTCCTGCTCGGCGTGCTGCTCCTGCTGGTGTTCCTGTTCCGCACCCGCGACTCGCTCATCGAGCTGCGGAACGGCGGGGTGGCCGCCGCCCTGGCCGGCACCGACGAGCTGGTGGACGACGCCCGCCTGACCGCCGACCCGGACCGCCTCCGCCCGGTGTTCGCCCGCGCCCGCCGGTCGGCCGCCGACGTGGCCCGCCGCAACTTCGTCGACGGCTGCCCGCTCGAACTGTGCGTCGAGGATGACGACGACAACAAAAAGAAGGGCCGTGGCAAGCCGGACCGCGACGACCGCGACCGCGACCGCAAGCGCGACTGCGGCGAGGTAGTGCTGGGCCACCTGGACAAGGCCCTGGGCGGGCACTTCGAGCCGTTCCGCCCGGACTCGCCCAAGCCGGCGTGGGGGCGGGTGAACGCCGTCGAGATGACGGTGCGGCAGCCGGGCAAGCCGGGCGTGTTCACCAAGGTGGTCGGCGTGCTGGACGACGCGGTGGTCGGGTTCCGCCCGTGGGACGACAAGCCCGCCCCGGTCATGCCGGTGGCCCTGTTCGACGGGCGGAACGACGGCCGGGACGACGACCTCCCGACGTGGCGGCAGGCGGTGAAGCGGGCGGACGACGACTGGGCGTTCGACCGCGAGCGGGGCCGGTTCGTGAAGGGCCACGACGGCATTCCCGAGGTGCGGGTGCGGGTCGGCCGGCTGAAGGACAAGCACGCCCCCGAGGCGTGCGGGCTGCCGCTGGTGATCGGCGGCGGGCAGCCGCGGCGGGCGCTGGAGCAGGTGATGATCGGGCTGACCGAGCGGTGCCTGGCGGCGGACGACGGCGAGTTCCGCCTGGGTGACGACCTCACCCGCCCGCAGCCGGCCAACCCCGACCTGTTCGCCGACGACGACGGCGGGCCGGCCGAAGCGGCGTTCCGCTCCGCCATCGGCAAGCCGCGGGTGTGGCCGGTGTTCGGCGGGATCGACGACCACGGGCGGGCCACCCTGACCGGGTTCACCGGCGCGCGGGTGGTGAGCGTCGAGCGGGAGAAGGGCGGCGGGCTGCTGCTCGTCCTTCAACCGGCGGTGGTCGCCTCCCCGACGGCCATCACCTTCACCGAGCCGTCCGACCGGCGGGAGAAGCACGGTAAGGATGACAAGGATGACAAGGATGACAAGCACGACAAGCACGACCGGCCGACCGGCGACCGGACGGTGGTGAAGGTGCGGCTGGCCGGTTGAGGGCCGGTGTTGGTGAACCGCCCGGTTGAGGGCGGGGGTGAACCGGGCGGGAGCGCGCGTCGGATTTCCCCGCGGCGGCGGGCCGCGGGCGGAACGGACGGGAGTATTCGGTACGGACGCCGGGGTCGTTCGAGTAACATACGCGAACCGCACCACGGGTGGCCGCACCATGTCGAAAGAGCCGATGGTCCCGCTGACCCCCGCCGCCGAGCCGTACCAGGTCGGCCCGCCCCCGCTCCCGCCCAAGTTCAACAAGCTGAAGGCGGACGTCCACAAGCGGATCGTCGAGACGCTCGACCTGACCAAGCTGAACAAGTGGAAGCAGGACCGGCTGCGGCGGGAGGTGCGGTCGCTGGCCAACCAGTTGGTGCTGTCCGCCCCGGACCCGATGACCGACGGCGAGCGGGCGCAGCTGGTGGACGAGATCCTGTCCGAGGTGTTCGGCCTCGGCCCGCTCGACCCGCTGCTGACCGACCCGTCGGTGTCGGACGTGCTGGTGAACGGGCCGCACACGGTGTACGTGGAGCGGAACGGCAAGCTGGAGATGACCACGGTGCGGTTCGCCGACGACGCGCACCTGATGCAGATCATCCAGCGGGTGGCGGCGCGGGTGGGGCGGCGGGCGGACGAGTCGTCGCCGATGGTGGACGCGCGGCTGGAGGACGGGTCGCGGGTGAACGCCATCGTCCCGCCGCTGACGCTCACCGGGCCGGTGCTGTCCATCCGCCGGTTCGGGGTGCGGCTGGGCGGGGACGAGTTGCTGGCCAACGCCACCATGCCGCCGGCGGTGCTGGCGTTCCTGAAGGCGGCGGTGAGCAGCCGCATCAGCCTGGTGGTGTCCGGCGGCACCGGCAGCGGCAAGACGACGCTGCTGAACGCCCTGTCCCAGTTCATCCCGGACGACGAGCGGCTGGTGACCATCGAGGATTCGGCCGAGCTGAAACTCCGCCAGCGGCACGTGATCGGGCTGGAGACGCGGCCGGCGAACGTGGAGGGGTCGGGCGAGGTGCGGCAGCGGGACCTGGTGCGGAACGCCCTGCGGATGCGGCCGGACCGCATCATCCTGGGCGAGTGCCGCGGGGCGGAAGCGCTGGACATGCTCCAGGCGATGAACACCGGGCACGAGGGGTCGCTCACCACGGTGCACGCGAACGACACCCGCGACGCGCTCACCCGCCTGGAGATGATGGTGATGATGGCCGGGTTCGACCTGCCGGTGCCGGTCATCCGGTACTACATCGCGTCCGCCATCACCCTGGTGGTCCACCTGGCCCGGCTGAAGGGCGGGCGGCGGAAGGTGCTGCGGGTGGCCGAGCTGGTCGGCCTGGGGCCGGACGGGTACGAGCTGCACGAGGTGTTCGGGTTCCGCCAGCAGGGGGTGCGGGACGGGGCCGCGTTCGGCCAGTTCTACGCCACCGGCTACCGCCCGAAGTGCCTGGACAAGCTGACCAGCATGGGCGTCGAGTTGCCCGAAGAGTTGTTCCACCAGCACACCCTGGCCGACGCCTGACGCCGGAGCCTGCGAAGTGTTCCACTCGCTCCGCGAGTGGTCTCGGAACCACTCGCGGAGCGAGTGGAACACGACGGCCGGACATCGACTGACGCCGGAGCCTGCATCATGGTGAATCTGCCCGAGATCGTGTTCGCCGTACTCACCGCGTGCGTGACGTTCGGCATCCTGCTCATCATCCGCGGGGGCGGCGGGCCGGACCGCCGCCGCGAGTTCGACCGCGGCCGGCCGGCGGACGAGAACCCGGACGACAGCGGGGTCATCACCCTGTCCCGCGACCCCATCACCCTCACCCCGCCGGTGGTGGCCGACGGGCCGGGCGCGCGGCTGGACCGCTGGTTCGAGCGGGCGGTGGTGCGGTCCGGGCTGGACGCCTCGCCGGCCGGGGTGGTGGCGGTGTGCAGCCTGCTCGGGCTGGTGATCGCCGCCGCCCTGTACATCTGGAAGAACCAGATCGGGCTGGCCCTGCTCGGGCTGGCCGTCGGGGTGGCCATCCCGGTGGTCGTGGTGAGCATCCTCCAGGGGCGGTACCGGCAGAAGATCCAGGACCAGTTGCCGGAGGCGCTGTACCTGCTGGCCGGGTCGGTGCGGTCCGGCCTCACCCCGGACCAGGCGATCGAGTTCCTGGCCGAGCGGGGGAACAAGCCGCTGGCCGACGAGTTCAAGCACACCGTCGGGCTGATGCGGCTGGGGGCGGCGCCGGCGGCCGCCCTGCGGGCGACGGCCGAGCGGATCGGCCTGCTCGACTTCGAGCTGCTGGCGTCCACCATCGGCCTGTACACCCAGACGGGCGGCAACCTGTCGCTGCTGCTCGACCGGCTGGCGGCCAGCGTGCGGGACCGCAACCAGTTCCGCGGGTACTTCAAGGCGGCCACCGCCCAGTCGCGGATCGTGGCCGTCGCCATGGCGTGCGCGGTGCCGCTGTTCCTGATCGCGTACCTGCTGTTCGAGCCGGACCACGTGGCGGTGTTCTTCCGCTCGCCGAACGGGTGGGCGCTGCTGGCCGGGTGCGTGGTGATGGAGCTGATCGGGGCGGTGTGGCTGTGGCGGCTGTTCCGCACCGACTACTGACCGCGGGCGAGCCGCTTGCGGCTTCGCGGATGACGAGGCACACGGCCGATTTCCGTAAGGGGGCGGGGATGGACGTTCTGAACCAGTGGCTGCAAAGCCCGCTGCTGCAAAGCGAGTGGACCCGGTACGTGCTGCTCGGGCTGGGGGCGATGGCCGTGCCGCTCGTGCTGTACGTCCTGTTCCGCCCGCGGGTGCGGAAGGTGGAGGCGGTCGAGGAGGCGGACGACGCCTCCCAGCACGAGCTGGTGCTGGGCGACATGACCCAGGCGTTCGCCGGCCAACTGCCCGGCGGCGACCGCGACCGCGCGCAGCTCATGCCGCTGCTCCGCCAGGGCGGGTTCTACCGCCAGACGGCGCTCATCGAGTACCAGGCGGTGCGGGCGGTGCTGGTGCTCACCCCGCTGGTCATCGGGGTGGCCGCCGCCCTGCTGGTGGACCGCCGGTACACCCTGCCGGTGCTGCTCGGGGCGGGGGTGGCCGCCGCCTTCGGGTTCGCCATCCCGCGGGTGTACCTGTCCGTGCAGGCGGGCAAGCGGACCCGCGAGATCGAGCGGGGGCTGCCGGTGTTCGCCGACCTGACGTCCATCGCCCTGCTCGCCGGGCAGAGCCTGCTGGCGTCCATCCAGCGGGCCACCGACCAGCTCCGCCCCACCTTCCCCGGACTGGCGTCCGAGCTGGACATCGTCCTCGCCCAGGCCGACCTGCTCAGCCTGTCGGTGGCGTTCGAGCAGTGGGCGGACCGCAGCCAGATGCAGGAGATCCGCAACATCGCCGTCATCCTCACCCAGTCGCAGCGGCTGGGCAACGACCCGTCCACGGTGCTGATGGAGTTCGCCACCAACATGCGGATCAACCTGCGGCAGCGGGCGGACGCGCAGGCCCAGCGGACCACCTTCCTCGCCCTGTTCCCCACCATCCTGTTCCTGTGGCTGCCGGCGCTGGTCATGCTCGTCGGCCCGGTGTACTTCGACTTCGCCGAGAAGCGGAAGGCGTCGCGGGAGGCGATGGACTCGGCGAACGAGCAGTTGAAGCAGCAGCAGCTCAACCTGTTCGGCGAGCCGGCCCCGGCCGAGGACCCGCGGACGGACTGACCGGGGTGGTCCGAATCCCCGGCCTTCAGGCCCGAAGGGCCGGGCTCCCTCAGCCCAGGGCGAGCGAGCCGAAGGCGAGCGTCGCCCTGGGTCCACCGGCCACATTCCCAAGCCCCGAAGGGGCGGCCTCCGGCAGGTCGCCCCTTCGGGGCTTGTTCACACTTGCCCGTCGTTCCCAGGCCTGCGCTCGCCTGCGGCTCACTCCGACCTGGGCTGAGGGAGCCCGGCCCTTCGGGCCTTCAGAAGCGAACACCCCACTCCCCGCCCGCCTACTCGTGCCGCAGGGCTTCCACCGGCTGCACCCGCGCCGCCCGCCGGGCCGGGTACGCCGCCGCCACCGTCGTCAGCACGGCGGCGAACAGCACCACCCCCACCGGCAGCCACCCCGGCCACGCGAACACCGTGTCGCTCAGCAGCTTCCCCTCCCCCCGCTGGTGTTCGATCAGCCGGATCACCCACCCGTTGCTCGGCACCGACAGCCCCCACGCGGCCACCAGCCCGACCAGCCCGCCGACCAGCCCGATCACCGCCCCCTCCAGCAGGAACAGCGCCAGGATGTGCCCGTCGCGGGCGCCGACCGACTTCCAGACGCCGATCTCCTTCGTCCGCTCCAGCACGCTGGTGAACAGGGTGTTGGTGATGCCGATGGCGGCCACCAGCAGCGAGATGAGGGCGAACAGGTTCAGCCCGGCCGAGATGAGCGTCACCTCCCGCTTCACCGACTTGTAGAACCGCAGCCCGTTGAAGCTCTCCAGCCCGGACTCTTCGACCGCCCGCACCACCCCCTCCAGGTCGCCGCCCGGCCGCACCTTCACCCCCACGTCCGGGTACCCGAGGGCGGCGAACTCCGGCACCTGGGCGAACAGCTTGCCCTCCCCGGCCGGGCCGAGCAGCACGTCGTTCGCCGGCACCGCCCGCCCGCCGAGCAGGTCGGTCGGGTCGAACTTCTTCTTCGCCGGCAGACGGGTCACGCCCACGATCGTCACCTCGACGGCCGCCGTGTACTCCGGGTCGGCCCACCGCAGCGGGGTGCCCGCCTTCGGCTTCGCGCGGGCGGCCGCCACCGCCTTCACCGCCGCCTTCTCGAACTCGCTCAGGTCGAACTTGTCGATCTGCTGCGGCAACTGGCGGGCGATCTTGTCCAGGATTTCGGCCTGGGTGCGGCTCATCTCCTCCTGCGCCGCCCCCGGCGCGAGCAGGGACGCCACCGACCCGGCCTTGGCGAACTCGCCCACGCCCAACACCACCCGCAGCTTCATCCCCACCGCCGCCCGCATCTGCTCGTCCGTCTTCAGCCCCAGGTTGTACAGGGCGTACTCGGACACCGTCGCCTCGTCCGCCGCAGCGGGGTCCGGGGTGCGGCCGAACAGCAGGTGCGAGTCCAGCGTCGGCTCGAAGTCGTCCAGCCGGCCGGCGTACACCAGCCCGTTGCCCCGCTTCTCGCCGAGCGTCAGTTGGGCGTACTGCACCCGGTACGCGATCACGTCCTGCACGTCCGGCGTCCGCTTCAGCCGGTCGATGTGCTCCTGCGTCACCAGCGTCACCCGCGTCGGCCGGTGCGAGTTGCGGTAGTCGTCGATCAGCCGCTGCCGTAGCCGGTCGCGGCGGTCGGCCGGGATCTCGTCCGGGATCGCGATGCGGTCCGGCGGGATGTCCTCTTCCTTCAGGTCGCCGCGGCCGAAGTTCGGCGGGTGGACGTTCACCCACCAGAACTCGCGGTGGGCGGTGAACTCGTTCTCCACGAACGCCCGCAGCCCGACCCCCAGGGCCAGGCTGAACGCCAGGGCGGTGGTGCCGACGGTGACGCCGAGCAGGGTGAGGGCGGTGCGGGCTTTCTGCCGCCACAGCCCGCCGACGGCGGCGGCCAGCAGGTCGCGGGTGCGCATGGGGAAAGTGTAGAAGGTGGTCGGCCCACGCCGTGGGTCGCTGTCATCGTGGCACCGGCGGCCCGCCGGTGATTCCAACCCACCGGCGGGCCGCCGGTGCCACGGAAGAGGGGTCAGAACTCCACCACGTGCGGCCAGGTGGTGGGCACGGCGAACGCCTTGCCGTCGCCGATCCGCCCGGTGCGGGCGGCCTTGGCCGCCGCCGCCGTCACCTGCTCCGCCCGCCCCCGCTCCACCCACACGGTGATCTCCACCTTCGGCAGGTACGCCATGCTGTACTCGCTCCCGCGGTAGCGGTCCAGGTACCCCTTCTGCCGCCCGTACCCCTTCGCCTCGCGTACCACCCCGGCCGACACCCCCAACTCCGAGCACACCCGCAGCACCGCCTCGGCCACGAACGGCCGCACCACGAACAGCAGTTGCACCATCCCGGCGTCGGTCATGGGTGGGGTCCGTCTTGTAAGTAGTAGGCACACTCCGTGTGCCGTCATCCGAACGGCACACGGAGTGTGCCTACTACTTATTTCGGCTTGTCGGCCGTTTTGCCGAGCGCCTCGGCCACGCCCGGCCGGGGGTCCGGCTTTTCGCCGAGCAGCTTCTTCACCGGATCGTACCCGCCGATCACCTGCCGCATCAAGCGTTCGGCCACCGGATCGACCGCCGGCGGCGAGTCCCCCCGCCGGCTTTCCAGCACGCACGAGTAGTCCCGCCGCCCGAACCGGTACCGCACCCGCGTCTCGTGTTCGGTGTGCCAGCCGGGCGAATCGGCCGATGCGTGGGCGGCGAGGCGGTACTGCGGCGGGGCCGACAGCGGCGGCAGTTCCACCCGCTCGATGGGGCGGTCGAGCAGGTCCACCAGCCCGACCCGCACGTCGATCCGCCCGCGGTGCAGCAGGTGCCAGTAGAAGTGGATGCCCTCCTCGGCGTTCAGTTCGCCCAGCTCGGTCGGCCCGCTCACCCAGGCGATCGTCGCCCCCGGCGGGACGGTCCGCTCGACGTGTTCGAGCATGTCCCACAGCGCCCGCGACCGGGCCTGCACTTTCTCCTGCCGGTTCGCCCCGGCCACCACCACCGCAATCAGCCCGACGCCCACCCCGGCCCACGCCACCCGCGCCGGCCACGACGGCGGCAGGGCGATCAACCGGGTGAGCAGCACCGCCAGCAGCACGTCGAGGCCCCACACCGCCGGCATGGTGTACCGCCCGGACATGATGTTCACCGGCAGGTACACCACGAACCCGCACACGAGCAGGAGGAGGGCGGTGAACACCGGCAGGGCGAACCCGGCCCGCGAGTGTGGGGCAAGATTGCATCTTGCCGGCAAGTTGGAAACTTGCCCCACTGGTGCTGGCTCGCACCCACCGACCTGGCGGTCGGGGTTCACCAGACAGGCCACCCCCGTCAGCAGCACGCCGGCGGCCAGGAAATCGACGCCGGCGGCGCCCTTCAGCCACAGCAGGAACTGGCCGGCCTGCTCCCACGACGGCCCCGGCGTCTCGTAGTACCCGGGGTGCCAGTGCAGCTTGAAGTACACGAAGTGCGCCGCCGGCAGCAGCACCGGCAGCAGGTACGCCGCCGCCCGCAGGCCGTGCCGCCGCACCGCGACCCGCCACGACTGATCGTCCGTCCACGTTCGCAGCAGCAGCATCGGCGGGACGAGTGCGACGAACGTGTTCTTGCACCCGAGCGCCATCAGCAGAGCGAGTACCGCGGCCAGATCCCACCGCCACGCCCGCGGCGAGTCCGCCGCCTTCCGCGCCGCCACCAGCGCGAACAGGGCGTAGGGCATGGCCACGCCCTCGGCCAGCGTCAGGCTCGTCCAGATCTCGTTGCGGTACGGGTTCCACATGGCCGCCGCCGCCGCCATCAGCGCCGCGATCGGGTGCAGCCGCAGCTCCCGCATCAGCCACAGCAGGGTGATGGCCGCCAGGGCGCACCACGCCAGCCGGGCGGCCCGCCACGCCACCGGGTCGTCGCCGAACAGGTTGGCCGCCGCCTGCCAGTGCGCCCACACCGCCGGGCGGAACGGGCCGAGGTGTTCGACGTTCGCCACCACCTTCCGCCACCACAGCTGGACGTGTTCGCCGGCGGACAGCCCGGCGGTCGGGTACACCAAGTTGCCGTCGTCCATGAAGTCGAACGGAGCGTTCAGAGTGGGCAGGTAGCCGGCGGCGAGCAGCAGCCCGCCGGCGATCACCCAGGCGGGGAACCGGGCGGGGGCGGCGGGCGGGGGTGTGGGGTCGGTCATCGGGGCGCCTCCGTGCGCAAGGCGCGGAGTGTAACCCGAAGCGGCGAACGGCGGAAAGGCCGATTCGGGATGGAGAGACCTTACCCCAACACCACAGTCTTCGCCGCGACCAGCGGGAGCGGAGCCAGCACCCCCGCTCCCGCTGGTCGCGGCGAAGTGTCCTTCCCCCCACCCGCCCTTGTCTCGGCGGGGCGTTCGCCCTAAGATTCGGTTCTTCGGCGCTCACCTTGACCGCCGGCTCTCGCGCGCTCCGCCGACGCGCGGCAAGGGCCGGCCCGGATGCCGCGGCCATCTGCCGCCGGCCTCCGCACCGACAGAAGAGGTTTTTTCCGTGACCGCGACCGAAAACCTGATCGACCTGAAGGCGCTGCTGGTGGAGCGGGAGGAGTTCGAGGGGGCGATGGTGTCCAAGCTCCGCGAGGGGCTGGCCCAGGGGCCGAACCAGATCCGCGCGCTCAAAGACATCCGCGAAACCCTGCACAAGCGGCTGGCGGCGTCGTCCGGCCCGCAACTCAAGAAGCTGCACCTGAAGCTCGGGGTGGCGTACTACTACCTCGGCCAGACGCAACTGGCGCTCGACCACCTGAAGCAGTCCGAGGGGCCGCTGGCCGCGTTCTTCCAGGGCCGCACGCACGCCCTGCGGGGGGAGCACGACGACGCGCTGAAGGCGTTCGAGAAAGCCGAGAAGACCGGGTACGCCGCCCAGCAGGTGCAACTCCAGCGGGCCGGGGTGCTGCGGCTGCAGGGGGAGACCACCCAGGCGAAGGCCATTCTGGTGAAGCTGAAGGACATGGCCGCGCACAACGCCGAGTACCACTACCAGGACGGCGGCATCGCCGAGGCCGAGGGTGATTCGGTGCGGGCGGCCGGCAGCTACGAGCGGGCGGTGCAGTTGGACCCGATGCACGCGGCGGCGCTGTTCCGCCTCGGCTTCCTGAACGACCTGGCCGGGAACGACGACTCGTCCATCGACTACTACGAGCGGTGCCTGAAGCACCCGCCGGTGGGCAAGGGGGTGCTGCAGAACCTGGGGGTGCTGTACGAGGACCGGGAGCAGTACGACAAGGCGTCCGAGTGCTACCGCCGGCTGGCGAAGGCGGACCCGGCGGACGAGCAGGCCCGCATGTTCGTGCGGGACGTGGACGCGGCCAAGAACATGTACTACGACGCCGACACGGAGCAGGTGAGCATCCAGATCCGGCAGGTGATGGAGACGCCGATCACCGACTTCGAGCTGAGCGTGCGGAGCCGCAACTGCCTGAAGCGGATGAACCTCCGCACCCTGGGCGACCTGACGCGGGTGACGGAGGCGCAGCTGCTGGCCAGCAAGAACTTCGGCGACACCAGCCTGGAGGAGATCCGGGCGGTGATGGTGGCCAAGGGGCTGCGGGTCGGCCAGTCGCTCGACCAGGGGCAGCAGTACGAGATGCGGTACCGCCCGCAGACCAACCTGTCGCCGGAGGAGCAGGCGCTGCTGGGCAAGCCGGTGAGCGAGCTGAACCTGAGCGTGCGGGCGCGGAAGTGCATGAACCGGCTGAACATCACCACCCTGGGCGACCTGTGCCAGCGGACGAGCGACGAGCTGATGGAGGCGAAGAACTTCGGCGTCACGTCGCTGCGGGAGGTGCAGGAGAAGCTGACCGCCCTCGGGCTGAAGCTGCGGGGGGACTGACGCCAAACTGGTGAACCCGGCCCGCAAGGGCCGCGGGTGCGAGCCTTCGTGACTCGCACCCGCGGCCCTTGCGGGCCGGGTTCACCCCTTTCACCGCACCACGTTCGGCGCCGCCAGCTTCGGCGGCAGCGTCACCGGCAGCTCCTCGAGCTCGCCCGCCCGCAGCGGGCGGACCTCCACAGCGTACACCCGCTTGCCGTAGTACCGCCACACCCGGTTCGGGTCGCTGTCGTGCAGCAGCACGTCCTGCGGGGCGATCCGCTTCGGCCCCGGCTGCTCGTCCACCGGCACCCACTTCACCACCCGCACCAGCAGCCACCCGCCGCCGGCGAACCGGCACACGCACCGCTCACCGTCCACCCAGCCGACCGGCCGTTCGGGTTGCGGCGGCGGCTCGCCCCAGAACCGCCGCCGCTTCCGCGGCTCCGACTTCGCCCGCTTCAGCAGCCCGGACTTCGGGCACACGTACCAGCAGTTCGGCCCCCGCAGCGGCCCGCCGCGGAACGAGTACCGCCGCTCGTGCGGCGGGCGGTACACCTCCCCGCCGATCACCTGCGGGTTCACCACCACGTACTCGAACAGGTGCGTCAGGATGTGCTTCTGCACCACGTTGCCGCGATCGACGTGCCGGCAGATGTCGGCGTACACCGCGTCCCACCGGCGACCGACGTTGGAATCGAGGAACCGGCGGAGCGGGCCGAGGTGCTCGTTGAAGTGCTTCAGCTCGCCGTGGTACATCCGCGTGATGCCCTCGCGGGCCGGGCTGCCGTCGTCGCTCGCCAGCTCCCGCCGCACCCGCGCCTTGTACCCCTTGCCGCTCTTGCCGTGCAGGTGCCGCGACCCCACCCGCGGGCGTTCGACCAGCACCTTCGCCATATCCGCCCGCATCCGCACGCTCCGGGAGAGAACTCTGGCTCCCAGACACGGCCGGCGGGTGCGGGTTCGCGGAAAGTAACCCGCCCACGCCGTGGGCGGATGCCCGCCCACGGCGTGGGCGGGTTACACTCCGGCCGCCAGCCCCTCGCGGAAGCTCGGATACTGCGGCACGAACCCCAACTCCCGCTTCGCCTTGGCGTTCGACATCCGGCGGTTGGCTTCCCCCCCGCCGGTGCCGTCGAACTTCGGCGGCGGGGCACCGATCGCCTCGGCGGTGCGGGTGAAGAACTCGCGGCGGGTGGGCGGGTGGTCGTCGGCGATCAGGTACGTCTGGCCGGGTTCGGCGTTCGCTTCGGCGGCCAGCACCGCCCGCACCCCGTCGTCCACGTGGATCAGGTTGAGGAACCGCTCCGGGTCGCCCGGCACCGGCTCGCCCTTCAGCAGCGACGCTTTGCGGAGAACGCGATCCGGCCCATATATGCCGGCGAACCGCAGGACGACCGCGTCCGGGCGGAACTGTCGTAGGGTTTGCTCCGCTTCGAGAACCACTCGGCCGGATTCTTCGAGTGGGAGGGTGGGGGAGGTTTCGTCGATCCAGGTGCCGTCGGTCTGGCCGTAGACGGAGGTGGAGGAGATGTAGAGGAGTTTTTGAACACCGACGGACAGCTGTCCGTCGGCTTGGCTCAGAGCGGTCAACACATTTCTCAGCCCCTGCACGTACACCTCCCGCATCGGCTTGCCAGCGGTGCGGTCCAGCCCGACGGCGTACAGCACCGTGTCGGTCCGTGGCAGGTTCGCCAGCGAGTCCGGGTCCAGCACATCGCCGACGATCGGCTCGATGCCGTGACTCCGCAGCAGGTCGGCCCGCCCGCGGGTGAGGGCGGACACCCGCCGCCCGGCCGAAACCCAGGCTTTCGCCACCCGCAACCCCAGGTAGCCGCAGCCGATGATGAGTGCGGACATAGTCCCTCCGAACGCCGACGGATCGCCATCCGTCGGCTTTCATCAGTGTCGTATAATTCCCTGCTCTCTCCCTCCTCTACTCTCCCAGAGGTGTTCCCCGATGGCAACCAACCCGCCCGAACACGTTTCCAACCCGTTCGAACAGTCGATCGTGTACCGCATGGCGGTGAACCAGCTGCGGGACGCGGCCAGGCACATCGACGGCATCGAGCCGGGCATCTTCAGCCGCCTGGAGGTGCCCAAGCGGAGCATGGTGGTGAGCGTGCCGGTGCGGATGGACGACAACAGCACGCGGATGTTCACCGGCTACCGGGTGCAGCACTCGATCACCAGCGGGGCGAGCAAGGGCGGGCTGCGGTATGCCAAGAACGTGGACCTCGGGGAGGTGGCGGCGCTCGCCATGTGGATGAGCTGGAAGTGCGGCATCATGGGCCTGCCGTACTCCGGGGCGAAGGGCGGCATCGCGGTGGACACGGCGGCCATTTCCGCCGGGGAGAAGCAGCGGCTGACCCGCCGGTTCACCGAGGAGGTGCTGAGCATCATCGGCCCGCGGATCGACGTGATGGCCCCGGACGTGGGCACGGACGAGCAGACCATGGCGTGGATCTACGACACGTACAGCATGAAGGTGGGGTACGCCTGCCCGGAGATCGTCACCGGCAAGCCGGTGGAACTGGGCGGGTGCGTCGGCCGCCGCGAGGCGACCGGCCGCGGGGTGGTGTACTGCATCGAGATGGCGGCCGAGGACATCAAGCTGCCGCTGGGCGGGGCGACGGCGGTGGTGCAGGGGTACGGGAACGTGGGCAGCGTGGCGTGCGACGAGCTGCACAAGCGGGGGGTGAAGGTGGTGGCGGTGGGCGACCGCTACGCGGCCGTCCACAACCCGCGGGGGATCGACATCCCCGCCCTGCACCGGCACGTGTACGAGAACCGGGACAACCCGCTGAAGACGGTGGACGGGTTCGCCGGCGCCGCCAAGCTGCCGCTCGACGACCTGCTGGCGGTGAAGTGCGACCTGCTGGTGCCGGCGGCGATGGAGCGGGTGATTACGGAGGAGGTGGCGAAGAAGATCGACTGCAAGATCATCGCCGAGGGGGCGAACGGGCCGACCACCATGAAGGCGGACGCGGTGCTGCTCGACAAGGGCATCTTCGTCATCCCGGACGTGCTGTGCAACGCCGGCGGGGTGACGGTGAGTTACTTCGAGTGGGTGCAGGACCTGGCCCAGTTCATGTGGGACGAGGACAAGGTGAACAGCGAGCTGCGGAAGCAGATGGCGCGGGCGTACAAGCGGGTGCGGGCGAAGATGCTCGAGCGGAAGGTGCCGATGCGGACGGCCGCGCTGGTGATCGGCGTGGAGAAGGTGGCGAAGGAGAAGGCGATGCGGGGGCTGTACCCGTAATCGGTGGCGCGCCGGGAGCGTGAGCGACCGGAGGATTCGATTGCTCCGGTCGCTCACGCTCCCGGCTCGCCAAACCCGCTCCCGGCTCGCCCAGCGAAATCCCGCCCCCGGTCGGAGCGAATCACCGTCAAGTCCCCGCGAGGCCCGGCCATGCCGCACGACCTGCTCGACGACGACCGCATCGGGGTGCCGGTGGCCGGCGCCCGCCCGGCCCAGCCGCCGCACCGGGCGGCCGAAATCATCATCGAGGCCGAGCCGCAGCTGCGGGCCGGCGAGACCGACCTCGGCCGCCCGCCGCAACTGCCGGCGGACGTGGCCGCCCTGACCGACGCCGACCGCGCCAAGATCCGACAGGCCGAGGAGGAGCAGGCCCTCCGCGACCTGGCCGAGGCTGAGGAACTGACCGCGTCCGATCCGTCCGTCGGCTGGCTCGGCTGGTTCGCCCACCCGCTGGCCGGGGCGTCGCTGCTCGGGGCGGCGGGGGCGTTGGGGTTGTTCCTGTACTCGCAGGCGCTCACCATCCTGGCGCAACTGGCCACCCAGTCGCAGTGGGTGCAGTACGCCGGGTACGCCGGGCTGGGGGCGTGTGCGGCGGCGGTGCTGTACGCGGTGGTGCGGTTCGTGCTGCTGTACATCCGGCTGCGGGTGAACCGGCAGGTGCGGGTGGCCGGGTTGGAGGAGTTGCACCAGCGGACGCGGCTGCGGTGGCTGGCCCACGCCAAGGCGGCGGAGGCGAAGCGGAAGCTCGAAGTGTACCTCCGCGAGTTCCCGATGAACACGGAGAAGGAGCGGAAGAAGCTGACCGCAGTGGGGATGACGACCGAGGGCATCGCCGAGTTGTCGAAGGTGCGGGCGGAGCTGCTCGACCCGGCCCGGTTCAGCGGCAGCGGGGAGTGGTTCGACCGCTTCCGCACCGGCTTCCAGAACAAGCTGGACGAGGCGGCCACCGCCCGCATCGGGTACTGGGCGAAGCGGAGCGGCATCACCACCGCGTCCGCCCCGAACGGGCTGGTGGACAGCGCCGCCACCCTGTACTTCGGGTTCGCCCTGCTCGCCGACCTGTGCCGGGTGTACCACCTGCGGGCGGGCAAAACGGGCACGGCGGTGCTGCTCGGCCGGGTGTTCTTCAACTCGTACCTGGCCGGCCAACTGAACGAGTGGGAGAAGCTGACCGAGGAGCAGTTGAACCAGCTCATCGCCCCGCACGGCCCGCTGTACGAGCTGACCGCCGCCCGCGTGCTGTCCAAGGTGGGGGCGAAGGCGACCAGCGGGCTGCTCAACTACTTCCTGCTGGCGCGGCTGGGCAAGTACGCCTGCCGCCTGCTCCGCCCGGTGGGGTGAAGTTGTCAGACGAAGCAGGATTCACCGCCGAGGGCACACGAGGGCACGTGAGGAAGACAGGAACAGAGGGTCTGAGACCCTGATCCTCTCTTCCCTCATGTGCCCTCGTGTGCCCTCGGCGGTGAATCCTGCTTCTCATCCGAACCTCCGCCCGGCCGCCGGTGTCGTGCCCACAACCCATTTCCCCTTCGGGGTGCCACTCATGGCGTCGGACAAGCAGCGGCGGAAGCAGGCGAAGGCGGCGAAGAAGTCCACCCAGCCCGCGGGCAAACCGTTCCGCCACCCGGACGGCGACCGCCGGCACCGCGGCGGCATGACCGCCGACCAGGGGGCCAGGAACAAGAAGATGATGCAGCAGTTCGAGGTGGCCCCGCCGACGCCGGACGAAACTCCCGGCGGGGCGTGAAAGGGCGGCCGGCGGCGGCGGTATCAGCAATCCGGTGAACCGCGGGCGTCAGCCCGTCGGGTTAACCACCCACGGGCTGACGCCCGCGGTTCACCAACCTTGCATTTCCACGCCCGTCGCCCGAGAATTCCCCCTCCCTCACAACCGGAGCCTGAACGCATGAACGCACGCCTGGCCGCCCTCGCGGTGCTGGTCGCCGCCCCCGTCGCGGTGGCCGACGACTGGCCGCACTGGATGGGGCCGAAGCGGGACAACGTGTGGGCCGAGACCGGCATCGTGGAGAAGTTCCCGAAGGACGGGCCGAAGAAGCTGTGGAGCTTCCCGGTGGCCGGCGGGTACGCCGGGCCGGCGGTGGCCGGCGGCAAGGTGTTCGTCACCGACTACCTGACCAACGACAAGGTGGAAGAGGGGAACTGGAACTTCGCCGAGCAGACGGGCATCGAGCGGGTGTGGTGTGTGGACGCGAAGACGGGCAAAGAGGTGTGGAAGCACGAGTACCCGGCGAAGTACAAGATTTCGTACCCGGCCGGCCCCCGCTGCACCCCGACGGTGGACGGCGACCGGGTGTACACCCTCGGGGCGATGGGCGACCTGATCTGCTTCAGCACGGCCGACGGCAAGATCGTGTGGCAGAAGCAGCTGAAGGACGAGTACAAGACCAAGCCGCCCATCTGGGGGTACGCCGCCCACCCGCTGATCGACGGGGACAAGCTGATCACCCTGGCCGGCGGGGAGGGGTCGCACGTCGTCGCCCTGGACAAGAAGACGGGCAAGGAGGTGTGGAAGTCGCAGACGGAGAACGACCCGAACGGGTTCGGGTACGTGCCGCCGACCATCATCGACGCCGGCGGCAAGCGGCAGTTGCTGCTCGCCGGGCCGAACTCGATCAAGGGGCTGAACCCGGACACCGGCGAGCGGTACTGGAGCCAGCCGTACACCGCCGACAACGGGTCGGTCATCATGACCCCGGTCGTGTCCGGCGAGTACCTGTACACCGGCGGGTGGAACAACAAGAACCTGCTGCTCAAGCTGAGCCAGGACAAGCCGGCCGCCACCACCGAGTGGAAGGACAAGCGGGGGCTGGGGGTACACGCGGTGAACGTGCAGCCGTTCCTGCACGCCGGGGTGCTGTACGGGTTCGACCAGAGCGGGAAGATGTTCGCCGTCGAGCTGCCCAGTGGCAAACGGCTGTGGGAGAGCGAGGCGGTGATCGGGTACGCCAAGGACTCGGGCACCGCGTTCATCGTCCGGAACGGCGACCGCTTCTTCTTCTTCACCGAGGCCGGCGACCTGGTGATCGGCACGCTGAGCAAGGACGGGTACGCGGAGATCGACCGGGCGAAGGCGGTGGTGCCGCCGGTCCAGACGACCGGCGGCCGCAAGGTGGTGTGGAGCATGCCGGCGTTCGCCGACAAGAAGATGTTCGCCCGGAGCGACAAGGAGCTGATCTGCGTGGACCTGGCGAAGTGAAGAGTGGACTAACCACAGAGGCACAGGGACACAGAGAAGATCGGAGTTCTTCCGACCTTCTCTCGTCTTCTCTGTGTCCCTGTGCCTCTGTGGTTAGACTTGCTTCGGTTCGATGCCGAAGTCGCGGACGGTGAAGATCGGCCGGAAGTCGTACTTGCTCAGCGCCTCGCGGGCCCCTTGCAGCCGGTCGCAGATGCACACCACCCGCAGCACCGCCGCCCCCTTCGCCTCCACCGCCGCGATCGCCTGAACCACACTCCCGCCGGTGGTCAGCACGTCGTCGATCACCACCACCTTGTCCCCGGCGTGTACCTGCCCCTCCACCCGCTCCTTGCTGCCGTGTTCCTTCGCCTGCTTGCGGACGAAGAACCCTTCCATCGCCCGCCCGTGCCGGTGGAACGCGGTCAGCGCCGCCGCCGCCATCGGGATGGCGCCCACCTCCAGCCCGCCGATCGCCTGGAAGTCGAGATCCGCCGTCGCCTCGTACAGCAGCTCGCCGAGCAGGGTGATGGCTTCGGCGTGGAACAGCACCTTCTTCGAGTTCACGTAGTACGCCGACTTCTTCCCGGACGCCAGGGTGAAGTCGCCGAACTGGAGGGCGCGGTCGCGGAACAGGTGTTTCAAACGCTCGCGGCTCATGGTCCTCTCCGTAGGGTGGGCACCGCCCACCGTCTGAAACACGGTGGGCGGTGCCCACCCTACGCGGTCACGCCCCTTCCGCCGTGTCCGGCACCCGGTCCGGGTCGGGCGGCAGGTTGTACACCGTGGCCGGGAAGTGTTCGACCAGATAATGCACGACCCGCTTGGCCGACAGCACCCCGACCGGGCGGTCGTTCTCGTCCACCACCGGCACGTGCCGGTACCCGCCCCGCTGCATCCGCTCGACGGCCGTGCGGACCGGCTCCCTGGCGTTCACCGACACCGGATTCGGGGTCATCACCTCGGCCAGCGGGGTGGTTAACGGCCGCCCCTCGGCCAGCACCTTGTTCAACAAATCCCGCTCGGTGAAGATGCCGACCAGCCGGCCGCCGCCCACCACCAGCAGGCAGCCCACCCGCTCGGTCCGCATCCGCTCGACGGCGTCGGCCACCGTCCCGCCGGCGTCCACCTCGTGCGGCGGGGTGGGGTTCAGCCGGGACACGCTCTCCACCATCAGGTTGCGGGTGAGTTCCACGCGGGCGCTCCGGGGGCGTCGCAATTGTGCGGATGAAGGACCGTTCGGCAAGGGAAAGGGAAGAACCTCACCCCCCGGCCCCCTCTCCAAAGTGGAGAGGGGGTGTTCAAGGGCGGGACGACTCTGATCTTCGCCGCGACCAGCGGGAGCGGCCGAGCTACCTCCGTTCCCGCTGGTCGCGGCGAAGACACCACCCCGCCGGTCGGTACAATACCCGGACCGCTTCCCGAGGGGTCGCCGATGCCGACGCCCGACAAGGTGCTCACCTGCATTCGCCGGGCGATCGACCACACCCGCGGCACCCCCGGCCGGGTCGGCCACCTCGTCCATTTGCAGAACTGCACCGAGGTGCTGGCGGCCGGCGACCTGCACGGGCACATCGCCAACTTCCAGGTGGTGATGAGGGCGGCCGATCTGGCGAACCACCCCACCCGCCACCTGGTGCTGCAAGAGCTGATCCACAGCGAGTTCTTCTATCCGTCCGGCGGGGACAAGTCGCACCAACTGGTGGACCTGTTCGCCGCCCTGAAGTGCCAGTTCCCGGCCCGCGTGCACCTGCTGCCGGGCAACCACGAGATGGCGCAGATGACCGGGCGGAACATCGCCAAGGCCGGCGGGTCGCAGAACGCCCTGTACGTGGACGGGGTGAGGCACGCCTACGGGGAGGCGGCGGCGGACATCTGCCGGGCGCACTACGACCTGTTCCGCGCCAGCCCGCTCGCCCTGCGGACGCCGAACGGGGTGTTCCTGTGCCACACCCTGGTGCCGGCCAAGTACCTGCCCACGTTCGACCCGATGCGGCTGCTGGACGACCAGTACGACGACAAGGAGTACCAGCCGGGCGGGCTGGCCTACGGCATCCTGTGGGGGCGCGACACGTCCGAGGCGACGGCCGAGGCGTTCCTGCGGAAGGTGGATTCGGACCTGGCCGTCACCGGGCACATCCCGAACGACCTGGGGTACGACGTGCCGAACACCCGGCAGGTGGTCCTCGACTGCGCCGGCTCCCCGGCCGCGTACATCCTGTTCCCCGCCGACCGTCCGATCACCCACGACGAGTTGGTGAAACGGGTGGTGGTGTTCTGAGCGTGCCGCGGCCGGCCGGCATGGTGTAGGGTGGGTCG
Organism: Fimbriiglobus sp.; assembly: GCA_022841795.1. Lineage (GTDB taxonomy): Bacteria > Planctomycetota > Planctomycetia > Gemmatales > Gemmataceae > JALHQU01. The sequence goes on from JALHQU010000041.1 coordinate 19,759, forward strand.
GAGCGCCCCACCCTCCCCGTTGGGGAGGGGTCGGCGAGTGCGAAGCACGAGCCGGGGGTGGGGTGGCTCTCGAAATCCCCACCCCCGCCGTCCTCGCTCCGCTCGGCCGACGACCCCTCCCCAACGGGGAGGGGTGGACACCCAGCGGACCCACCCGTTCCGCCGGAAGCGGTACTACGAAGAACCCCACGACCGCGGGCCTTTGGATAAACTAGGCACCGTCCGCCGGTTGCGATTGCCCCCGCCCCTGTCGCTGGTATAGTCCGCCCGGACCCGAAGTCCGTCGAGGATGTTGGCATGACCGTCCCGGCTCCCGCCCGGGAACCCGCCTTCGACCCGCTCGCCTTCGCCCGGTCCGTCCTGACCAGCGAGGCGGACGCGGTGCGGGTGGTGGCCGCCCGCCTGGGCGAGCCGTTCCTGCGGGTGGTCGAGCGGCTGGCCGCCTGCCGCGGGCGGGTGGCCGTCACCGGCGTCGGCAAGAGCGCGGACGTCGGCCAGAAGATCGTCGGCACGCTCAACTCCACCGGCACCCGCGCGTACCTGCTCGACGCCACCCGTGCCGTCCACGGCGACCTGGGGGCGGTCCACCCGGACGACGTCGCCCTGCTGCTGTCGCACAGCGGGGAGAGTGAGGAACTGCTGCGGCTGCTCGGCCCACTGCGGGACCTGGCGGCCGGGCTGGTGGCCGTCACCGGCAACCCGCACGGCACGCTGGCCAAAGCCGCCGACGCGGCGATGGTGTACGGGCCGATCGTCGAGGCGTGCCCGCTGTCCCTCGCCCCCAGCACCAGCACCACGGTCATGATCGCGCTCGGCGACGCGCTGGCGTTCACCCTGAGCGAGCAGCGGCAGTTCACCGCCGAGCAGTTCGCCCGGTTCCACCCGGCCGGCAGCCTGGGGCGGCGGCTGTCCGGGGTGGAGGCGTTCATGCGGCGGGGCACCGACCTGCGGCTGGCCCCGGCGACGGACACGGTGCGGGCGGTGTTCGCCCACGCCCGGCACCCCGGCCGCCGCACCGGGGCGGTGATGCTCACGCACCCGGACGGCACCCTGGCCGGGCTGTTCACCGACAGCGACCTGGCCCGGCTGTTCGAGACCCGCGGGGACGAGCGGTTCGACCGGCCGATCGCCGAGGTGATGACCCGCAACCCGATCACCGTGCCGATCACCGCCAAGATGGGCGACGCGCTCGACCGCATGCGGGCGAAGAAGATCAGCGAGCTGCCGGTGGTGGACGAAAGCGGGAAGCCGGTCGGGTTGTTGGACGTGACCGACCTGATCGGCCTGGACCCGGCCGACGACGGCGAGCCGGCGGTCCTGAAGTTGCACGGGTGATCTGAATAAGTAGTAGGCACACTCCGTGTGCCGTTCTGGGTGAACCCCGAGCCGAGAAGAACGGCACACGGAGTGTGCCTACTACTTATTACGGCGAGACGGCGGAGGAATCGTGCGATGAACCACCCCGCCACCCGCGCCGCCGCCATCGACCTGCTGCTGCTTGATGTGGACGGGGTGCTGACCGACGGGCGGGTGACGTACACCGACGCCGGGGACGAGGTGAAGCGGTTCCACGTGCGAGACGGGTCCGGGCTGAAGATCTGGCACTCGCTGGGCAAGCGGACGGCGGTCATCTCCGGGCGGACGTCGAAGGCGGTGGAGCGGCGGGCGGCGGAACTCGGCATCGCCCCGGTGTACCAGGGGCGGGCGGACAAGCTGGCCGCGTTCCGCGACCTGCTGGCCGAGGTGAACGTGCCGGCCGAGCGGGTGTGTGCGGTCGGCGACGACCTGCCGGACTTGCCCGTGCTGGTACGATGCGGGTTGAGCGTGGCGGTGGCCGACGCCGCCGCCGAGGTGCGGGAGGTGGCGCACCACACCACGGCCGCCGCCGGCGGGGCCGGGGCGGTGCGGGAGGTGGTCGAGTGGCTGCTCGCCCTGCGGGGCGAGTGGGACGGGGTGGTGAAAGGGTTCCGGGCCTGACGATTCTCTTCGCCGCGACGAGTCGGGATCCTGCTGCTGGGCGTGGCCGTTCTGGTGGCCGCGTTCCTGGCGTACTCGGTCGTCCTCGGCGGGTTCGACGGGCTGCCGGCCATCCCGGAAAAATACCTGAAGCGGGCGGAGGGGGCGGTCGTCCCGAACTTCCCCATCCCCACCACCATCCTCGACCTGCAGCACGCGTTCGGGCCGGACAGCGCGGAGGGCGGGTCCAGCACCGAGTACCAGAACCGGCTGCAGATCCCCGGCCGGGACGGGGTGATCGCGTGCGGGTCGCCGCTGACGGACAGGACCCCGCTGGTGACGGTGGCGCCGGTGAGCGTGGCCCTGTTCGGCAAGCGGTCCGCCCCGCTCAAGCCGGGCGAGGTGCGGGACGCCAGCACGTTCCACGCCGACCGGGCGGTCATCCGGTTCGACCGGCCGATCAACAAGGTGGAGGACATGTTCTCGGCCAAGGTGGTCGGGCTGGAGCTGACCAGCGACCCGGACGACAACGCCGACGTGCCGACCGACCGCAAGGACAAGCGGAAGGGCCGCATCTGGATCAGCAGCAACCGCAAGTCGCCGGACCCGGCCGACCACGTGGTCATCCGCACCCCCGGCCCGGTGTTCGTGCAGTTGCCGGACGAGACCACACCGTATGACCCGAATGTGCCCCAAATCTGGACGGCCGCGGCGGTGGAGGTGTTCGACCGCCAGAACCTGCCCCGCAAGCTGCGGAGCCGGCCGGTGGGCGACACCCGGCTGAGCGCCGTCCGCGAGATCACCGACGGCGTCCGCCCGGTGGCCGCGCTGGCCCGCCCGGAGGACCTGCGGAAGTTCGACGCGGTGGCCGACATCCTGACCGGCGACGCCCTGCCCCCGCCGACGGTGGTGGCCACCGGGCTGAAGGTGTTCCTCACCCCGGCCAAGGACGACCCCGCCGCCCGCCGGGCGGAACGCGCCCGCTCGTTCTCCGGGGTGCGGAAGGTGGTGCTCGGCGAGCAGGTGCAGATGAACCTGTGGGCGGACGGCACCGGCGGGTTCCCCGGCGCGAACGACCCGCCGGAAAATGAGAAGGAGAAGAAGGCGGCGGCCCCGCGGTCGCCGAACGCCGACCCGCCGGTCGGCCTGCTGGCGGTGGCCGGCGGGTTGCTCGACGGCGGCACCCTGGCGGCGCGGGTCGAGAGCCGGTCGCTGCTGCTGATCGAGACCCCCGGCGCGTTCGAGTACGACCTGGACAAGGGGGTGGCCACGTTCGCCGTGGCCGGCGAGGCCCCGCCCGACCGCCAGAACTTCGTCGTCGTCACCCGCCTGTCCGCCCGCAACCAGACCGACGACCTGGTGTGTTCGAAGCTGGTGCTGGAGATGGACACCGGCAAGACGCCGGACGGCAAGCCGGCCCCGCAGCCCGAGCCGCAAGCCGGGTTCGCCGTGCGGGTGGCCACCGCCCACGGCCCGCAGGTGTACCTGTCCGCCCAGGCGGACGGGCTGGAGGCGTCCGGCACGGAGATCAAGTACGTGCGGGAGCCGAAGGCGAACCGGACGGTGATGACCCTGAAGGGCACCCCGGCGGCGCCGGTGATCGCCAAACGGGGCGGGAGTACGCTGAAAGCCGGCGACCCGGTGACGAACGCCACGGTGGAGATCATCACCACCGACGTGACCGAGAACGGCAAGCCGAAGCGGGTGAGTGTGGCGTCGGTGGTCGGGCCGGGTCAAATGAGGCTGGTGGACAAGGCGGACGACGGCGGCCGGCGGTCCGGGGTCGCCCAGTGGGGCAAGCGGCTGACGCACGAGATCCGCACGGAGAACGGCAAGTCGCTCGACCTGCTCAAGTTCGAGGAGAATGCGTCGTTCGTGGACCCGCAGAACGGGTTCACCCTGAGGGCGAACAGCCTGTGGTTGTGGGTGGCCCGCGGCGACCAGCCGGACCGCAAACCCGGCGACCCGCCGGCCACCGTCGGCGCCACCCCGGAGCGGCTGGTGGCCGAGGGCGACGTGCACGTCGATTCGGACGAGCTGGTGGTGCGGCGGACGCACAAGCTGACCGTGTGGTTCCGCGACGTGGCCCCGCCGAAGGTGGTGGCCGCGGTCGAGCCGAAGAAGCCGGCCGACGCCCCGCTGCCGGACGTGCCCCCGCTGCCGACCGAGCAGCCGAAGGTGGCCCAGGCCCCGCCGCCGAAGCCGGCCGCGAAGAAGCCGATCCCCAACCCGATCCAACTTCAAGCCGACGCCGTCGAGACGTGGATGGTGCGGTACCCGGACCCGCTCCAACCGCCCCCCGTGAAGAAGGGCGACCCCACGCCGGTGAAGTACGACCTGGAGCGGGCGCGGTGCGACGACAACGTGTGGGTGCAACAGGACCCGGACCCGAACGACCCGGACCGCCCGGCCAAGGGCTTGGACATCAAGTGTACCAAGCTGACCCTGGACCACCAGCCGCCGGCCGGCAGCGTGCTCACCGTCACCGGCGGGCGGAACAAGGACAACTACGCGGCCGTCGAGTTCGACGGCACCACCATCCTCGGGCACGCGGTGGTGATCGACCAGCCGAACAACGTGGTGTCGGTGGACGGCCGCGGGCGGCTGCGGGTGCTGAGCGGGTCGGACGTGGCCGGGAACGAACTCAGCACCCCGTCCGACCTCCAGGTGGACTGGGCCACGCGGATGAAGTTCGAGGGCGCCCGATCCTTCGCCCAGTTCATCGGCGGGGTGGTGGTGGACCAGGTGGTGAAGCCGGACCCGGCGGGCAAGCCGTCCGGGGTGCGGCCGCCCGGCGAGACCCTGCCCGCCCCCCGCACCGCCGGCCCGGTCAACCCGACCACCAACCGCTCCAACCTGTGGTGCCACCAGCTCGACCTCACCCTCGACCGGCCGGTGTACTTCAACCAGCTGAAGGGCAAGGAGCGGGCCAAGCCGCAGTCGGTCGCGGACAAGACGGCGAACGACCGGCCGAAGCTGAAGCTGGTGGTGGTGCTGCCGAACGACGACCCGAAGGCGGCGGCCACCGACAGGTTCGTGGTGTTCCGCGAGCTGGCCGAGGAGAAGGCCGGCACCCTGGCCCGCGGGCGGATGCTCACCGCCAAGCAGATGGACTTCGCCAACCGCGCCAAGGAGCAGGAGCTGTTCGCCACCGGGCCGGGCGAACTCCGCATCCTCCAGCCGGAGAGCGAGTCGCCGGCCGCCGGCCCGTCGTCCGACCCGAACGTCCGCACGTCGGCCAAGCCGCCGGACAAGGGGGAGATGAAGCTGACGGTGGTGTCGTTCCGCGACCGCATGACCGGGGTGGACCAGGGCGGCGGGGTGTTCCAGAAGGCCGACTTCCCGAACGGGGCGGTGGTGATGAACACCCCGGCCGCCGACCTGATGCTGGCGCTCGAGCCGCACGCCCTGCCGAAGGGGTCGGTGTACCTCACCTGCCAGGACCGGATGACCGTGTCCAGCCGGCGGACCAAGCCGGACGCCCCGGCCGAGCAGTGGCTGGACGCGGTGGGCAACGCCGAGTTCCGGGACGACGCCCGCACCGGGCTGGGGGAGAAGGTGCGGTTCGACGGCACGCGGGCGGTGCTGGACGGCACGGACAAGCGGCTGGCCACGCTGCTGTCGAACAAGCGGGGGGTGACGGCCGACCAGTCCACGCGGGCGAAGCAGTTCGTGTACAACACCAAGACCGGCGAGGTGCGGGTGACCGAAACCTCCGGCGGCGCGTTCAACTCGTCCGGGCGGTGAGTACGGCCCGCTCGCGCCGAACTCAAGAGCGACAAAGCGACCAGTACCGCGATTGATTTCACAACGTTCATAGCTGTGCCTCCACGTCCGGCGGGTGAATCCGTCGGATGTGATATTTTGTTCACAATGCGGAGCGAAGCGGGAGGTCAGTAGGTCGCCGGGGTGGGCAGCCCCGGCTGACGATCGATCAGCCACCCAGCAGGGCGAAGAACAGGCTGATGCACACCGACGCCACCCGGTCGAACCACTTGCCCGGCGAGCGGTCGTTCCGCACCACGTCGGCGTGGACGCGGGTGTACTCGACCCGCCCGTCCCCCGCGTCAGTCCGCTCGAACACGTCCACCGAGTCCGGGTACACGAACACCACGAGTTGCTTGTTCATCGCTGATTCCCCAGTCGCCACCCGCCGGCGAGTGCCGGCCGCCGGTGCGACGGGGGAGGGTTCGGGCTATCCGCGCGGACGGACGGGTTTCCGCCCGATTCCGCGGGCTGGGAGTTGTCGATCGGAAGTGGCTGGGTTCCGCGCGGATTCCGCCCCGGAATCCGCGCGGACGGCCGGCGGAATCGCGGCGGACGACCGGACATCTGGGCGGTTCATTCGGCCGGTAGGGTAGACGACAGGAATTGCAACCGCCCCCCGACCTTTCGCCACACCCACCCCTCGGCGGTGCGGCCGGCGGAGCCGTTCGGCAGGCGGCAGAACACCTCGGGGTTCCGCTTTCGATTCTTCTCTTGCGTGTAACTTTTCAGAGTGCCTTCTTCACTCATCCCCGTTCGCATCCTGGCGTCCGCGAGTTCGACCCAATCCGTTTCCTTCGCCGTGTTCACCGTCTGCCGCAGGCTCTCGGCCGCATCCAGTTCTTTGGGCTGACCGGGCGGCTTGCCGATGAACTCGTGCGCGAACAAGTCGCGGACGAGGTCGAATGCCCGCGTGCGGTCTTCCGGCGGGGACTTCGGGTCGAACCGGATTTCGACCACCCCGTTCACCGAGTCGGCCGAAACCACCACCCGGCACCCGTCATGTTGAACCATCACCCAGTCCCGTCCGTGGGCGTATCCCCCGCCCATTCTTTCCACCTGCTGGCGGTGGTGCATCCGCACGATGAAGCGGTGGAAGGCGCTCTCCGGCACGAACTCCCAAAGCAGGCGAGCCGTCGGCCAGTCCTCGTACCCCGGTGGTAGGCCGGATTTCAGCCCGCGGGGGAGCAGGTACTGCCCCTTCTCCACGTCGAAGAACGACAACTCCACCAGTTTCAAGAACGCATCGATTACGTCCCCGCCGCAGAGATGCCCCACGCACTTCGCGTCGGCGGCCTGCACCTTCGCCCGGAGCGTGTCCGGGCTGAGCCACTCGCTCCGTTCGCTCTCCTCGAACACCCGGTACGCCGCGTGCTTCAACCACACCGGGTTGATGACGAACTCGCCCAGCACGGTGTCCGGCTGGAGCTTGTGCAACCGCTGCTGGCCGGGGGCGAGGTCGCGGTCCCGCTCGCGGTCCAGCCGGTCGCGGCCGAAGTAGAACAGGCTGCCCATGTAGTGCAGGGCGTCGCGGATCGCGTTCGACTGCTGGTCGTCCGGCACGTCGCACTCGTGGCACCACTGCCGGAACGTTGCCATCGGCACCAGAGCGACCTTCGGCAACTCCCGCTCGACGATCTCCCGCACCGCCTTCAACTCCGGCGACACCTTCCCCTGGCGGATGCCCTCCCGCTGGGCCAAGGCCGTTTCGATGGCGTCACGGAGGGGTTGGATCGGCCGGTCCGGGTCGCACGCCGACAGGTCGTCCACCAGCGTCAGGCCGGCGAGTACGTCGTCGATGGGGGTTGGGCGGTCGATGGGCCGGTCGGCTCGCGTCACCTTGTCGCACTGGGTGACGGCCACGATCACCGGGGCGGTGCTACTGCCGAAGTGGGCGATCATCCGCCGCCAGTAGGCGACGGCGTTGCCCGTTTCCTCGCGGCCGACGTACTTCGAGCCGGACACCGCGTTCGCCGACAGCACCAGCACATAGATTGTCCGCCCGTCGTCGTTCAGGAACGTCTCGTGGACGCCGTGCAGCACCAGTTGCCCGCCGAAGTCCCACACCCGCGGTTCCACCTCCTGTGTCGATCCCGGTGTACAGAGTTTGGGCTTCCAGACACACTGTTCCGGGCGGATCAGGTCGATGTCCGGGGTCTGTACGCGGGGCCGGGTCCGCTCGACGCACCGGTCGAGGAAGCATCGCTCGAACAACCACGTCTTGCCGATGCTCCCCGTCCCCACGAACAGCACGCGGACGACGGGCAACGCCACTCCATGAAGAATCGCCGCGAAGATCTGTTGGGCGTCGCAAGTGGCGAGGATCGCCGGATCGACGCCTGTCCCCCACGTTTCGTGGAGTTCGAGCCATTTGAGTTTGGGGCAACCCTGGGCCAGTGCCTTAACCGCAGAGTCCGTCACGCACGTCCCACTCAGCTTGAGGTTGTAGAGTTGGGGGCAGCCTTCGGCCAACGCCCGCACCCCGGCGTCCATCACATCCGTCGGGGACAGGGAGAGGTATTGGAGTGCGGGGCAGTGGTCGGCCACCGCCCGCACTCCGGCGTCCGTCACCCATGTGCGACCGAGATCGAGGTGCTGTAGGCCGGGGCAGTGCTCGGCCACCGCCGCTACCCCGGCGTCCGTCACCCCCGTGTAGGTGAGGTCGAGCCGTTGCAGGCCAGAGCAGTGCTCAGCCACCATCACCACCCCGGTGTCCGTCACCTTTGTACAGTAGGACAGGTCGAGGTGCTGGAGTCGGGGGCAGTGGTCGGCCACCGCCGCTACCCCCGCGTCCGTCACCTGTTTGCAGTTCCACAGCACGAGGCCCTGCAGGCTAGGGTAACCTTCGGCTATCGCCACTACCCCGGCGTCCGTCACATCCGTTAGGGACAGGGAGAGGTATTGGAGTGCGGGGCAGTGGTCGGCCACCGCCCGCACTCCGGCGTCCGTCACCCATGTGCGACCGAGATCGAGGTGCTGTAGGCCGGGGCAGTGCTCGGCCACCGCCGCTACCCCGGCGTCCGTCACCGATGTGCCGCTCAGGTCCAGATTTTTGAGTTGAAGTTGGTTGCGTTTGGCCCGGTAGAGCCAAGTCCAAAGTTCATCATCACCATCGTATTGACCCAGTGGCCGGAGTATATCGTCGCTGGGCATGGCAGGCTCGCACGGCGGTGGGGCTGGACACCGGCGGATTCATGTCGTGCCGTTCACTGGGCAGGTTCACCCGGCAAGGCCAACACCAATTATACCCACGGATTCAGACTGGCAGACGGCCGACGCCGGCCGCACGCCGAATGGCCCGTGCGTCTTGTAGGTCGCGGTCGAAGACTCGTGGGAGCGAGGCGAGGCCCGTTCCCCAACTCCGCTGGCCGGTCGCTGACCGCCCTCTACCCTGCTGCCTGCCAGAACTCCTCCAGCTTGGCGTTCACCCGGTCGGGCCACTGGATGGGCAGGCCGTGCGAGGCGTCGGCGTACTCGATGAACTTCGCCCCCGGGATGCCGGTCGCCAGCGCCCGGCCGAGCGGGGGCGGGGCGATCGGGTCGTGCGTGCCGCACATCACCAGCGTGGGGATGTCGGCCAGCTCGCCCAGCCGCGGGGTGGCGTTCGCCGCCCGCATCGCCTTCAACTGGTCATTCACCACCGGCGGGGAGTCGGCCAGGTCGTGCCCGAACAGCGGGGCCAGCCGCTCGGCCAGCGTGTCCCGCTCGGCCGCCTTCATCGCCCCCGGCGGCAGCAGCAGTTGCAGGAACCCCCGCCGCCGCATCCGCCGGGTGCCCACCTTCGACCGCAGTCCGGCCCAGATCATCCGCAGGGTGAGCGGGGCCACCGCCCGGCCGTCGGCGAACGTACACATCAGGGTGAGGGAGCGGACCCGCCGGCGGTGGGCGAGCGCCAGGGACACCGCCGCCAGCCCGCCGAGCGAGTGCCCGACGACGTGGGCCGACTCCCACCCGGCGGCGTCCAGCACCGCCCGCGCGTCGTCCGCCATCCGCTCGACGGTGACGGCTGCTCCGGCCGGCTGGCTGCGGCCCATGCCGCGGTTATCGAACGTCAGGCACGAGTACCGGGCGGACAGCGGTTCGACCTGCGGCCGCCAGCCGTCGCCGTGAACGCCGACCCCCTGGACGAACAGCACCGGCGGACCGGCCCCGCGGAGGTCGTAGGCGATCGGACAGCCGAGGTGGTGGACAGCGCCGGTCATGAGGGTGGGTGTCGGCCGCGGGCCGTCTCTTCCTGCCGGATCGCCAGGATGATCGGGCGGTTCATGGCGAGGGCGGCGACGGTCGCCCGGCCGGTCGGGGTGAGTGGGACGACGACCTCCCCGTTCCAGCGGAAGTGATCCACCCAGTGATCCGTTCGCGGGTTGAACAGCGGGACGTCCTCGCCGGTTTCGGGGTCCGCGGCGGTTCTCTTGGCCCACTTCCGCAGCGAACACGACGCGCAGGCCAGCGCCAGGTTGTCCGAAACGGTCGGCCCGTCCGCCGCCCGCGGCACGACGTGGTCGATGTGGAACGTGGCTTCCTGCCCGAGTTGGGACAGTCCGCAGTACTCGCACCGGCTGCGGGCGCGGAGGATCACCTCGTCGGCCAGCGCTCGCGGGATGTCACTCACGCGGCCGCCCGCTCCGCCCGGAGCCGCAGCAGCGTGAGCAGCTCGGACAAGTTCACCAGCCCCTCCGCCTCCCGCCGCTCCTGGTCGGTGAGCGGCGGGCCAGCGTCCTGGCGGTCGAGCAGATCATGCAATCGCGCCGCGACCGCCTCGGGCAGCTTGAACCGGGCCAGGTCGCCGGGCAGTTCCACGTCGAGTACCAGTGCGGTGGTCATGGCGTCCCTCGGTTCCGACACCCCATCGTAGCCGAGCGAACGGTCGGCGTCACTTCTCCAGCCCGAACGCCCGCCGGATGAACTGCACCTGGGTTCGCGGGTAGTGGGCGGGGGTGATGCCGTGCCGGGAGGTGGGGTACACCATCGACTCGAACTCCTTGTTCGCCAGTTGCAGCGCGTTCATCAGTTGCAGGCTGTTCTGCGGGTGGACGTTGTCGTCGATCAGCCCGTGGCAGATGAGCAGCTTGCCGTGCAGACGCCTGGCCGCCTTCACCACGCTCGTCTTCTCGTACCCGTCGATGTTCGCCGCCGGCAGGCCCATGTACCGCTCGGTGTAGATGGAGTCGTAGTAGCGCCAGTCGGTGACGGGGGCGCCGGCGATGCCGGCGGCGAACTTCTTGCTGTGCGTGAGCGCGTAACTCGCCATGAACCCGCCGTAGCTGTGCCCGCTGATGCCCACGCGGGTCAGGTCCGCCCACGAGTTCTTGCCGATCCAGTCCACCGCTTCCTCCAGGTCCTTCAGCTCCTGCACGCCCATCTGCTTGTAGCAGGTCCACGCCGACTCCGCCCCCTTCCCGCTGGCGCTCCGCGGATCGACCCGGAACACCACGATGCCGCTGGCCGCCAGCACCTGCTCGAACACCCGCCCGCTGCCCCAGCCGTCACGGACGGTGGGGGCGTGCGGGCCGGCGTAGGTGAGAATCCAGATCGGGTAGCGGTTGTACTCGTGGAAGTCCGGCGGGTAGGTGATGGCCGCCTCCAGTTCGAACCCGTCCTTCATCTTCACCGTGGTCCGCTCGTACCGGCCGAACCTGTACTGCTCGCGCTCGTAGGCCGGGTTGGTGTCCAGCACTCGCACCGGCTTGACGAACAGCTCCCGCAGCACGGACTGCGTCGGGGTGAAGTCGTCGCTCTGCCGATCGACGTACAGCGTGCCCTTCGGGGCCAGGTCGATGCGGTGGGTGGTCGGGGTGTGCGAGATCACCTGCACGTCCCCGCCGGACAGCGACGCCAGCCCGAGGTGCGTGCCGGTGCTCCGCACCATGTTGCCGGTCAGGTACACGTCCCCGCTCGCCTCGTCGATCCGCTCGACCGACTTCACCTCCCAGTTGCCGGCGGTGATCTGCCGCGGCGTCTTGCCGTCCGGCGGGTACAGGTACAGGTGCTTCCACCCGCTGCGTTCGCTCAGGAACAGGAACGACCCGTCCTTGAGGAACTTCGGCTCGCCGGCGTCGTCGATCCACGCCTTCGTGGAATCCCGGAACAGCTTCTGCCCGGCGGCGTCCGGGGCCGGCCAGGTCACGAAGTCGAGCCAGGTTTGCACCCGGTTCTGCACGAAGGCGTACACCGCCGGCTTGTCCCCGCCGGTCCACCCGACGCGGGAGATGAGCGTGTCCGCCGGCTTGTACTCGCTCAGGTCCAGGAACTTGGCGATCGGCTCGGTCTCGGCCACGCCCACCAGCCCGAGCTTCACCGTCGGGTTCGTCTGCCCGGCCTTCGGGTAGTTGATCGCCTCCGGCTTGCCGTCCTGCGAGGCGAGGGTGAACTTGGGCACGCCCGTGTCGTCGAACCGCAGGAACGCCAACCGGGTCGAGTCCGGCGCCCACCAGTACGCCTTGCCGTTGCGGTTGAAGATCTCCTCCTCGTACACCCAGTCGGCCCGGCCGTTCAGGACGTCGTTCTTCCCGCCGTCGCTGGTCAGCCGCTTCGCCTTGCCGCTGCCCACCTCGACGGCGAACAGGTTGCCGCTCAGCACGTAGGCGTACCACTTGCCGTCCGGGGAGAACGAGCCGAACTCCGGGGCCGGCTGGTCCTTCTCGATCTTGGTCAGCCGCACGCCGGGGGAGCCGTCGCGGTACGCCAGCACGGTGCCGGTGCGGGTGGTGATGACCACGCCGGAGCGGTCCGGGGTGAACGTGTAGTTCGGCCCGAGCAGCGGGTTGCCGCCCCCGCCGCGGCTGGGCCGCCCGCCGGCCGGAGGACTTCCCGCCGGTTGCTCCGGCGGGATGGCCCCCTGCACCATCGCCAGCGACTTCTTCAGGTTGTCCGGATCGACGAACAGTTCCGCCCGGCCGGAGCGGGCGTGGACCTTCCACAGCTTGTTGTCCTTCACCTGCAGCCAGTGTTCGCCGTCGTCCAGCCAGGTGATGTCGCCGACCGGCTGCCCGCCCAGCCCGACCCGGTTGCCCACCAGATCCAGGGTGAACGGCTTGTTCGACGCCCGCTCCTCGGGCAGCGGGCGGGGCGGGCCGGTGAACACCGGCTGGTCCTTCACCACCCGCAGCACCGGGAACGGCTGGCCCGCCTTCACCCCGGCGTCGAAGTAGTTCCAGGTGGTCAGCCCGTCGTCGGCCATCGGTTCGAGCAGGTAGGCGGCGAGCTGACCGAGCGGCTGAGCGGTGCGGACCAGGAACGCGCCCGGCTCGGCCTTCGTCTTCGTCTTCGTCGCCGTCGCCTCCACCGTCCGCAGCTTGTGCTTCTGGAACTCCCGCTCCTCCTTCGTGTCCGTCACCGTGTACGTCTCGGTGTCCAGTTCGGTCTGCTCGCGGACCTCCTCCACCTTGATGCCGTGCCGCCGCAGGGCGTCGGCCGCCGCCGCGTACTGGGCCGGGAACAGGTACGCCGCCGGCCGGTCCACCTCCAGCGTTGCCACCAGCTTGTCGATGATGCGGCAGGTGTAGTCCTTCGGCGTGTCCGTCTTCTTCCACCGCCCGTCCTTCTGCTCCTCCACCCAGCCGAACACCGTTTCCGTCTTGTCGCGGGCCACCGTCTTCGTCCGCAGGGCCACCTTCGCCCGCGGCTTCTGGGCGTCGGCGAACACCTTCTTCACCGCGTCCAGGTTCTCCGCGACGAACTCGAAGTTGCCCTTCACGAACGCGTAGCTCACCTTCACCCGGTCCTCGAACGAGGCGTAGGTGTACGACTCGGACAGCACCCCCAGGATGCCCCGCAGCCCGTACAGTTGGGTGCCGTACCGCGGGCCGGTGCCGTAGGTGACCCACTGCTCGTGCGGGCGGTCGAAGTCGCCGTAGGTGAACGAGTCGAACCCGCTCGCCTTCTTCACCTTCGTGACGATGGCCGGCTGGAGTTTGTCCTGCACGAACGCGATCAGCTTCGGGTCGGACGCCGGCATCCGCGGGCCGTCGTAGGTGAGCGTGTACCGGTGGTAGCTGCCGTTGGTGGTGTGGCAGTCGATGACGAGCAGCGGGTTCCATTTGTTCAGCAGGCCGACCACCCCGCGGGTCTCGGGCGTCTCGAGCTTGACGAAATCGCGGTTCAGGTCGAACCCGGCGGCGTTCGCCCGGATGCCGACCGACTTCGGCCCGTTCTGCGTGCGGCGGTTGGTGTCGGCGAACTTGTCGTTCCCGTCCGGGTTGTAGTTCGGGGCGATCACCACCACCAGCTTCTTCAGGATCGGGCTGTCCTTCTCGGCGGTCAGGTCGCGGGCCAGCATCAGCACCGCCTCCTTGCCGTCCACCTCCCCGGCGTGGATGTTCGCCGTCACCATCACCACCGACTTCTTCGCCGCCACCGCCTCCTCCGGTGTACCCACCGGCGGGTCGGACAGCACCAGCAGCGGCAGCGGCTTGCCCTCCGTCGTGGTGCCGTAGGTGGTGTACTTCGCCAGCGGCGACCGCTTCGCCAGTTCCTGGGCGAACGCCACCACCTCGGCCGACGACGAGGTCTTCTCGTACTTGGTCGCCTCGGCGGTGGTTTGAAGCGGGGCCTGTTGGGCAGATACGGACGCGGCGAAAACGAGGAGTGCGACCGCGGGCAGCGTGCGGGGCATGGGGTGAACTCCGATGGCGGGAGGTGGGGGTAATGTAGCCGCCGGCCGTCGTTCCGGGGACTCACGTCCCCGGCTCCGTTATGTCGCCCCTTCGGGGGCTTGGGTTCATAGCCCCCGAAGGGGGCGACATAACGAAGCCCAGGGCGTCAGCCCTGGAGCACCATCCCGCCGCATCACTCCCACACATATCGCTCGTCGAACTCGCACCCGTGTTGCACCAGCAGCGCCAGGAACTCCTCCTGGAACGACACGGTGCGGTGGTGTTCCTCCTGGTTACGGACGTAGTCCCGTACCGTCGCCAGGGCTGACTCGCTGACGGTGAACGCCCCGTACCCGCCCTGCCACCAGATGGGCACGGCGTTCGGAAAGGCCTCGTGCGCCCACTTCGACGAGTTCGTCTTCACCACCCGCATCACGTCCGCCACCGCCCGGTTCTGCGACAGCTTGGCCACGATGTGGACGTGGTCGTCCGTCCCGCCGACTTCCAGCGCCAGCCCGCCCTCGGCCTTCACCAGCCCGCCGAGGTAGCGGTGCAGCTCCGGGCGGACGGCGGGGGTGATGGTCGGCTGCCGGTCGCGGGTGCTGAAGACGAAGTGGTAGTACAGGCAGGTGTAGGACCGGGACACGGGGCGACTCCGGAGGGTGTGAGGGTCGCGCCAAGAATACCCCGGTCTCACGACCAGGGCTACGATATGTCGCCCGCTCCGCGGGCTAAAGAACGAAAGCCCCCGAAGGGGGCGACATAACGTAGCCCCGGTCGTGAGACCGGGGTTCCAGGTCCGGGGGCTTGCGATCAAAGCCCGCGGAGCGGGCGACATAGCGAAGCCTCGGGCGTAAGCCCGAGGTACGCAGCGTCACCCGCACCCGAACCCCGGATTGGCCTTGCCCGTCCCTGTACCGGGTCGCTATCAATTACCGGACGGACCAGTCCGTTAATTATCCCCCGCGGCACGGAGTTCCGCATGTCGTCGGCCATCTGGGACGTCTGCATCCGCCGGCCGGTGTTCACCGCCATGCTCATCCTCGCCCCCATCGTGCTGGGGCTGGCGTCGTACACCCGGCTGGGCGTCGAGCTGTTCCCGAACGTGGACGTGCCGGTGGTGGTCGTCACCACCACCCTCCGCGGGGCGAGCGTGGACGAGATGGAGGCGGCCGTCACCAAGCCGGTGGAAGAAGCCGTCAACACCGTGTCCGGCATCGACGAGCTCCGCAGCACCACCAAGGAGGGGTTCAGCCAGATCGTCGTCGGGTTCAAGCTGGAGAAGAACGGCGACCTCGCCGCCCAGGAGATCCGCGACAAGCTGAACCTGATCCAGGGGGTGCTGCCGCCCGGCACCGACTACCCGAAGGTGGAGAAGTTCAACCTGGACGCCGCCCCGGTGGTGACGGTGGTGGTGTCCGGCAAGCGGCCGCTGCGGGAGGTGACGGAGATCGCCAAGAAGATGCTCAAGGAGGACATCGAGGGGAACGTGTTCGGGGTGGGCACCTGCGTGCTGGTCGGCGGGCAGCAGCGGGCGATCAACGTGACGGTGAACCCGACCAAGCTGGACGGCCGCAAGCTGACCGTGTTCGACGTGCGGAAGGCGCTGGCCGAGCAGAACCAGGAGCAGCCCGGCGGGCGGGTGGACCAGGGCCGCCGCGAGCAGAACCTCCGCACCGACGCCCGCATCAAGAGCGTGGGCGACTTCAAGGATTTGGTGGTCGCCAACAAAGGCGGGCACAGCACCCGGCTGGCCGAGCTGGGCGAGGTGGAGGACGGCATTGAGGAACCCCGCGGGCTGAGCCGGCTGGACGGGGACGTGGCGGTGTCGCTCATCGTGCAGAAGCAGAGCCAGGGGAACACGGTGAAGGTGGCGGACGCGGTGAAGGAGCGGCTGGCGGTCATCGCCCCCAACCTGCCGCCGGACATCCGCGTGGAGGTGATCCGCGACCAGTCGAAGTTCATCAAGGGGTCGATCGAGGAGGTGAAGTTCCACCTGCTCTTGGCCGCCGGGCTGGTGTCGGCGGTGCTGCTCCTGTTCATCCGCGACTGGCGGACGACGGTGATCGCGGCGCTGGCCGTGCCGACCAGCATCGTCGGCACGTTCGCCCTGATGGACCTGATGGGGTTCAGCCTGAACAACATGACCCTGCTCGGGCTGATCCTGGCGGTGGGCATCGTCATCGACGACGCGGTGGTGGTGCTGGAGAACGTGGTGCGGCACATGGAGGAGTACGGGCAGACGCCGTGGGAGGCGGCGAGCAAGGCGACGAGCGAAATCTCGCTGGCGGTGCTGGCGACGACGCTCAGCCTGGTGGTGGTGTTCGCCCCGATCGCGTTCATGTCCGGCCAGGTCGGGCGGTTCTTCAACAGTTTCGGGTTCGTGGTCGGGTTCAGCATCCTGCTCAGTCTGGCCGTCAGCTTCACGCTCACGCCGATGCTGTGCGCGCGGTTCTTGAAGGCGCCGAAGAAGAACCTAACCCCCCCGGCCCCCCTTCCCTCCCAGGGAAGGGGGGAGAAAGACAACCACACTCGGACTCCCCCTCTCCCTCCGGGGGAGGGGGGTGGGGGGAGGGGTTCTTCCCACGACCCCCACACCCGCGGGTTCTGGGGCCTCATCACCCGCATCTACGTCGGCTTCCTCGGCTGGTGCCTGGGCGG
This sequence comes from Fimbriiglobus sp., assembly GCA_022841795.1. Taxonomy (GTDB): domain Bacteria; phylum Planctomycetota; class Planctomycetia; order Gemmatales; family Gemmataceae; genus JALHQU01. Next base: position 36,735 of record JALHQU010000041.1, read on the forward strand.
GTGGAAGGGGTGGCGGCGGTGGCTGGTGGTGCTGGTCGCGTTCCTCACCCTGATGACCACCCCGGTGCTGGTGCAACTGGTGGGCACCGACTTCGTGCCGAAGGACGACCAGAGCGAGTTCGAGGTGGCGCTCACCCTGCCCGAGGGGTACTCGCTGTACGAGGCCGACCGCCTGTGCCGGGAGATCGAGGGCAAGCTGGCGAAGGTGCGGGGGGTGACGAACGTGTTCACCACCGTCGGCGAGACGAGCGGGCGGAACGCCAAGGGGCAGGGCGACGTGACCAAGGTGCTCATCTACTGCCGCATGGTGGACCTGCGGGAGCGGAAGTTCGGGCAGAAGGACGCGATGGCCGACGCGCGGGTGGTGCTGAACGACTACCCGGACCTGCGGGCGACGGTGCAGGAGGTGAAGCTGTTCAGCAGCAGCGCGTTCAAGAACGTGCAGGTGGAACTGGCGCTCATGGGGCCGGACGGGGACAAACTGGACGAGTACGCGGCCGAGCTGGTGAAGCAGATGCGGGCCAACCCGTCGTTCACCGACGTGGACACGAACGCCGCCGCCCGCAGCCCGGAACTGCAGGTGCGGATGCTGCGGCAGCAGGCCGGCGACCTGAAGGTGTCCCCGCAGGCGGTGGCGGCCACGCTCGGGATGCTGGTCGGCGGCGAGCCGGTGAGCAAGTACAAGGAGCCGGGGCAGGCCGACCTGTACGACGTGTGGCTGCGGGCCGACCTGACCACCCGCGACCGCAAGGACGCCATCCGCCGGCTGAGCGTGCCGGACGCGGACGGCGGGCTGGTCGAACTGGACCGCGTGGCCACCCTGACCGACGCCCGCGGGCCGGCCACCATCGAGCGGTACAACCGCCAGCGGACCATCTCCGTCACGGCCAACCTGGCCCCCGGCGCGGTGCTGGGCAAGGAACTGCCGGTGATGGCCGGGTGGGTGAAAGAGCTGAACATGCCGCCGGAGTACCGGCACGAGTTCCTGGGCGAAGCCAAGCTGATGGCCGACTCGAACTCGAACTTCGCGCTCGCCTTCCTGCTGGCGTTCGCGTTCATGTACATGATCCTGGCGGCCCAGTTCGAGAGCCTGGTGCAGCCGATCACCATCCTGATGGCGGTGCCGCTGACGCTGCCGTTCGCCCTGCTGTCGCTGCTGCTGTTGCAGACGGCGCTCGACGTGTACGCCATGATCGGCCTGTTCATGCTGTTCGGCATCGTGAAGAAGAACGGCATCCTGCAGGTGGACTACACGAACGTGCTGCGGGCGAAGGGGGTGCCGCGGGACCAGGCCATCCTGGGGGCGAACCGCGCCCGCCTGCGGCCGATCCTGATGACCACCATCATGCTGGTGGCGGCCATGATCCCGATCGCGACCGGGCAGGGGCCGGGGGCGAGCGCGCGGGCGAGCATGGCGAAGGTGATCCTGGGCGGGCAGGCGCTGTCGCTGTTCCTGAGTCTGCTCATCACCCCGATCGCGTACTCGCTGTGGGACGACCTGGCCACCCTGCCGCGGCGGTTCCTCAACCTGTTTCGCCGCAAGCCGAAGGCCCCGCCCCCGCCGCCCGCACCGCCGGCCGGTGAGACGGTGCTGGACGACGCGGCCGTGCCGGTGGGGTGATGTCTTCGTGGCACCGGCGGCCCGCCGGTGTGCTGCTGTCTTCGTGGCACCGGCCGCTGGCCGGTGTTTTGACCCACCGGCCAGCGGCCGGTGCCACGG
>JALHQU010000042.1:0-36454 GCA_022841795.1 Fimbriiglobus sp.
CCGATGCCGGCGGCCCGCAGTGTGCGGGCCACCCGCTGGTAGTCGCCGATGCGGGCCGAGTCGAAGTTGATGACCAGCACGTCCGCCGGCGTGGTCCGCCCGGACATCCACGGGTGCTTGAGTTGCTCCATCGCGGCCAGCAGCCGGTCCACGCCGAGGCTGGCGCCGACGCCCGGCAGCACTTGCTTCGTGTACTTGCTGGCGAGGTTGTCGTACCGCCCGCCGCTGCACACGCTGCCGATCTCCGGCAGGTCGGTCAGGAAGGTCTCGTAGATGGTGCCGGTGTAGTAGTCCAGCCCGCGGGCGATGCTCAGGTCCACCACGATACGGCCGTCCGGCACCCCGGCCGTGCGGCACGCCGCCAGCAGTTCCCGCAGCCGCGTCAGCCCGGCCAGCGCCTTCTCGTTCGGCGTGCCGCCGAACGCCCCTTCCGCGGCGGCCAAGATCGCGTCGTTCGACCCGCTCGCCTCGGCCAGCACCAGCACCCGCCCGGCCTGTTCCGCCGTCACCCCGGCTTCACGGACCATTTCCTCGATCACCTTCTCGCGGCCGATCTTCCCGAGCTTGTCCAACGTCCGCAGCACCGGCACCGCCTGGTCCTGCACGCCGATGCTCTCCAGCAGGCCGTTCAGCAGCAGCCGGTTGTTCACCCGCACCTGGAACCGCTCGAACCCCAGGGCCGTGAACAGGTCGTTGATGACCAGTGCCACCTCGATGTCACTGGCGTTCGCAGTGGTGCCGATGGTGTCGAAGTCGCACTGCCAGAACTCGCGGTACCGCCCCTGCCCCGGCCGCTCGCCCCGCCACACCGGCCCCATCGCGTACCGCTTGAACGGCGTGCCGAGTTGCAGCACGTTCACCGCCGAGAACCGGGCGAACGGCACGGTCAGGTCGAACCGCAGGGCCACGTCCCGGTCGCCGTGGTCCTTGAACCGATACACCAGCCGGTCGTTCTCCCCCCCGCCCTTGCCGAGCAGCACCTCGGCGAACTCCAGCGCCGGGGTGTCGATCGGCGCGTACCCGTAGCCGCGGTACACCTCGCGGGCGGTTTGCAGCACCCGCTCCTTGGGCAGCATGGCGGCGGGGGCGTAGTCGCGGAACCCCTGGAGCAGCCGGGGTTCGATGAGTTGAGGCACTGGCTTCTCCGTGAACCACCCACGGGCTGACGCCCGCGGTTCGCCAATCACTTCCGGTACCGCTCGCTCACCCGCTGCATGAACCGCTTCTCCTCGGCCGTCAGCGGCTCCTTGCGGGCGATCTTGTCCAGCAGTTCGTCCATCCGGGCGTCGTCCTTCGTCCGCTGTTCGTGCTCCCGCTTCAGCCGCCGGGACGCCCGCGCTTGCAGCCACCGCTTGAAGAAGCCGGGCTTCCGCGGCCGCTTGGCCGGCGGGTCGTCGCCGTCCAGCGTGCTGTACCCGCCGCTGAAGTCGTACCCGAACTCGCCGCCCTCGGTCTGGAGCGCGTGCAGCCGGCGGTACGACTCGAACAGGCAGAACAGGGACAGCCCGACCAGGATCGACTCGTTGGTGACCAGGCCGGCGATCATGAGCAGCCCGCCGAACACGTACCCGCATACGCACGCCACCCGCAACCCGGTGGCGTAGTCGGTCCGCCACCACACCAGCCCTTGCAGCGTTTGTGCCGCGTCCATCGGGTAGGCGGGCAGCAGCATGTTGAACAGCAGCAGGAACCAGTTCAGCCAGAAGATGCGGTTCACCCACACGATCCAGGTGGGGGCGAGGGCGCGCTCGTACCCGACCATCTGCTCGGCGATCTTCGCCATGTCGTCGGGCTTGCCGGCGATGACCGACTTGTCGCCGCTGGCGTCCTCCTTCTCGACCAGCTTCACCTGGTTGGCGAGGGTCAACTCCCGATGCCGCTCGGCCGGGACGGGCACCGACGAGTTCGGCTCGTACAGCCGCAGCCCGTACTCGCTGGTGTACGTCCGCCCGTTGTGGAAGTTGTACATCGGCGAGGTGAACGGGTTGTTCGCGCTGGTGGGCAGCGGGTTCAGGGTGGGGATGAACCCGGCGGCGGCGAGCACCAGGGCGGTGACGACGCACAGCCCGACGTTCACCGCCGGGCCGCTCAGCACCATGATGGTGTGCGCCTTCCACTCCCGCGGCACGTCCACGAACGCCAGCCCGCCGAGCGGCCACATGAGGATCTCGTCCCCCTCCCCGCCCACCGCCCGCCCGCCGAAGATGTGCCCGAACTCGTGCAGCAGGATGACCACGAACACCAGCGGGACGGTGAACAGGAACGTGTCGGCGAGCGACACGTAGCTGTCCTTCATCACCACCGTCCGCAGGAACAGGGTGGCGGTGACGAGGATGTACAGGATGTGGACTTTGACCAGGACGCCGAACGCCCGGAACAGCGGCAGAGACCAGTTCATCCAGTTGTTCATCGCCGCCCGCCCCCACTTCGGTCTGCCGGTCGAACCGTACCACCCGCTATCTTATGGTCGGGCGACACCCGCCGCAATTCACCGGAGAAACCCATGCCCCGCGACATCGTCCATGTCGGCCGCAAGATCCGCGTGGCCGTGGACACCACCACCGCCCCGGACGGCACCGTCATCCGCCGGGACATGATCTTCCACCCCGGCGCCGTGGTCATCCTGCCGGTGTTGGACGCGGCCCGCGTCGTGTTGCTCCGGAATCATCGGTTCGTGATCGGCGAAACCCTGTGGGAGTGCCCGGCCGGGACGGTCGAGCCGGACGAGCCGCTGCTCGACTGTGCGAAGCGGGAGTTGATCGAGGAGACGGGATACACGGCGGAACGGTGGACGAGCCTGGGCTACCTGTACGCCTCACCGGGGGTGCTGGACGAGAAGCTGCACCTGTTCGTCGCCGAGGGGCTGACGCCGGGGGCGATGCGGCCGGAGGCGGACGAGCAACTGCATCCGGAGGTCGTGCTGCTGGACGAGGCTGTGCGGATGTGCCTGAGCGGGGAGATCAAAGACGCGAAGACGATCACCAGCTTGCTACTGTGGGAGCGACGATTCCGGTGAACCGCGGGCGTCAGCCCGTCGGGTGTGATCCCACCCAGGCGGCTCACGCCGCCGGTTCACCGGGCCGTGCCCACTTCCTTCCCGTTCTCGACGAACACCACCTTCGTCACGCTTGCCTTCGGGAGCGACACCACCAGCGGGCTGGCGAACGTGGCGGTGCCGGGGGTGCCGGCCTCGCTCGAATACTTCACCGTGGCCGTGTCGCCGTCAATCTTCACGCTCACTTCGGTGTACGTCACCACCGCCTTCCCGCGGCGGACGACCGCCGCCACCACCGTCTTGTCGAACGCTCCCGTGTTCACCGGACTTGGCTTGCGGACGCCCACCGGCGGGACGGTGCCGAACACCTTGTCGAACGCTTCGGCCGAGGTGAACAGCAGGAACGAGGCGTCGCCGCTCAGCCCGGACGAGTTCTTCTCGAAGTGCCCGGTGTGGACGGTGAACGCCGGCGGGTCGGCGGCCAGGGCGAGGACGACGAGCGGGAGGGTGAGCATGGGAGCCTTTGTTTAGCCGCGACCCAGCGGGGAGCGCGATCCGGGTGGCCGACCGTCTCCGACGGTCGGTGCCGACTCCCGGAGGGAGTCGGCCACCCGCGGCAAACGGGTTCGGTCAGTACGGCAACGTGTTCGGCGCCTGGAACGCTTCCGGCGGCTCGCCCTTGGCCACCACCACCACCCCGGCGGCGGTGATGGTGAACCCGCGGCGGCGGTCGAACTCCGGGTCGAACCCGATGACCGTGTACGGCGGCAGCTTGACGTGCTTGTCGATGATCGCCCGGCGGACGCGGCAGTACCGCCCGACGTCCACCCCGTGGAACAGGATGGCGTCCTCGACCACCGCGTAGCTGTTCACCCGCACGTCGTTCGACAGGATGCTGCGGCGGACCTGCCCGCCGGACACGATGCACCCGGCGGACACCACGCTGTCCGTCGCCTCCCCGCGGCGGGAGTGGCCGACCGGCCCGTCGGCGGCGTGGACGAACTTGGGCGGCGGGGACTGGGTTTGCAGGGTGCGGACCGGCCAGCTCTTGTCGTACAGGTTGAGCACCGGCTCGGCGGCCACCAGGTCCATGTTCGCCTGGTAGTAGGCGTCCAGGGTGCCCACGTCCCGCCAGTAGTCGGCCTTGCCGTTGCGGTCGCGGAAGCGGAACGCCCGCACCTCGTCCCCGGCCTTCACCATCGCCGGGATGATGTCCTTGCCGAAGTCGTGCCCGCTGTTCGGGTTGCCGGCGTCGGCCATCAGCTGCTCGAACAGGGTGGCCGTGTCGAACACGTAGATGCCCATCGACCCGAGGGCGTGGTGCGGGTCGCCGGGCATCGGGTCGGTGCTCGCCGGCTTCTCCTTGAACCCGACCACCCGGCCGGCCGCGTCCGTCTCCAGGATGCCGAACTGGTTGCACTCGGCCAGCGGCACCGGGATGGCGCCGACGGTCAACTCGGCCCCGCTCCGCTCGTGCTCGGCCAGCATCTCGGCGTAGTCCATCTTGTAGATGTGGTCGCCGGCCAGGATGACGGTGTGTCGCCCGGCCTCCCGCTCCAGGGTGTAGATGTTCTGGTAGATGGCGTCGGCCGTGCCCTTGTACCAGTTCTCGTCGATCCGCTGCTGCGGCGGCAGCACCTCCACCGCCTCGCCCAGTTCCGGGCTGAGGAAGTTCCACCCGCGGCGGATGTGCCGGTCCAGGCTCTGAGACTTGAACTGCGTCAGCACCTGCACCCGCCGCAGCCCGCTGTTCACGCAGTTGGAGAGGGTGAAGTCGATGATCCGGTACGACCCGCCGAACGGCACCGCCGGCTTCGCCCGGTCGCGGGTGAGCGGTTCCAGCCGCGTGCCCCGCCCGCCGGCCAGCACCACCGTCAGCACGTCGCGGAGCATGGGGAACCTACTCCGGTTGTCGCGGTCACCCGGGGGGAGTCTGGGTCAGCCTATCGTATGCCCCGGTGAACGCCTCCGCCAATCGCCGTGGGGTGAAGCCGGCAGCCTTCGCCTGCGCCGCAAAACCCGACTGCGCGGCACGGCCGGAATCGGCCAGCAGCTTGCGGGTGGCCGCCGCCAGCGCCACCTTGTCGCCGGGCGGCACGAGCACCCCCGCCCCGTCGTCGATCACCGATTCCGTGTCCACGGTCCGCACGGCCACCACCGGCTTGGCCGCAGCCATCGCTTCCAGGGCGAACTTCCGCCCCCCGCCGGCGTGCGTCACCCACACGACCGATGCGGCGGACAGGTACGGGGTCACGTCGGCCTGCCAGCCGGCGAAGTGGATGCGGTCGTCGCCCCAGGCCAGGATGCGCGCGAACCGCTCCATGTCCCGACGCCTGGGGCCGTCGCCGAGCAGCACGAGGTGAACACCGGGTTCGGCGTACTTCATCATCTCGAACGCCCACACGGCGACCTTCAGGTCGGCGGTGTCGTCGAACCCGCCGGCGGCGAGGACGAACCGGGCCGGCAGGCCGGGCCGCGGGGCGACCGGCTCCGGTATCATCACGGCCGGGTCGAGCATGTGGATGCATAGCACCTTCAACTGCCCCGACACCCGCCCGCACTCGTGGGCCGAGAACGTGACGGCCGCGTCGATCTCGGGCAGCAGCGGACGAGACCATTCCGCCCCGCAGCCCGCAGCCCCGGACACGACCCACTTCGGGAACGGGCCGGTCAGCTGGTGGAGTGTTTGCAGCCGGCGGGCCACCCGGAACGCCCCCGGCCCGAACGTGTGCAGGATGTCCGGCCGCTGAAGGGCGATGGTTTCGCGGAGGGCCGACACCCCCGGCGTGCCCGGTCGGAACGGCAGCTCGTGGAACTCGAACCGCTCCGGCAGGAGCGGCCGAACGAGGGCGAACTGCTTCCACCCCGCGGACGGGTCCGGCTCGGAGCGGAGGAGGAGAACGCGGGGCATCATCGGCCCATCAAGGTAGTCGGCACACTCCGTGTGCCGATGTGCAGATGTGTCGGCACACGGAGTGTGCCGACTACTTTGGGTCGTCCGGCAGCACGCCGATGAACGGCAGGTGGCGGTAGTCGTCGGCGAAGTCCAGCCCGTACCCGATGACGAACTTGTTCGGGATGCTGAACCCGGTGTAGTCCGGCTCGCACGGGATGGTCTGCCGGCCGATCTTCCGCAGCAGCACGCACGTCTTCACCGACACCGCCCCCTTGTGCAGCAGGTGTTCGACCAGCCGCGACAGCGTCTGGCCGGTGTCCAGGATGTCGTCCAGCAGCAGCACGTGCCGCCCCTTGATGTCCGGCAGCAGGCCGTCGTTCACCACCAGCGTGCCGGAGGTGGTGCCGCCGCGGTAGCTGCTCGCCTGGATCAGCCCGATCTGGTGCGGGTGTTCGATCAGGCGGATGAGGTCGGCCAGGAACACCAGGCTGCCGGTGAGGATGCCGATGACGGTGAACGGCCGGCCGGCGAAGTCGCGGTTCACCTCGGCGGCGATGGCGTCCACCCGCCGGCGGATTTCGGCTTCCGGGATGAGAACGTCCATGTGCGGCGATCCGGGGCTGGGGTTGCGTCTCATTCAACGGTACACTGCCCGCTCCGGACAGGGGTGGTGTTTCTGTTAGCCCGACGCGCCAGCGAGGGTGAGCCACGCGACCCTCGCTGGCGCGTCGGGCGAACGAAATCCTGCAAACTGAGATTCCGACCGGACAAGGGTTCGCCATGAGCAAGCGACTGGACCACGTGCTGGTGATCGACATCGAGGCGACGTGCTGGGACGGCCCGCCGCCGGCCGGTCAGACGAGCGACGTGATCGAGATCGGCGTGTGCCCGGTCGAGTTGGGCACGCTCCGGCGGCTCGACCGGCGGAGCATCCTGATCCGCCCGGAGCGATCGACGGTCAGCCTGTTTTGCACCGGGCTGACCACGCTGACGCAACCGATGGCGGACGGCGGGCTGTCGTTCCGCGACGCCTGTCGGCTGCTCGAAACCGAGTACCACAGCCGGGACCGGGTGTGGGCCAGCTTCGGCGACTACGACCGCAAGCAGATCGAGCGGCAGTGTGCGGACACCGGGGTGCGGTACCCGTTCGGCCCGCGGCACCTGAACGTGAAGACGCTGTTCGCCCTTATGCGGGGGCTGCCGCACGAGGTCGGGCTGGCCCAGGCGCTCGACCTGGCCGGCCTGCCGCTGGACGGCACCCACCACCGCGGGCACGACGACGCCTGGAACATCGCCGGGGTGCTGTGTGCTGTTCTGAAATCCGCACGCGGATGACGCGGATCAGAAAACAAGATTTGGTTCTGAACTGCGTTGATCCGCGCTGGAATCCGCGTCATCCGCGTGCGATTTCCACCCGAACTCGATCCCCATACGTCGCCTTCAGGTTGGCGTCGGTGAACGTCTCGGCCACCGGCCCGCTCGCCACCTTCCGCACGTTCAACAGGGTCACGTGGTCGAAATACTCCGGCACGGTGGACAGGTCGTGATGCACCACCAGTACCGTCCGCCCGCCGGCCCGCAGCCCGCGGAGCAGATCCACGATCGCCAGTTCGGTCGGCGCGTCCACCCCCTGGAACGGCTCGTCCATCACGTACACCGGCGCCTGCTGCACCAGCGCGCGGGCGAGGAACACCCGCTGCTGCTGCCCGCCGGAGAGTTGGCTGATCTGCCGGGCGGCGAACTCGGTCATGCCCACCTGGGCGAGGGCGTCGCGGGTCGCCTCCTTCTGCCGCAGGCCGGGCCGGTGGAACCAGCCGATCGACCCGTAGGTGCCCATCAGCACGGCGTCGGATACGGTCGTCGGGAATTCCCAATCGACACTGTTCCGCTGCGGGACGTAGGCCACCGCCTGCTTGTTCGCCGCGTACGGCTGGCCGTGGATGAGCACCCGCCCGGACACCGGCCGGATCAGCCCGAGCATCGCCTTGATAAGCGTCGTCTTGCCCGCCCCGTTCGGCCCGACCACCGCCGCCAGCACCCCCGGCGGCACCGTCAGGTCGATGTCCCACAGGGCCGGCTTGTCCCGGTAGGCGACGGTCAGGTCGTGGACGTCGATCGCAGGAAGGGTGGCCGGCGGGGTCATGGGCGGAGGGCGGCGGTGATGACGTCGATGTTGTGGCGGACCATGCCAACGTATGTGCCGCCGGGGGTGCCCGGCTCGCCGAGCGCGTCCGAGAACAGGGCGTCGGCGTCGCCCACCAACCGCACCCGGAACCTGTACTTCGACTCCACCGCGTCCAGCACCTGCTTCAAACCCTGCGGCGGGACGGATGTTTCGGTGAACACCGCCGGCACCCGCCGCTCGCCGATCAGTTGGGTCAGTCGCTTCACGTCGCCCGTCCCGGATTCGGCGCCGGTACTCACCCCCTGAAGGCCGAACACTTCAAACCCGTAGGCGCGGCCGAAGTAGCCGAAGGCGTCGTGACTGGTGACGAGGGTGCGTCGGTCGGGCGGCAGCGACAGAGCCTTCTGCCGTACCTCGGCGTCTAGGGCGTTCAGTTCATTCAGGTACACGCGGGCGTTCTCGCGGAACGCCGGCTCGTGTTCCGGGAACCGGGCGATCATCTCGTCGCGGATGGTCTCCACGCACACCGTCCACAGGCGGACATCGAACCACACGTGCGGGTCGTGGGCGCCGCCGTCGATGTCCGCCGACATCAGCTTGCCGTGATCCAGCCGGTGCGTCACGGCCACCACCCGCCCGCCGGGCTGCCGCTCCAGCACGTCCGTCATCTTCCCTTCGAGGTGCAGGCCGTTGTACAGCACGAGTTTGGCCGACGACAGCGTACTCAGATCACCGGCGCTCGGCTGGTACTGGTGCGGGTCAACCCCCGGCCCCATCAGGCTCGACACCTTAACGTGCCCGCCGCCGATCCGCTCGGCCGCGTCGGCGATGATGCTGGTGGTGACGACCACGTCCGGGGAACGCTGCTTGCACCCCAGAGCAGCCAGTGAGAGTGGGATCGCGAGTAGTATGCAGATGCGGGTCACGGATAGTTCCTTCGGCAAGACTAACTCACACGATTAGTATAAGCGAAATTCCGACCGCCGCAACTCGGCCGCGGGGAATATGAGAGTGATTGAGAAAATGACAATTTCGTGAGCATTCCGATCGACAGGAGGATTCACGCCCTGGTAAACTCGCGGGTAAGTCCGCGGTGGTTGACTCTCCTCATTTCCGTTTGCCGCCGCGACCCACTCATCTTGGAGGTATCGATGGATCTCTCCGTGCGCGGGCGTGGCCCCCGGTCCGGGTTCACGCTGATCGAGTTGCTGGTCGTCATCGCTATCATCGCCATCCTCATCGGCCTGCTGCTGCCGGCGGTGCAGAAGGTGCGGGACGCCGCCGCCCGCATGAGCTGCCAGAACAACCTGAAGCAGATCGGGCTGGCCCTGCACAACCACCACGACGCGCTGGGCACGTTCCCGCCGGGCGGGGTGCAGACCGGGGTGAACGGCACCAACTGTTACACCAACTGGGCGATCGAAATCCTGCCGTACATGGAGCAGGAGAACATCTACCGGCTGTACGACCAGCGGGTGCTGAACGAGCACGCGAACAACCGGGTGGCCACCCAGATGCGGGTGAAGAGCTACGAGTGCCCGTCCGACCCGCTGATCGGCCGGCTGGAAGAGCCGGCGAGCGGGCCGCGGGCGGGCGGGTCGGCCGGGTCGCGGGGGAGCAACCAGTGGATGCACGGCAGCTACCGGGCGGTGTCCAGCCGCATCCAGTACGCCACCGCCTGGGGCACCTGGGACACGTTCGAGCCGCAGTACTGGCCGTCCGGCCGGGCGTTCGAGTCCCGCTACCAGGGCATCCTGCACGGCACCGGGGTGCCGTACAACGGCTCGCCGGACTTCCGAAACGTGGCGCACTCCGGCACCATGGTGCGGCTGTCCGCCATGGGCGGGCAGGAGAAGCTGGTCAGTGTAACCGACGGCACGTCGAACACGCTGATGGTGGGCGAGTGTACGTTCTCCGACGTCACCCGCCGGGCCACCTTCTGGGCGTTCACCTACGCCTCGTACAACCAGTCCGGCATCGGCCCGCAGAACTTCCACCTGATGGTCAAGTACGGGAACAACACCGCCGGCAGCGGGTGCTGGACGCCGACCACCATGTACGGCGACCAGATGTGCAAGCGGAACTTCAGCAGCGGGCACACGAACGGGGTGAACTTCGTGATGGGCGACGGGTCGGTGCGGTTCATCGGCGCCACCGTGGACATGAACCTGCTGGGCAACCAGGCGACCATGGCCGGCGGCGAAGTGGCCATCACCCCGTAACCCCACCGCACACGGAGACCAGACATGAGTCGCACAGCCGTGGCGGGAGTCGCCACCGTGTGCCTCGCCCTCGCCGGGTGCGGGGGCGGGCCGAAGTACGTCAGCGTGTCGGGGACGGTGAAGGTGGACGGCAAGGCGTACAAGAACGCCGTCGTGTCGTTCCAGCCGATGGCGTCGAAGGGGGCGGATGACGCCGGGGCCGTCGGCTCGTCCGCGCTGACCGACGAGAACGGCAAGTTCACCCTGATGACCATCGACGGGAAGAGCGGCGCCGCCCCCGGCCGGCACAAGGTCCGCATCCAGACCAAGCGGGACGACCCGACCGCTTACGTCGATCCGACCGTCGGCAGTGACGACAACCCGGATCCGGACGCCGGCAACCCGAAGAAGAAGCAGAACGCGAAAATCGATCCGATCCCGACCGAGTGGTATTCGGACACCGGCGGGAAGGAGTACACCGTGCCCGACGGCGGCACCGACCAGGCGAACTTCGACATCGAGTCGGCCAAACCGGCGCCGAAGAAGAAGTAACCCGACAGCGCCGCCGGCGTTGTCCGCCGCCCCCCGCCCACTACCGTGTCGGGGGGCGGTTTCGTTTTCCCAGGGCCGGACAACCTCATGACGACGAACGTGCTGGTGGTGGGCAAGGGCGGGCGGGAGCACGCCCTGGTGTGGAAGCTGGCCCAGTCGCCGCGGGCCGGGAAGGTGTACTGCGCCCCCGGCAACGCCGGCACCGCCCAGGACGGCACGAACGTGCCATTCGACGGCACCGACTTCGAGCGGATGACACGGTTCTGCAAGAAGGAGAGCGTCGGACTGGTGGTGATCGGCCCGGAAGACCCGCTCGCGCTCGGCCTGGCCGACCACCTCCGCACCAACGGCATCCGGGTGTTCGGCCCGTCGAAAGCGGCCGCCCGCATCGAAGCGAGCAAGGTGTTCAGCAAGGAGCTGATGCGGCACGCCGACGTGCCCACCGCCGAGTTCCGCATCTTCGACCACCCCGCCCCGGCCCGCACCTACGTCGAGACCCGCGACTACCCGGTGGTGGTGAAGGCGGACGGGCTGGCCGCCGGCAAGGGGGTGATCGTGTGCAAGGACACCCCGGACGCGGTCCGCGCCATCAACCGCATCATGGTGAACGAGGAGTTCGGGCAGAAGGTGGGGCGGCAGATCGTAGTAGAGAAGCGGTTGGAGGGCGAGGAACTGTCGCTGCTCGCGCTGGTGGCCGGGCGGTCCATCCTGCTCCTCCCGCCGACGCAGGACCACAAGGCGGCGTTCGACGGCGACGCCGGCCCGAACACCGGCGGCATGGGCACCTACTGCCCGGCCCCGGTCGGCACCCCGGACCTGCTGAAGAAGGCGGAGGAGGACGTGTTCGTGCCCATCGTTCACGCCATGAAGCGGGGGCGGTATCCGTTCAACGGGGTGCTGTTCGCCGGGCTGATGCTCACCAACCAGGGGCAGCGGGTGCTGGAGTTCAACTGCCGGTTCGGCGACCCGGAGGCCCAGGTCATCCTCATGCGCCTGAAATCCGACCTGCTGTCGCTGCTGGAGGCGGTGGCGGACGAGCGGCTGGGCGAATTCGCCGAACCCGTGGTGTGGGACGACCGGCCGGCGGTGTGCGTGGTCATGTGCAGCGGCGGGTACCCCGGTAAATACGAGGTGGGCCGGCCGATCTCCGGGCTGGACGAGGCGGCGAAGCTGCCGGATGTGAAGGTGTTCCACGCCGGCACGAAGGGTTTGAACGGGCGGACGCTGACGGACGGCGGGCGGGTGCTGGCGGTGACGGCGCTGGGTGACGACCTGGCGGCGGCGAAGGCGCGGGCTTACGAGGCCGTCAAACGCATCTCCTTCACAGGTGCCCACTTCCGCACCGACATCGCCGACAAGGCACTGCGGCGGAAGTAGCCGCTACCCCAGCACGTCGGCCACGGCGACCGACCCGACGGCGGTGCCGTCCAGCGTCACCGGCACGGTGTCGCCGGGTGGTGGCGGCCGACGGTCAGGCCAGGATGCCGCGGATCACCTCGCCGTGGACGTTCGTCAGCCGGCGGTGGATGCCGTTGTGATAGTGCGTCAGTTTCTCGTGGTCCAACCCGAGCAGGTGCAGCAGGGTGGCGTGGAAGTCGTGCCACGCCACCGGGTTCTCGGCCGCCTTCCACCCGATGTCGTCGGTCGATCCGTAGGCGATACCCGGCTTCAGCCCGGCCCCGGCCAGCCACACGCTGAACCCGTACTTGTTGTGGTCCCGCCCGGCACCCACCTGATCCGCCGCGGATTGTGCGAACGGGGTGCGGCCGAACTCGGTGGTGAAAAGCACCAGCGTGTCTTTCATCAGCCCCCGTTGTTTCAGGTCTGCCAGCATCCCAGCCACCGGCCGGTCGATGCGGGCGGCCTCGGCCGTGTGGTTCGCCGTCACGTCCTCGTGCGCGTCCCAACTCACCCGCGGGCTGCCGGCGATCGGCCCGCCGGAGAACAGTTGCACGAACCGCACCCCGCGCTCGAGCAGCCGGCGGGCAAGCAGGCAGTTGCGGCCGAACGGGGCGGTGGTCGTGTCGTCCAGCCCGTACAGCTTGGACGTGTCGGCCGTCTCCTTCGACAGGTCGGCGACGGCGGGCACGGACAACTGCATCTTCGCCGCCAGTTCGTAGGCCCGCAGGCGGGCGGCCGGAAGCGGGTCGTCGCCGGAGCGGTCGCGGTGCCGCTCGTTCAGCAGCCGGAGCAGTTCACGGCCATCGGCCTCGGCTTCCTTCGACACCTTCGCCGCCGGGAACAGGTCGCGGACCGGCTTGTCGCCCGTACCGAACACCACCCCCTGGTGTTCGCCCGGCAGGAACCCGCTGCCCCACGTCGCGGCCCCGCCGTTCGGCAGCCCCCGCGGGTCGGGCAGCACCACATACGCCGGCAGGTCGTCCGCCTCCGCCCCCAGCCCGTAGGACGCCCACGCCCCGACCGACGGGAACCCGCTGAACTGGAACCCGCTGTTCTGGAGGTAGAACGCCGGGGTGTGGTTGGCCGAGTCGGCGGTCATGGAGCGGATGACGGTCAGGTCGTCGGCCCGCTCGGCGAGGTGCGGGAACAGGTCGGACACCGGCAGGCCGGACTTGCCCCGCGACTTGAACGTCCAGTCTGCTTGGCGGAGTCGGCCCACCTGCCCGAAGAAGATGTCGGGCGTCTCCTTCGAGTTCAGCGACTGGCCGTGCTTCTTGCCGAGTTCCGGCTTCGGGTCGAACGAATCGACGTGGCTCAGCCCGCCGATCAGACACACATGGATCACCCGCTTCGCCTTCGGCTCGAAGTGCGGCTTGACGCCGGCGGCGGGGGCGTCCCGGCCGAGCAGGTGCAGCAGTGCCGCCGCCCCCAGCCCGCGGGCCGACCAGGAGAAGAAGTCGCGGCGGGAGGCATCGAAGGGGAGCATGGGGGGGAATCCTGTTAGCCCGACGCGCCAGCGAGGGACAAGCCACGTATGGGAAAAGCTGCTTCGCCTCGTGGTTTCACGCCACTTCGGGCCAAACCTCGGACACTTCACACCACCGTCGTTGTTCCAGATCGTATCGCGGTTCGTCCAGCCCGCCGTGAAACAACAGGTACGCCGGTCGGTGGTGTGACGGGCCGTCAGCCGCCTGCCAGCGGTCGGCCAACCACGGCGGTAGTTCCGCGATGACCCCCTCGTACACGTCCAAATCGGTTGCCTCGGTGGCGGCCTTCAACTCCGCAGGGATCGCTTCCTCAACGGCCGAGTCGGGGATGATCTCTTCCTCGGTCTGGATCAGATGGACCCTGAAGAAGTGCGGACACGCCTCGAACTGAAGCCGCTCGCTGTGGCCTAGGTCAATCGGTTCGGCCAGTTCGCGCCGGATCGCGGCCTCGGCAATCTCGTTCAGCGAACGGAGGGCCTCGCGGATGCCCGCTCGCAGTTCGGCTTCCGTCATGGCGGCGCCTCCGGACGATCGAAAATGGTGGTTCGCCCCTCGCTCGCGCGTCGAGCTAACAAGTCGTCACTCCACCAGCACGAACTCGGTGCTGTTGAACAGGACGCGGGCGAGGGCCGGCAGGCCGTGCTTCTCGGCCAGTGCTTCGGACGGCTTCCGCTCGTCGGCGTGCGGGTCGCGGCCGAGGGTGAGGCGGTACGTTCGGCCGACCAGCGCGGCGGTGTCGGTCGAACCGGCTTTGCGACAGTCGGCTGTCACCCGCTCGGCGAGCCGGTCGGCCGAATCGAGGACGAACTTGTCGTTCCACAGGGCGAGCGCCTGGAGCGGGGTGGTCGTTACTTGTCGCCGCGGGGTCTGGGCGGACGGGTCCGGGCAGTCGAACGTTTCGAGGACGGCGCTGCGTTCGCCGCGGGGGGAGAAGCGGTACAGGGTCCGCCGCAGGGTGCCGGTCTTCGGCTCGTCGATCGGCTGGTAGAAGGTGGTGCCGCTGTCGCCGTAGGTTTTCACGTCGTGGAACGGCGGGCCGCCGACGGTGCGGTCCATCCGCCCGGACACGTCCAGGATGGCGTCCCGCACCGCCTCCGCGTCGAGCCGCGTCGGGGTCTTCCGCCACAGCAGCCGGTTGTCGGCGTCGATCTTGGCCGCGGTCGAGTCGCGGCGGGAACCCTGGCGGTACGTCGCCGACAGCACGATCTGGCGGTGGATTGCTTTCAGCCGGAACTTCTGCTCGATCAGTTCGGCCGCCAGCCAGTCGAACAGTTCGGGGTGCGACGGCTTGCCGCCGTTCGCCCCGAAGTCGCTCGGCGTGTCCACCAGCCCGACGCCGAAGTGCTGCTGCCACAGCCGGTTGACGATCACGCGGGCGAACAGCGGGTTGTCCGGCCGGGCGATCCACTCGGCCAGCTTCACCCGCCGGTCGGCGTCGGGGGCTTCCGCTTTCAGCCCGAACTTCGGATCACCGGGCACGCACTCCACCCCGCCGGCGATCACAACCTGCCGCTTCTTCTCGATGTTGCCGCGAGCCAAGATGTGGGTCGGCGGCGGGGTTTTGGAGACGGTGGCGAACACCTGCTCCGGGCCGGGCACCGCCGCGAGCTTGGCCGCCAGGTCCTTCTTCCGCACTAGCAGCCCGTCGCGTTCGGTCTTCTCGGTCGGCGTCAGTTCCGCGATCACCGCCGCGTCGGACACGCCGGTGGCGTCCGGCCCGGCCGCGGCGGATGCGGCCATTTCGGTGGCTGACAACGCCCTGTCGTACAGTCGGGCTTCCTCGATCTCGCCGCGGAAGTGGGCGTTGCCCCCGCCGGTGTGCCGCAGCCCGAATAGCACGCGGGCGTCGCCGGCCTTGTACGTCCGCAGGCCGGAATCCTTCGGCGTGTGCCGTTCGCCGTAGGGCTGGCCGTCGCGGTACACGGCGATCGACCCGTCGGCGGCGTACACGATCGCCAGGTGGATCAGCTTGTCGGAGACGGTCTCGGCCGTGGCCTTCAAGTCGAGTGTGCGGCGGTAGAACTCGCTCCCGGCCATCCACTTGCCCGGCTGCCGCTCCCCGAACACGACCGAATCGAACTCCGTGCCGGTGCCCGTCTCCACCGTCATCAGCCCGCCGCCGCGGTGGGTCAGGTCCGGCACGACCGCCCACACTTCGAGCGTCTTGGCGGTCAGGTCGGCGGCGAGCGGGGCGGTGCGCACGTGCCCCTTGCCGTCCAGGATGAGCCGGCCGCGCTCGACCTTCGCCCCGCCGACCAGTTCGCCGGTCAGCTTGCCGTTCTCGTCGGCGGCGTCGCGGGTGAACGCCCAGCGGGCGATGGGGCTGTTCGCCATCGCGGGCCGCTTCTCGCCGGCCGTCTTCGCCCGCACCCGATCCCGTGCGGCGGCTTCGATCGCCGCGATCCGGCCGGCCACCTCCGCCGACTCGGCTGTGAGCTTCTTCCGGGTTGCCTCGGCCGCTGGCGAAGTCACAGCCCGGTCGCCGTGGTTCACCCCGCCCAGTGCCGCCGCCAGCCGGTAGTAGTCGGCCTGCGACACCGGGTCGAACTTGTGGTCGTGGCAGCGGGCGCACTGCACCGTCAGCCCGAGGAACGTCTGCCCGATGGTGGCGATCACGTCCTCCAACTCGTCCTGCCGGGCGGTCTCGTTGGCGATCTTGTTCGCCCCCAGCACGGTGTTGTGAATACCGGCGACCAGGAAGCCGGTGGCCTTCACCCCGTCCGGGT
This sequence comes from Fimbriiglobus sp., assembly GCA_022841795.1. Lineage (GTDB taxonomy): Bacteria > Planctomycetota > Planctomycetia > Gemmatales > Gemmataceae > JALHQU01. The sequence continues at coordinate 16,384 of JALHQU010000042.1, forward strand.
CGTTCGGGTGCAGCACATCGCCGGCGATCTGCATCTTGGCGAAGCGGTCGTAGGGCATGTCGGCGTTCAGCGCCCGGACCACCCAGTCGCGATAGTGCCAGGCGTGCGGCCGTGGGGCGTTCCGCTCGAACCCGTCGCTCTCCCCGTACCGGGCCACATCCAGCCAGTGCCGCGCCCACCGCTCGCCGTACTGCGGCGATGCCAGCAGGTCGTCCACGATCCTGGCGTAGGCGGCGTCGGTCGGGTTTTTGGCGAAGGCGTCGATCGCTTCGGGGGAGGGAGGCAGGCCGGTCAGGTCGAAGGACACGCGGCGGAGGAGGGTACGCGGGTCGGCCGGCGGTGCGGGCTTCAACCCCTCCTTCTCCAACCGGGCGAGGACGAACGCATCCACCGGGTTGGCGGTCCCTTTCGGTACTTCCGGCCGCTTCACCGGCCGCAGCGCCCAGCCCTCGGCCGGCTCCGCGGCCGTGCAGGTTCCGAACGTGAGCAGGGCAACCAGCAGGGCGTCGCGTCGCATGACGGAGGTTCGATGGGAGGCCGGCGGCGGGATGGAAAGATTGTTCCCGCCGATGGTCGGCGACGCAAGCACGAAACGCGAGCGGCCGGATTCACCCCGGCCGCTCTCCTGAAAGTGTCAATCCACTTCCGGCGTCACCCCCAGCACGATGTCGAAACTGGCCGTCAACTCGCCGATCTTCGACCCCTTCATCTTGGCGAACTCGGCGGTGATGGCCGCCCGCTGCTTCTCGTCCTTCAGCCCCATGTACGGGCCGTCCTTCGCGTTCCGCTCCTTCTCGGCCGCGTTGTACAGCTGCGTCACCAGCAGTTCCTTGCCGCCCTTCTTCACCTTGTAGTGGATGTGCGGGGTGCGACCGGGGTACGGCACCGGCTTGATGGTGCGGAAGTAGTACGCCCCCGTCTTGTCCGTGGTGAACCGCCCGAACCCCTGGAAGTGCTTGTCCTGCTTGTCCTGCTTCCCCTTGCTGTCGGCGGAGTGCAGGTACACCCCGTTCCCGTCGCACTGCCAGATCTCCACCACCGCCCCCCGCACCGGGTTGCCCTTGCTGTCCAGGATGCGGCCGGTCAGGTGGGTGATGTCGCCCACCGCCGGGGTGATGGTGTCGTTCAGGACGAGCAGGTCGTTGTCCGTGTCGAGCGGCAGCTTGTCCGGGTAGAACGGGCCTTCCGTCTGCTTGGGCGTCTTCACCAGCTCGTCGGCGAACGCCCCGGGTACGGTCCACCAGGAGGCGAGACCGGCGGCGGCGGTGCCGAGGAACAGGCGGCGGTTGGGGATGATGAGAGGAGAGGACATGACGACACTCCGGGGGTGACGGGGACAGCGACATCATAGCCGAACGGCGGGCGGCGGGGGCGGGTGGTGACGGGTGGGTGACATTTCCCCCTACGACACGCATCGCGGCCAAGAACTGCGGCTGGCCTCTCATTGGTTCCGGCCGGGTGGGGGGACCCCTCGCCGGAACCATCCCCATTCGGCCGGAAGAATCTCCGTCAGAGCGACATGCTGGTGACGCTTCAGCTACGACGGGTCGCCGAGCGGCGTATCCCAGTCGGTGATCTGCCGGCGGAACTCGTCCAGGCCCAACACGGTGGGCGGGGGTAGGGGGAAGTCGTCGGGCACGGCGTCCTCCACCGCCTCGCTGTCCTCGTCCGGGTCCATCAACTTCACGTTCCGCAGCTCGTCCTCCAGCCGCCGCACCCACGCCGGGATGTCCAGCCCGACGCCGACCGGTTGGTCGGCGAGCGGGGCGACGGCCGCCAGCAGCCCGCGGAACGCCGGGTTGTCCTCCGGCTGGCCGTCCCGCCGGGCGGCGGCCGCCCGCTGTACCCGCGCCCCGGCCTGATCCACCTGCAACGGCTGGACGAACCGCTCCTCCAGCCGGTCCCGCACCGTCCGTAGCTTCACCCCGTGTTCGGCCTCGCGGTTAGTCAGGTCGGTCAGCAGTTCCTCGGCCAGCCGCCCGGTCCGCTCGGTGACGAACTCCCGCCACTTGGTCGCCAGCCGGTCGTACCCCTTCTTGCACAGCACCTCGTGGGCGAGCACCAGCGGGCGGAGCCGCCAGGCGTAGCGGTCGTAGGCCGCCTTCAGCCGCAGCAGGTCGAGCAGGACGTACAGGTTCTCGCCGTAGTCGGATTGCGTGGTGGTGGTGTTGTAGTCCCGGTACTCGTCGTAGTGCTCGATGAGTGCGGACAGCACCGTCTCGAACTGCCGCGACGCCTGGTGCTTGTTCAGCGTGCCCGCCTCCCACGCCTCGATCAGCTTCGGCCGCGGGTCCAGGTCGCCGTCCGACACCTCCCGGTCGAGCCAGTCGGCCGTACCCTGCCCGAGGATGCCGCGGATGTTCGACATGGTGAGGAACCGCACGGTGAACAGGTCGCCGCCGTAGGCGCGGACGAACTGCTTCAGGTCGTTCCACTCGCTCTGGTCGAGCACGCCTTCCAGCGACGACAGCCGCAGCGACTGGCTGTGCTCCAGCCACAGCTTCTGGTAGCTCTCGCTGATCTGCTTGAGGGCGGCGGCCATCGGCCCGTCCTCGCTCGCCCCGTCGGCCCAGTCGCGGGCGGCGGTCAGGATGGCCCCGACGGTGCCGGTGACGGCGGTGCGGAACAGCACGTCGAACGAGCTGACGCGGCGGCCGGCGGGCACGTCGTTCCGCTCCATCTGACGGGCCAGCCGGGTGAGGTGGTACGTCTCGCGGAGCAGGCCGAGGCGGGGCAGGCGGGCGAGCAGCGACTCCATCACCTGCTGGGCGATCTGCGCGCGGACGGCCGGGGCGGGGGCCCCGCCGTCGATCGGCGGGCACACCAGCAGCGGCTCGTGCTTGAACAGGGCGAGGAAGGTGGGCAGTTGCCGCCGCACCGCCGCCGGGTCGCCGTGCGCCAGCGCCCGCTCCAGCCGGATGGCGGCAGCTTCCCACGCCCGGATGCCGTCGGTCGGGCCGAGCGCCGCCTCCCCGCCGGGCAGTTCGTTCGACCGCGGCAGCACCGCGGCCAGCACCCGCGCCGCCGCCGCCGTCTCCACCGCCGTCTGCACCACCGTGTCCAGCAACTGGTACTTCACCCCCCGCTGGCGGTCGTACTCGGTGACGTGTTCCACCCCGCCGATCGGCTCCGGGATGGGCACCGCCTGCACCCGCTCGGCCAGCCGCCGCAGGTCGGCGTAGTTCTGGCGGGCGTTCCGCACCCACCCGGCCACCACCTGCGCGGCGTCCGGGTTGGCCGGCGGGAACAGCTCCGGGCGGGCGGCCAGCCGCCACAGCCGGGCGACGGTGGCCAGGAACCGCAGGCGGGCGATCGCCGGCTCGGCCACCCCGTCGAGCGGGAACGTGCGGCCGGCGGCCGGGGCGGGGTCGTCGGCCAGGGAGCCGTCCACCCCGTCGTCGGTCGAGTCCTTGTACGTCATCCCCTCGTAGGCCGAGGCGTACTCGTCGCCGTAGTCCTCGTCGTCATCATCCCCGGCTTCCCGCTTCGGGGCGGCCGGCCGGTCCAGCACCTCCGGCACCGCCCAGCGGTCGTCGGCGTTCGCTTCGAGCAGTTCGAAAAACCGACGGAGCAGGTTGGAGCGTTCGGCGGCGGGCGGGTCGGCGGCGGTGGTGAGCGTCCGCACCCAACGGAAGGCGAGGCGGAAGAACGACGCCGACGGGTCTTGCAGTTGGACGGAATCGCCCTCGCTCAGCCACGTCACCAGCAGGGCCATGGACGCCCGCAGGTCGCCCTGGTCGAGCAGCGCCTCCACCACCTGGGCGAACGCCGCCGGGGTGCGGAACCCGTCGCGGTGCTTCCGCCAGAACGCCGGGTCGCTGGCCCCGCCGGACTTCCACAGGGCGAGCGCGCGGGCGACGTGGTCGGCGGCCTCGGCCCGCTCCCCGCCGAGCACCTTCGGCAGGTCGGACACGGTGGCGGTGGCGAACTTGTCCCACCACTCGGCGAGCCGGTCCATGCCGTCGCGGAGGGTGCCGGCCAGGTCGTCCCGCCCGTCGGCCGCGCTCGCCGCCAGCGCCAGCGCGTACACCTCCAGTTGCCGGCCGATGGTGAGGGTGAGTTCCTCGGCCCGCGGGTCGCGGACGGTGTCCCCGCGGTCGGCGAACGTCGGGAACAGCCCCTGGAAGCCGAGGATGTTCCACGGGTCGATGAGCGCCCCGCAGTCGATGCCGCGGCGGAGCAGGCCTTCGGTTTCGGACAGCAGGGCGGGGATTTCGTCCAGCCGGCCGGACCGAGCGGCGTACAGCGCGCCGGTCTGCCGCAGGCGGATTTCGGTGGTGAACCGCGCCGCCGGGGCGGGGATGGCCGCGGCCCGTTCTCGCGCCGCCTTCGGGTACCCCATCGCGGCGAAGAACACCGCCAGCCGCCGCTCCTGGAGGTGGTACGCCCGCTCGGACGCGATCGCCTGGTTCAGCGCCTGCCGCACCCCGCCGAACGGCTGCTTCAGCTTCACCGCCTCGGCCCGCAGCCGCTCGCCGTGTTCGCCGGGCAGCTTGTCCAGCAACTGCTGGTAGAACCGATCGCGGAACCGGGCGATCTTCTGCACCAGCTTCGAGAGCGTGACGGTCGAGTCGTAGTGGGTCGGGCCGGTGCCGCTGATGCCCGCCCCCATCAGCACCGTGCCGGCCAGCACCGCCGCCGCCTCGAACAGGTGGTTCGGGTTCGGCTCGGCGGCCTTCAGCGGCTTGCCCCGCGGCCCGTCGGCCTGAATCGCCGGCCCGCGGATCGACCACCGCACCAGCGCGTCCAGGGTGCCCTGGCGGACGACGAACCGCTGGTAGAACCCGCGGCCGTCGATCTTGTGCGGGTCCCACTCGCCGAACAGCACGTTCGGCCGCTTGTTCATCGGGTGGAAGTGGTCGGTGGCCCGCGGGTCGAACGCCAGCTCGTCCATCCGCTCGGGGTCGAAGCACGCCTCTTCCAGCAGGTCCGGGCTGGTCTGCGTCAGCAGGTCGATGCCCAGCCGCACCACGTCGGCGTACACCCCGGCGGCCACCCCGGTGCTGCGGAAGTACAGCGGCACCGCGCTCACCTTCTCGTGCGGGTAGAAGTGGGTCTGCGGGCGGGTTTCGAGGACGGCGATCGGCCGGTAGCCGACGAAGTCGTTCAGGGCGTGGACGACGTGCTTGGGGAAGTCCGGGTCGGTGGTCGAATGGGTGCCACGTTCGTGCAGCACGGCCTCGCAGCATTTGGCGACGAAGAAGGCATTGAACAGCGCGCTGTCCGGCTGGTGGGCGAGCAGGTCGGCGTGGTGCGCCCGGTAGGCGGCGGACACCGGGTCGAGGGCGGCGAGCACCTCGCGGGCCTGGGTCACGTCCTTGAACGCGGCCGAACCGGACTGGTTCAGGTCGTTGCACGCGGCCGTCAGCCAGCGTTGCACGCTCGCCCACGGGGCCGGGTCGTGGTGGGAATGCAGGAAGGCGAACGCCTCGCCCACCGCCTTGCGGAACCGCGGGTCCGGCCTGCCGTCCGAGAAGTTCAGGTAGCCGACCAGCTTGGACGGGTCGTGGCGGCGGGTCAGCTCCGGGAAAGTGGCGTCCATCCGTCTCCATCCGCCCGTGACGACACACGAACCGTACACTCAGGATAAGTCATTCCGCCCGATCGAACCAGTGAAGGATGCCAACTCATGCCGGGTGCGACGCGGCTGGCGGTGCTACTATCGGGCGGCGGCAGCACGTTGCAGAACCTGATCGACCGCACCGCCGACGGCCGACTCCCCGCCACCATAGTAGGAGTGGTGTCCAGCCGGGCGGACGCCTTCGGGGTGGAGCGGGCGAAACGGGCTGGCATTCCGGCCGTGATCGAGCCGCCGAAACCGCGGGACACGTTCTCCGACCGGGTGTTCGCCGCGGTGCGGGGGTGGCGGCCGGACCTGGTCGTCCTGGCCGGGTGGATGCACCTGCTGGGCGTGCCGGCGGACTTCCGCGGGAAGATCCTGAACGTCCACCCGGCGCTGCTGCCGGCGTTCGGCGGCAAGGGGATGTACGGCCGGCATGTGCATGAGGCGGTGCTGGCCTACGGGGCGAAGGTGAGCGGGTGTACGGTGCATTTCGTGGACGACGTGTACGACAACGGGCCGGTGATTCTGCAAAGCACGGTGCCGGTGCTGGACGCGGACACGCCGGACACGCTCGCCGAGCGAGTGCAGGCCGCCGAGCGGGAGGCATACCCGGAGGCCATCCGGCTGGTGGCCGAAGGCAAGTGGCGGCTGGACGGGAGACGGCTGATCTCGGGTTGAACCGCGGCCCCGGCACCGCCACCTCACTTCGCCGAGCGGAAGCGGTTGCCGGTGCGGATCGGGTCCACGTCGCCGGGGCCGCGCTCCGGCGGGGCGTCCCACCACAGCCCCTTGCTCGCCACCCGCACCCCCTCGTCGAACAGCCGGTTCATCTGGACGGTGTCGAACTCCAGTCCGCCGGCCGGGGTGTCGAACCCGCTCGCCACCGCCGTCATGTGGAACCGGATGCCGGCGAGTACCGCCTGGTTGTACAGGTTGGACACCGACGAGCGGTACTGCGCCGCCTGGGCGGTGCCGATGAACGTGGCCAGCACGTTCAGCAGCTTCGGCTCGATCGCCCCCGCGTCCGGGAACGGCTTGCCGGCCAGGATGACGTACACGTCCGCCGGCCGCTGGGCGGCCACCGGCACACCGGGGTCGAGGGCCGCCGCCGCCAGCACCTGGGTGGGCACCCACACCGCCGCCGTCACCCCGCCGTCCATGTGGAACTCGGTGTACCGCTTGCCGTCCACCTCCACGTCGATGGGCACCGGCGGGAACACCCCCGGCAGCGAACACGAGGCGATGAGTACGTCCACCAGCAGCTTCTTCGCCGCCTTCAGGTCCGCCCGGTCGCGGGACTCGCACCGGGTGGCGATGGCCCCCAGGTCCCAGGTGGTGAACCGCCGGCTGTCCATGTTGGTGGTGCCGACGTACAGCCGCCGCCCCTTGCGGTGCTCGGCCGCCATCTTCAGCATCATGTCGTCGGTGATGCCGGCGTCCACGATCTCGCGGAGCGGGGCGGTCGTCGCCACCGAGTCGCGGAACGGGATGGTCGCCCAGTTGCGGTAGGTGAAGATGTCCCGCCGCGTCACGCGGGTGTAGATCAGCTTCATCTGCCCGTCGTACTCCGGGCCGAGGAACGCCAGCGGGGCGATCAGCCCGCCGGTGGAAATGCCGGTGACCACGTCGAACTCCGGCCGCTTGCCGCTCTGCGTCCAACCGTTCAGCACCCCGGCCGTGTACGACCCGTACATGCCGCCGCCGGACAGGGCGAGGATGGTCTTCGGTTTCGCCGGGTCCGCCGACTTCAGGTCCGAGTGCCCGGCCTGGATCACCCCGTCCGGGGTGTTCGACAGGGCGAGCGGGGTGCCGCGGGTGCCGAACGGCTGGGCCGGCTCGACCGGCTGCCAGTTGTGAATGAGGTCGGCATCGGCCGGCGGCAGGCGGCGGGACCGCACGCACCCCACCCCCCCCACGGCGGACAGGGCACACAGAACGGCGACGAGCAGGATGGGGGCGGACGCGCACCGGCGGCTCATGCGCGGGGCGATACCCGGTGAAGGAGGGGGTGTCAATGGGCGGTTGGACCTCACCCCCCGGCCCCCTCTCCCTGCTCCCGGAGCTCCGCTCCGGCGGGAGAGGGGGAGGAAGAGGGGACTTGCTTTCCGACCCTCTCCCGCCTCGCCGTCGGCGAGGAAACAGGGAGAGGGTGGCGAGCGGAGCGAGCCGGGTGAGGTCTTCCACCCGAAGTCACCGCCATCCGCGACCGCACTCCTCCAGCACGACCGCATTTTCCCGCTTGACCGCCCGCGCCGATGCCGATATTCCCCCCGCCCCAGACACCGCACCCGCACGCGCCTATGGCCCCGCACCGGGCTACGCCAGCCGTCGTCGTCCTCCTGGCCGCCGCCCTCGCGGTGCTGCCGGGGCCGACCGGGTGTTCGACGTTCACCAACCCCCGCGATCCCGGAGATGTGAACTCGAATCAGGTGGTGGCGAACCACCCGGGGCAGCTCGCCCCACCGATCTCCGACTCGCTCGCCGCCGCCCTGGCCAAGCCGACCGGCCCGGTGGCCTGCCCGAAGAACATCCTGGCCGTGTCCGGCGGCGGGCAGTACGCGGCGTACAACGCTGGGCTGGTGGTCGGGTGGACCGAATCCGGCAGCCGCCCGAAGTTCGACGTGGTGACTGGGGTGAGTTCCGGGGCGATCGTCGCCTGTTACGCCTTCCTCGGCGAGCGGTACGACCCGAACCTGACCCGGTTCTTCACCCAAACCCGGCGGCGGGACCTGTTCGTGTTCCGCCCGGCGGTAGAGCTGTTCCGCAACGGGTCGTTGGCCAGCTCGAAGCGGCTGGAGGAGCTGATCGCGAACGAGGTGAACGACTGCTTCCTGTTCGACCTGCGGGAGGCGCACAAAGAGGGGCGGCGGCTGTACCTGGGCAGCACCAACGCCCGCACCCGCCGGCTGACCGTGTGGGACGTGGGGGCGATCGCGTGCAGCGACCGGCCGGACGCGGGCGAGCTGGTGCGGAAGGTGGTGATGGCGTCCATCGCGTACCCCGGCATCCTACCGCCGGCCACGTTCGACATCGAGGTGAACGGCAAGCGGTTCGAGGAGGAGCATGTGGACGGCGGGGCGGTCAGCCAGGCGTTCATCCGGCTCGGACCGGGCGGGGGGCGGCCGGCGGCGGGCGTCACCGGCTGGCTGACCGGGTCGAACCTGTACGCGATGGCGGCCGGCAAGCTGCACCCCCCGCGGGCGGAGGGGAAGCTGAACATCCTGTCCCGCATCGGCGGGTCCATCTCCGGCTCGCTGTACGCCCTGTACCGGGCCGAGCTGACCGGCATGTACGCGTTCTGCGGGGTGAGCGGCATGCAGTACCACCTGATCGCCATCCCCGAGGACGCGGAGGTGCCGGACAACAGCATGAGCTTCGAGGTGGAGGCCATGCGGCGGCTGTACACCCTCGGCCACCAGGCGGCGAAGGGCGGCATCCCGTGGCGGACCACCCCGCCGGGCACAGAGCCGGGGGAGGAGGAGCAGCCGATCGGCCCGGAGGTGTTCGCCCCGGCGAAGAAAAGATGACGACTGCCGGCGAGAGGATTCCTGATATCGCAGCCGGTGTTGGAGTTCACGCTTCAGCGTGAGACCAGCCCACCCACGCTGAAGCGTGAACTCCAACACCCGCCGATTTCACCCGGAACGGGGTACGAATCAACCTGCTCCATCATCAAGTCGGCGGCGGGCGTCCAGCCCGAGGGCGGCGGCGGCGGCGACCAATTGCGTGGCGGCACACACCACGAACGCCGCGTCCCACCCGGCCAGCGGGTCATTCGGGTACAACTGGCGGATGCGGACGAACACCATCGGGGCAACGGCCGCGCCGAAGTTCCCCCACATGTTCGCCCAGCCGATCACCCCGCCGGTGTGCCGCCCGCCCACGTCTTGAGCCCACGCCCACACCGGCGCTACCCCCATGTCGGTGGCGAACGCCACCACGCACATCATCACCGCCACCATCAGCGGGTCGCGGAACCCCAGGCAGCCCAGGTACGCCGCCCCGACGAACAGCCGCGACACGGCCACCGGCGCCCCCCTTCCCCACCGCGGACCGAACCGCTTCATCGCCAGATCGGACAGCCACCCGCCGAGCAGCATCCCGAAGATGCCGGCGTACAGCGGGAACGACTGGTACACCGCCCGCGTGCCCTCCGGGGTGTCAAACACCTCCTTCAGGTAGTCCGGAAACAGGGTGATGATGAACACCCACGCGAAGTTGGCCAGGAACTGCACCAGCGAGTTCAGCCACAGCGCCGGGCTGCGGACGAACGCACCCACCGGCGGCAGGCCGATTTGACGGGCCGGGGGGGGCGGCTGGCCGCGGTCGATCAGGTCGGCCTCGGCCGCGTTCACCGCCGGGTGTTCCCGCGGGCGGTTGCGGTACCACAGCCAGAACGGGATCGCCCCGACCACCCCGATCAGCCCGTACACGAAGAACGGCCGCCGCCACCCGTCCGCCCCGCCGGACGCCAGCCACAGGGTGAGCGGCGGGGCGATGGCCCCGCCCAGCCGCCCGCCGACCGACACGCACCCGCTGGCGAACCCGCGGACCCCGGCCGGCATCCAGGTGCGGACGATGCCGGCGGCCAACGGGTACGCCCCGGCCTCGAACATGCCGCACCCGAGCCGCAGCACGAACAGCGCGGCGAACCCGTTCGCCAGCCCCATCAGCCCGGTACACGCCGACCACAGGAACAGGTACGCGGCCAGAACGAACCGCGGGCCGAACCGATCGCCCAGCCAGCCGGCCGGCAGTTGGAACAGGGCGTAGGCCCAGAAGAAGGCGGAGGTGAGGTCGGCGAACCGCACCTTCTGCTCGTCCGCGGTGCCGCCGAGCAGCGGCTTGATCTGCTCGCTCAGGATGCTCAGGCACACCCGGTCCAGGTACAGCATGACCGCCACCGCCGTGGTGACGGCGATCATGGCGTACCGCACGCGGGTGGGCGACGGGGGCACAAGGACTCCGGCGAAGTAGCCCGCTCACGCCGTGAGCGGGGCTTCGGCCCACGGCGTGGGCCGGCTACCATCGACTACGCCAGCACGTCCCGGATCACCTTGCCATGCACGTCGGTCAGGCGGAAGTCACGGCCGGCGTACCGGTAGGTGAACGCCTCGTGGTCGAACCCGAGCAGGTGCAGGATGGTGGCGTGCAGGTCGTGAACGTGGACGCGGTTGTCCACCGCCTTGAACCCGAACTCGTCCGTCGCCCCGTAAGTTATTCCGCCCTTCACCCCGCCGCCGGCCATCCACACGCTGAACCCCCAGTGGTTGTGGTCGCGGCCGTTCACCTTGCCGGCGTTCGCCCCGGCCTGCGGCAGTTCCACCACCGGGGTGCGACCGAACTCCCCGCCCCAGATGACCAGCGTCTCCTCGAACAGCCCGAGCCGCTTCAGGTCGGACAGCAGGGCGGCGATCGGTCCGTCGATCTCCCCGGCCAGCCGGCGGTGCTCCCTCTCGATGTCGTCGTGGCTGTCCCACGGCTGCACCGGGGCGTGCGACACCTGCACGAACCGCACCCCCCGCTCGATCAGCCGGCGGGCGAGTAGCAGGCTCCGCCCCTGGGCGTGGTCGCCGTACCTGTCGCGGACCGTTTGCGGCTCCTTGCTGATGTCGAACGCGTCACTCGCCTCGGTCTGCATGCGGTACGCCAGTTCGAAGCTCTGGATGCGGGCTTCGAGCTGCGGGTCGGCGTCGCGGGCCTGCTGGTGGGCCTTGTTCAGCTTCATCAGCAGGTCGAGCTGCTTCCGCTGCGTCGAGTTCGTCGCCGCCTTGCTGCGGATGTTCTCGATCAGCTTCTCCGGGTCGGCGTGCTTGGTGTCCACGAACGTGCCCTGGTAGATGCCGGGCAGGAACCCGCTCTGCCAGTTCTGGCTCTCCATCAGCGGCATCCCGCCGGGGCACATGGTGACGTAGGCCGGCAGGTTCTGGTTCTCGGTGCCCAGCCCGTAGGTCACCCAACTGCCCATGCTCGGCCGCACCAGCCGGGATTCGCCCGTGTTCATCAGCAGGAACGACGGCTCGTGGTTGGGCACGTCGGCGTACATGCTGCGGACGACGCAGATGTCGTCGATGTGGGCGGCCGTCTTCTCGAAGATCTCGCTCACCTCGATGCCAGACTGCCCGTACTTCTTGAACTTGAACTGCGACGGGAACGCCGCCCCGGTCTTCCGCTCGGTCTTCAGGTTCTCGGTCGGCAACGTCTTGCCGGCGTACTTGGCGAGCGCCGGCTTCGGGTCCCAGGTGTCCACGTGGCTCGGCCCGCCGTTGGCGAACAGGTGGATCACCCGCTTGGCCTTCGGTTTGTAGTGCGGCGGCCGCGGGGCGAGCGGGCTGGCCGGGTCCGGCGGGGTGGTCGGCCGGCGGTCGGCGGCGAGCAGCGGGGTCAGCCCGAGCAGGCCCATGCCAACCCCGGTGCGGGTGAGCCATTCGCGGCGGGACAGCGGGAGCATGAAAGTACCTCTTGTTAGCCCGACGCGCCAGCGAGGGTGAATCAGCCGACCCTCGCTGGCGCGTCGGGCTAACCCAGTTTCTTCGCCAGCTTCGCGGCGAACTTGGCGTGTTCGGGCGACGCCAGCCCCTTCTTCAGCGTGGCGAGCAGCCGGGCCGCGGTCTCATCGAACACGGCGTTGGTGTCCAGCCACAGGCCGGGGAACACCTTCGACTTCAGCACCCCAGCGGTGTCCGGCTTGAGCGGGGCGAAGCGGTTCTTCCGGCGGACGAACCAGCGGACCTCTTGCTGTCGCATCAACACCACAAGGTATTCGCGGACGCCGTACCGCTCGTAGTCTCGCAACTTCGCGTGGAGGTCGATGCCGGCGGTGCTGTTGGAGATTTCAACGGCCAGTTCCGGAGCGCCGACGAGATACCGCTGCTCGTTCCACCGCGACTGTCCGCCGGCCCGCTCGGTGAGTCGCAAACACTGATCCGGCTGCGGCTCGCTCTCGTCCGACAGGATCGCGGACGAGTCGGTACAGCCTTGTACCCCCGGCGTCTCGGCCGCGTACACCCCTAACCAGGTGCCTGTGTTGAAGTTGGGCACGCTGTGGAACCCGCTGACGGGCGAAGCCATGTAAACGACCCCTCCGATGAGTTCGGCTTTGAACCCGACCGGGGTTTGCAGGTATAGCGCGTGGAACGTCTTCTGGTCCATCCGCTCGCCGTTCTCGAACGGCGGGACGAACCGCTTCGGTGCTTCCGTCACCCGCGACACGGACGGCATCGGTTTCATGGCGTCCCTCCGATCCGCACACGGCGTGTGCGGACCACACTCAATCCGCGAACGCGAACTCGTTGCTCAGCAGTAGCACCTGGGCGAGTTGCTCCCACGCCGGCAGGTGGCCGAGCTTCGTCTCGGACAGTTCGGCGGTGGCGATGAACGCCTTCGCCAACTCCGCCTCCTCGGTCGTCGGGGGGCGGCTCAGCACCGCCCGGTACACCGCCGTCACCCTCACCGCCGGGTCGGTCGCCTTCTTCACCTCGTCCCGCTTCACCACCGCCCGCGCCGCGTCAGACACGAACGGGCTGTTCAGTAGGAACAGCGCCTGCTGCGGGACAGTCGTGACGAACCGCTGCGGGGTGTGCTGCTCCGGGCTGGCCAGGTCGAACGCGCGGAACGTGCCCGGCAGGTTCTGCCGGTCGATGTACGCGTACACCGCCCGCCGCGGGCTGAACGGCGGCTTGAACAGGTCCACCGACCGGCCGTACACGGTGCGGTCGAGTTGCCCGGACACGGCGAGCAGGCTGTCCCGCATCGCCTCGAAGTCGTGCCGCTTGCGGGTCTGGTGCGACAACCACTTGTTGTCCGGGTCGAGCCGGGCGGCGTCCGGGCTGGTCACGCTGCCGCGGGTGTAGGCGTCGGATAGCATGATCCGCCGGTGCAGCTTCTTCACGCTCCACCCGTCCTCGACGAACCGGGTGGTGAGCCAGTCGAGCAACTCCGGGTGCGTCGGCGGCTCGGCCCGTAGGCCGAAGTCGCTTGGCGTGCGGACCAGCCCCTGACCGAAGTGCCACGTCCACACCCGGTTGACGAACACGCGGGCCGTCAGCGGGTTGTCCTTCGACGCAATTGCCTTCGCCATCTCCAGCCGCCCGCTGCCGTCCTTGAACGGTTGACGTTTGTCCCCGCCGACCACCGCCGGCATCTGCCGCGGCACCTTCGGCCCGTGGTTGTTCGGGTTGCCCCGCAGGAACACCACCTGCTGGGCCGGCTGCGGGGTGTCGGTCATCACCATCGCCCGCGGCGGGGCGGCCGGCGACTTCGCCTTGAACTCGTCCGCCCTCTTCTGCAGCTTGTCCAGCTCGTTCTTGTCCGCCCGGTTGAGCAGCCGCCGGTCGTTCGGCTGGAACCCCAGCCCGCCGGTCAGCCCGAAAACCCCGGCCTTCTTCGCCATCGTCCGTTTGGCCCGCTCGTCCGCCACCGCCTGCTCCAGCTTGCCGTGTTCGGCCAGGAACTTCTCGTACTCCTTGTGGTTCTCCGGCTCCCCGATCTGCGGCAGGTCTTTCGGCTCCTGGGAACTGGCGAACACCCCGTACAGGCTGTAGTAGTCCGCCGCCGGGATGGGGTCGAACTTGTGGTCGTGGCAGCGGGCGCAGGTGACGGTCAGGCCCATCAGCCCGCGGGCGACCACGTCGATGCGGTCGTCGGTGATATCGTGGATGTTGTTGCTGAACCGCCGGCCGACGGTGAGGAAGCCCATCGCCGCCAGCGGGCGCTTGTCGTCACCTAGCTGTAACTTGTCCGCCGCCAACTGTTCTGTGACGAAGCGGTCGAACGGCTTGTCCTCGTTGAAGCTGCGGATGACGTAGTCGCGGTAGGTGTACGCGTACGGGTAGTTGCGGTCCTCGGTGAACACGTACCCCTTGCTGTCGGCGTACCGGGCCACGTCCAGCCAGTACCGCCCCCACCGCTCGCCGTAGTGCGGACTCGCCAGCAGCTTGTCGATGAGCTTCTCGTAGGCCTTCGGGTCAGCGTCGGCGGCGAACGCATCCAACTCGTCGGCAGTCGGCGGCAGGCCGGTCAGGTCGAAGTACACCCGGCGGGCGAGCGTCCGCTTGTCCGCCCGCGGGGCCGGGGTGAGCTTGTTGTCGGCGAGTTTGGCGGCGATGAAGGCGTCCACGCCTGACGCGCCAACCGGAGGCTTGGGATCGGCGATCGGCTGGAACGCCCAGTGCTTCTTCGCATCCGCCGTCGCTGCCACCGCGGTCGCCGGGTACGGTGCCCCCATCTTCACCCACTGCTCTAACGTCGCCACCTGCTCCTTCGTCAGTTCGCTGTCCGGCGGCATCGGGGCGTCGCCCTTCCGCCGCACCGCCTGGATGAGCGAGCTTTTCTCCACGTCCCCCGGCACGATCACCGGCCCCGTCTGCGTGCCCTTCCTCGCCCCGTCCGCGGTGTCCAGCCGCAACCCGGACTGCTGCTTCTTCGCCCCGTGGCAGCCGTAGCAGTTCTCGGCCAGGATCGGCCGCACGCTCGTCTCGAAGAACTCGACCTGTTCGGCGGTCGGTTTCGGCGGGTCGGCGGAACGAACGGCCGGGGCGAGCGTCAACAGGAGGAACAGCGGCGTCACCGCACGTCGCATGTCGGTAGCTCCGGTGTGTCCGGACGAAGACGGGCCGGTGGCCGACCCGAAGAGGCAGGTGACACTATCTTAGTGCAACCGGCGGCGGCGGTGCGAGCCGATTCTCGTTGATCCGGCCCCGGTTATCCGTTAGCTATTCGGTATACCCCACCGCGGAGGTGTTCCGCATGATCCGCCTCGACGCCCCCCGCCCGGTCCGGTTCTGCGACGGCCTCACCCGCCGCGACTTCCTGTACGCCGGGGCGGTGCCGGCCCTCGGGCTCACGCTGGCCGAAGTCCAGTCGGCGACGGCGGACGCGCCGAAGCCGGACGCGGACGTGAATTGCATCTTCATCTTCCTGGTCGGCGGGCCGAGCCAGCTCGACACGTTCGACCCGAAGCCGGACGCCCCGGCCGAGGTCCGCGGGCCGTTCTCCCCGATCGACACGAAGGCGCCCGGCGTGCGGGTGACCGAGATCTTCCCCAAGCTGGCCGCCCACGCCGACAAGTTCTCGCTCGTGCGGAGCATGTACCACACGGCCACCGCCGTCCACGACACCGGCCACCAGATGATGCAGACCGGGCGGCTGTTCAGCGGCGGGGTGGAACACCCGCACATGGGCAGCGTACTCGGCTACCTGAAGGGCGGGCGGGGCGAGCTGCCGGCGCACGTGCTGCTGCCGCGGCCGATCGGCCGCACCGGCGGCAACCTGCCGCACGGCCACACCGCCGGATACCTGGGCAAGCCGCACGACCCGTTCATCCTGAACGCCGACCCGTCTACCCCGAACTTCAAGGTGCCCGACCTGCTCCCGCCCGAGTACCTGACGCCGCAGCGGGCGGACCGCCGGCAGAAGCTGCGGGACGCGGTGGACGGCGGGCTGACGGCGTTCGAGAAGAGCGACGCGGCGAAGCAGATGGACGACAACTTCGCCCTCGCCTACAAGCTCATGTCGTCGGAGAAGGCCCGCGCCGCGTTCGACCTGTCGAAGGAGCCGGACAAGGTGCGGGAGCGGTACGGCAAGACGCGGTTCGGGCAGAGCTGCCTGATGGCCCGGCGGCTGATCGAGGCCGGCGTGCGGTTCGTGACGGTGAACATGTTCGAGACGGTGTTCGACGAGGTCACCTGGGACATCCACGGGTCGCGGCCGTTCACCGACATCACCGAGATGGCCAAGCAGGTGGCCCCGAACTTCGACCAGGGGCTGAGCACCCTGCTGGACGACCTGAGCCAGCGGGGGCTGCTGAAGACGACGATGGTGGTGGCCACCGGCGAGTTCGGGCGGACGCCGAAGATCAACCCGGCCGGCGGGCGGGACCACCACCCCGGGGTGTGGAGCCTGCTCATGGGCGGCGGGCCGCTCAAGGGCGGCACGGTGGTCGGCGAATCCGACGAACACGCCTACGCGCCGAAGACCCGCCCGCTCACCACCGGCGAGTTCGCCGCCACCGTGTACCGCGGGCTGGGCATCGACTACCACAAGGAACTGCCCGGTCCGCAGGGGCGGCCGATCCCGATCACCGACTACGGGGTGAAGGCGATCGAGGAGCTGTTCTGAGTGCGATTCATCTTCGCCGCGACCAGCGGGAGCGGGTTCCGCTCCCGCTGGTCGCGGCGAAGATCGGTACACCAGAGAAACCGCACCACCCGAGACGACCATGCCCGAACCTGACGAACCCGACGACCGACCGCCGCCGCGTGCCCGCCGGCGGGACGAGTGGGACGACGACGACCGCCCGCGGCGGCGCCGCCGGGATGACGATGACGACGAGTCCGAGGCCCGGCGGGCGCGGACGGACGGCACCGGCGGGCTGATCCCGTACAAGAACGGGAAGGCACTGGCGGCGTACTACTGCGGGGTGTTCGGGCTGATCAGCTGCTTCATCGGCCTGGGCATTTTCGGGGTGGTGCCGATCGTCCTCGGGGTACTCGGGCTGAAGCACGCGCGGAAGTTCCCGGAGACCAGCGGCACCGCACACGCGATCACCGGCATCGTCCTCGGCGTCATCGAGGTGCTGACCTTCCTCACCCTGGTCGGGTTTTTCATCTACGCCGCCATCACCAAGTGACGCCATGCCCGCCACCCGCCGCCGCGGCGACGACCAGAGCGACTACGAGGACCCGATCGACCGCTACCGGCCGGCGGCCGACCGGCCGCGGAAGAAGGGGCCGCCGCAGAACCCGAACGCCAACACCGCGTACACCCTCGGCATGATCTCGCTCGTGCCGTGCCTGGGCGGGCTGCTCGGGCCGATCGCCGTCATCCTGGCGTTCATGGGGTTCGCCCACGCCAAGGCGAACCCGGACGCCGGCGGTAAGGGGCGGGCGCGGGGCGGGCTGGCGTTCGGCCTGCTCGGCTGTTTTATCAACTACGTGCTACCGTTCATCTTCTACGTTCTGGTTGCGGTCCGCTAACGAGGCGCGACATGTTCCGGGCGACAGCTCTTCTCGTGATGCTCACCGCGGCCGCCGCACCGGCCGGCGAGTTGGCCGTGTTCCCGCCGGCGATCACGCTCACCGGGCCGAAGGCGAGCCAGCAGGTGCTGGTAGTCGAGGTCGCATCCGGCCGGACCGTCGCCGACCACGCCGCGGCCAAGTTCACGAGCAGCGACCCGAAAGTCGCCGTCGTGAACGAGGCCGGCGTCGTCACCCCGACCGGGAACGGCAAGGCGACGATCACCGCCGCGGCGAACGGGAAGACGGCCACGGCCGCGGTGACGGTGGCGGCGTTCGACAAGCCCGCCGTGTGGTCGTTCAACCGGCACGTGCAGCCGACGCTCACCCGCACCGGGTGCAACAGCGGGGCGTGCCACGGCGCGCTGGCCGGCAAGGGCGGATTCAAGCTGTCCCTCCGCGGGTACGACCCGGACGCCGACCACTTCGCCCTCACCCGCCAGGCCGCCGGCCGCAGAACGGACACCGCGGAACCGGCCGCCAGCTTGGTGCTGATGAAGGCCACTCGCAAATTATCGCACGGCGGCGGGTCGCGGTTCGACGCCGATTCCGACCACTACGCCCTGCTCCGCGACTGGATCGCCGCCGGCGCCCCCGGCCCGGATTCGGCCGAGCCGACGCTCTCGAAGATCGAGGCGTTCCCACCGGCCGCGCTGCTCAAGCCAAAAGACACCCTGCGGGTGGTAGTGCGGGCCACCTACTCGGATGGCACCGCCGCCGACGTGACCCGGTGGGCGCGGTTCACCAGCACCGAGGAGACGGTGGCGGCGGTGAGCGAGGACGGGCAGGTGACGGTGGCCGCGCCCGGCGAGACGGCGGTGGCGGTGGTGTTCGGCACGCGGGTGGCGACGGCCACCGTCACCGTCCCGCACCCGAACGCGGTCGATCCCGAGGTGTTCGCCGACTCGCCGAAGCACAACCTGATCGATGAGCATGTGCTTCGCAAGCTGCGGCTGTTGAACCTGCCGCCGTCGCCCCCCTGTACCGACGCCGAGTTCGTCCGCCGCGCCTACCTCGACGCCTGCGGGGTGCTGCCCAAGCCGGACGAGGTGGCGGCGTTCGTGAGCGACACCGCGGCGGACAAGCGGGCGAAGCTGGCGGACAAGCTGCTGAGCAAACCGGAGTTCGTGGACTACTGGGCGCACAGGTGGTCCGACCTGCTGCTCGTGTCCACCCGCAAGCTGTCGCAGCAGTCGATGCTCGGGTTCTACCGCAAGGTGCGGTCGGCGGTGGCGGACAACGAGCCGTGGGATCGGTTCGCCCGCGATGTCCTCACCGCCAGCGGCAGCACCCTGAGCAACGGCGGCGGTAACTACTTCGTCCTGCACAAGGACGTGACGGACCTGGTCGAGTCCACGGCGGTCACGTTCCTGGGCACGTCCATCACCTGCTGCCGGTGCCACAACCACCCGCTGGAGAAGTGGACGCAGGACCAATACTGGGGCCTCGCCAACCTGTTCAGCCGGGTTGGTATCAAGAACGGCGACCGGGCCGGCGAGCAGTACGTGTTCGGCCAGCCGACCGGCGACGCCCTGCACCCGCGGAAGGGCGTCGCAATGCCGCCCACCCCGCTCGACGGCAAACCGCTGACCGCCGACAGCGCCGACCGCCGCGAGTACTTCGTGCAGTGGCTGACCGCCCCGGACAACCCGTACTTCGCCAGGGCGATCGTAAACCGCATCTGGAAGAACTACATGGGCCGCGGGCTGGTGGAGGCCGAGGACGACCTGCGGGACACCAACCCGCCGACCAACCGCGAGCTGCTCGACGCCCTCGCCGCCGAGTTCGTGAAGGCGAAGTTCGACACCCGCCACCTGATGCGGATGATCCTCACCTCGGCCGCGTACCAGCGGTCGGCCAACCCGGTGCCCGGCAACGAGGCCGACGACCGCTTCTACTCCCGCTACCTGCTCCGCCGCCTGTCCGCCGAGGTCATTCTGGACGCTTACTCGGACGTGACCGGCACGCCCACGCCGTTCGAGACGATCGCCGTCGGGGCGAGCGGCGGCACGGCGAAAAGCGCCCTGTACCCGACCGGCACTCGGGCGGTGCAGCTGCCCGACTCGCTACTCGTGTCCCAGTTCCTCGACTCGTTCGGCCGGGCCGAGCGGGGGCTGACGTGTTCGTGCGAGGTGACGAAGGACGCGAGCGTGACGCAGGCCCTGCACCTGAACAACGGGCAGACGCTGAACGACAAGCTGCGGGGCGAGAAGTCGATCGTCGGCCGCTGGCTGAAAGCGGACACCCCGAACCCGGCGGTGGTGGAAGAGTTGTTCGAGACGGCGCTCGGCCGCGGGCCGACCAAACAGGAGCGGCAGAAGTTTCTGAAGCCGCTGGCCGAGGCGAGCAAACTCGGCCCGCAGGCCCGCCGGGAGGCGCTGGAGGACGCCGTGTGGGCCGTGCTGACGAGCAAGGAGTTCCTGTTCAACCACTAGGACCGACGGGCCGCCACAGAGGGCGGCCCCTACAAGACACCCGTTTGTAGGGGCCGCCC
>JALHQU010000042.1:36464-37049 GCA_022841795.1 Fimbriiglobus sp.
ACCCACTCGCACCGCGGGGCCCCCACGGTGGGGGCCCCAAACACCCCCCCGTTTTTTGGGGGCGGCCCTGTGGGGGGCCCCGCCGACCGCCTCAGGCGGTCGGCATGAACACGGCACACCACCATGCGCCACCTGCTCTCCCTCGCCGTCGCCCTGCTCCCCGCTCTCGCCGTCGCGGCTCCGCCTCCGCCGGTCACGGCCGCGGCGTTCTCGCCGGACGGCAAGTCACTCGCCGCCGGCACCCGCGGGGTGGCGTACCTGATCGACCCGGCCACCAGCGAGGTGCGGGCCGAACTGCCGGACCAGACGCAGCGGGTGACGGCGGTCGCGCTGACGAACGACACCCTGGCTGTCGCCAGCGGCGAGCCGGGCAAGTCCGGGGTGGTGAAACTGTACGCGGTGAAAGATCCGGGCAAGCCGAGCGCCACGTTCACCGCCCACAAGGACGCCGTCTACGCCGCCGCGTTCAGCCCGGACGGGAAGACGCTCGCCACCGCCGGGTACGACCGCGCCATCCACCTGTGGGACGTGGCATCGCCGAGCAAGCCGCTCCGCACCCTCACCGACCACAGCGACGCGGTGTAC
>JALHQU010000043.1 GCA_022841795.1 Fimbriiglobus sp.
CCCGCCGACCGCCTCCGGCGGTCGGCTCTGAGGATCTCGACAGAGCATAGTCGGGTCACTTCACGCTGACCGCCACCGGCTGGCTCCAGTGTCCGCACCGGCCGGTGGCGTCTCGCCAGCGTGCCCGCACCCGGTACTCGCCGGCTTCCGCGAACACCTTCGCCGGGATGTCCGCCGTGCGGCCGTCGGCCATCTCCGCCTTCCAGTGGTCGGCCAACTCGTACCAGCCCCGCTTGCCGATGCGGCCCACCCGCCATTCCACCGCCGCCGCCTTGTGCCCGGCCTTCGACTCGAACTCCGTCGCCTCGAACCGGAACGCATCCGCCTTCGGCCGCGTCACCGTCGGCGTGCCCGGAATCTTGTCGTCCTTCGCCTCGTGCGCCAGGTAGCCCCAGCCGTAGCCCCGCTGGTCGCCGTCGTTCGGCGCGTAGGTCTTCTTCGGCCGGCTGTCGGTGCAGAAGTCCACCAGGTACTTCTGGAAGCCGGCGAAGTCGGGCGTGGTTAGCGTCCGCGTCCACCGCCCGCCGAAGTGGTCGCCCTGCGCCGGGTTGACGAAGTACAGCCCCTTCTGGTTCATCCGCGGGGCGTGGTTCCAGCGGGCCTCGTCCAGCCGCGGCCAGTCCACGTCGTTCCCGGCCGGGGCGAGCGCCGCCCCCAGGTCGGCCACCAGCTGCCCCACCTGCCCGCCGCGGGCGGTGCCGTCGGCCGCGAACAGGTCGAGGACCTCCCGCGCCCGGTTGCGGAACTCGACGGCGATCGGCTTGTGGTTCAGGCAGTTGATCGCCTCGATGTACCCCGGCTGGTGGGTGCGGGGCACGAACGTCATGTCGTTATCCCACGGGATGGGCGCCCACCGGCCGTCCGGGTGGCGGTAGTACCCGTGGTTGCCGTCCGGCCGCAGGTCCACATTCCCGAGCAGGCGGTTGAGGGAGTGGAACGAGTAGTACGCCGGCAGGTCCAGGTTCGCCCGCCACCACTCCTCCTTCGGGTTCGACCGCATCCCACCGAGGAACTTCTCCCACACCTTGTCCGCGTCGGTCATCCCCTTCGGGGTGTGCTTCACCCCGCTCTGCACGCTCCACGTCAGCCCGTCGGCCAGCTTCTTGTCGGCCAGCAGGTTCGGCTCGAAATCGCCCACCGCCACGTACACCCCCCACAGGTCGCCGGCATACTGGTCTTTCGGGTTCACCTCGGCCGCGTCCGTCACCACCCGCCACTGGATCCAGGTGGCCGGCGGGCTGGGCACCCCGGCCAGCCGGTACGCCCTCATGCACAGCACCTCGTCCAGCCCGGTGATGCCGCAATGCACCGGGATGTACGGCGTACTCCGGCCGGGGTTCAGGTCGAGGCCGCCCACCGAAACGGGGAACGGGACGCCGTCGTGATCGACGAACGGCAGGCGGTGCCCGTCGTTGAACTTCACCGCCCACTTGTTCTTGCCGGCGATGTGCGCGCTGCCCTGCCCGCGGTTGCTGTACAAGACGTGGTCGTACACCACCCCGCTGTACACCACCGTGCCCGGCAGCCGCTGCTTGTGGAACTGCGGGTCCCACTGGCTCTTCGCCACGTCATCGGCCTTCGCCAGCAGGGTGAGCGGTTGCAGGGTGCCGAGGAACTTGGCCGGGTACTCGACCGCCTTCGCCTTCGGCTCGCGGGCGCCGGTCCACGCGGCCGGCCCGCCGTCGCACCACCAGGCGTAGTTCGGGCACAAGTCCGTGGCGGGCGGGGACACCACGGGCTTGTCGCCATCCGCCTTCACCCGATAGCGGATCAGGTGGCGGTGCTGCTGGTACGCCTTCGGCACACGGACGCTAAACACCCCGTCGCCCGCCTTCTCGTCGCCGTCTTTGCCGTCGTCAATCATCGACAGGTCGGTCCAGTCCTTCGCGTACTCCGGGTCGGACTTGCGGACGTACTTGCCGGGCGCGACCGATTGAAGTTGGAGCGTGACCTTGCCCGCCCCGGACACGCGGGCGGTCACGAGGACGGTACTGTCCGGCTTCGGAGTGGCGGGGTCGTGCTTCACGCCGGTGACGGCTGGCCCGGCGGCGACCACGGGAGCGACGAGCAGGAATGCGAGAACAAGCGGACGCATCAGACGCTCCGAGGGCTTGTCTTCGTTAGCCCGACGCGCGAGCGAGGGGTGCGTGGTTCCCCTCGCTCGCGCGTCGGGCTAACACAACCTGCGAACGTCGCTGCGGAAGTGGCGGACAGTACACCCGACAGGAGTTGAACCTGTAACCCTCGGTTCCGAAGACCGATGCTCTATCCAGTTGAGCTACGGGTGCGTGTGCCGAATTCTACACTGGTGGGTGGCGGTTGTCACTGGCCGACCGCTTTGTCTTCGCCGCGACCTCCGGGAGCGGAGATTGCTGGCTCCGCTCCCGGTGGTCGCGGCGAAGACAGGGCAAGCCCTCACTCCCCGTACACGCGGGTGGACTCCTCCTTCACCACCGGCACGGTCAGGTGCTTGCTGGTCATCACCGCCTTGAACCGCACGTCGCCGGTGGCCGCCGCCTTCACCTTCACCTTGAACACCGCCTCCGTCTTCGGCGCCAGCTCGGTGACCGGGTCGAACACCACCGTCCGCGTGGTCGGGTTGCCGGTGCCGAGCTTCTTGCTGTTGAAGTCCACCCCGACATGCTCCAGCCCCTGCGTCGGGCCGGACGCGGACACGAACTCCAACTCCTTCGGAATCTCGCACTCGATCCGCACGTTCGCGTCCGACTGCGTGCCGGTGTTCGTCACCTTGATCTCGTACACCGTCTCGCCGCCCTTCTCCACCGGGTCGGCGGTGTCCACCATCTCCATCCGCAGGGCGGGGATGCCCTCCACCTTGGTGGCGTAGTCGGCGGCGGCCTTGGTGTTCCGGTCGCCGACCGCGGCGGCGTGGTGGGACAGCGTGCCGGCCTGGGTGCAGACGCCGTCGAACTCCAGTTTCTTCACCGCCCCGACGGCCAGATCACCCACGGCCCAGGACACACGATCCCCGCCGGCGGACAGCACACCGTCACCGGCGGACACCACCCGAAAGGAGGCGGGGACGTGCTCACGGACGATGACGCCCGTGACCGGCACATCCCCGCAGTTCCTGACGGTGACGGAGTAAGTGGCTTTCTTGCCGATCAGCCGGTCGGCGGGTCCGGTCAGGGTGACGTCCAGCTTGGGCACCAGCACCTGCACCGCCGTCTTCGACGCCGCCCGCAGCCCGTCGTTCCCAGTGGCAACAGCTTCGTAGGTGAACGTGCCGCCGTTGGCGGTGACGTACCCGTCGGCCAGCCGGTGCGTCTCGCCCGGCTTCAGGTCAATCGCGGTCATCGGCTTGTCGGACGAGTTCGCCAGCTTCAGCACCACCCCCTCGGCCAGCAGGTCGCCGGTGTTCGTCACCGTGTACTCGACCGGGATCTTGTCGCCGACGACCACCTTCTCCGGCGCCTTGATCGTGACGGCCAGCTTCGGCTCCTTCGCCGCCGCCTTCATCGCGGTCGTGCCGGTCAGCGTCACCCACGCCTGGCAGTTCAGCTCCCCGCTCGTCGGCCGGCTCAGCGTCAGCTTCACCGCCGTCGCCCCCTTCGCCTCCAACGTGCCCACCTCCCACAGGTACACGCCGTCGGCCGGTTTGGTCGCCGGGCTAGTGTCCGCCACCGTCACGTCCCTCGGCACCCGCACCTGCACCACCACCTTTTGCAGCGGCTGGCCGCAGGTGTTCCGCACCGTCAGCGTGTACTCGGCCGGCCTGCCCACCCGCACCACCGCCGGGCCGGACCAGTCGAGGGCGACCGCCGGGTCGGACTTCGGGGCCGGCTCGACCGCCTGCACCGGCACCACCGAAGTCGGCAGGTCGGACGGCATCACCCGCGGGACGACCGGCATGTCGAACCGGAGGTTGGGCAGGCGGGCCGGCTCGCTGGCGGCGGCGGGGATGACGGCCGGCGGGTCGGCCGGCTGGGCCAGGGCGAGGGCCGCGCCGACGATCCCGACGGCGAGGACGCCGAACGTCCGACGTTTCCAGGTGGGTCGCATCGACTGAACCCTGCGGGGGGGACGGGGTCGGGTGCAGAAAGCCGGGCGGGGTGATAAACGCGGCAGGCGACGGGGTCAAGGCCGACATGGTGAACCGGCGGCGTCAGCCGCCTGGGTCAAGAACCCACGGGCTGACGCCCGCGGTTCACTACCCAGGCGGCTGACGCCGCCGGTTCACCACGACTGTCGATGTGGAGACGCGCTACGACCCGCTCGTCGCCGGGGTGTCCGCCGGCTGGGTGGCCGGCGGCTTCGGCCCGCCCTTCTTCGCCTCCGCCGCTTCTTTGGAGTACAGCACCAGGAACGTGCCGGCGGCCACCAGCACGATGCCCACCGGCAGGTGCCAGCTCGGCATCTCGAACCCGAAGTGGAACGGCTCGCCCGGCTTCGGGTGCCACACCAGGCTGAGCAGGGTGTTGATGATCGGCGCGAGGGTGAAGATGAGCGGGGCGATGTAGATGCGGTACGTCGCCGGGTTGATGCCTTCCAGCTTCGCCGCGTCCACCGCCGCCTTGCTCGCGAAGATGACGCAGATGGCGCCGACCGCCCCGGCCACCCCGGCGATGCCGCTGAAGATCAGCCCGTTCAGCTTCCACTCCGGTTTGGCCTCGTCCCCGCGGGTGGCCATCAGCACCACCGGGATGACCACCGCCAGCACGAAGTACGCCACCCCCACGCACAGGATGGACGCCAGCCGCCCGCCGATGGTGCCCGGCTTGGTGGTGAGTTCGGTGCCGCCGTAGAAGATGATCGGCACGTAGGTGCCCCAGCTCAGGCCGGCCAGGATGACGTAGCCCCACCACGGGATGTTCATGCGCGCCTCGTGAACGGGATGTCGGCGGACGCTGATGATGGTAGGCCCGCGGCCGCGGAAAGCCCACCGCCGGCCGTGGTACAATGGCCGGCAGGAGGACCACCATGCCGATCCACGACTGGACCCGCGTGCGGGCGAACCGGTTCCACTTTTTTCACCAGGATTGGACGATCGAGATCGCCCGCACCCTGAACCGCGGCCTGCTGCCGGACGGCTACTTGGCGATGGCCGAGCAGAAAACCGGCGGGCCGGAGCCGGACATCGTCACCCTGTCTCTGCCCGTGAACCCGGCGGGCGGGGCGACGGGCGGGGTAGCGGTCGCGGCGGCGCCCCCGGCGGCGAAATACCGGACGCAGTCCGACGCTCACACCTACGCGCGGAAGGCGAACACGGTCACCATCCGCCACCCGGACGGGCAACTGGTGGCGGCTATCGAGATCGTATCGCCGGGGAACAAGGACAGCCGACACGCCGTCCGGGCGTTCGCCCGCAAGGCCGTCGAGTTCCTGCACGCCGGCGTCCACCTGCTGATCGTCGATCTGTTCCCGCCGTCCCGCCGTGACCCGCAGGGCGTCCACAAACTGATCTGGGATCGCATCAAGGACGAGGACTTCGAGTTGCCGGCGGGCAAACCGCTCACCCTGGCGGCTTACTCGGCCGGCGCTACCCTGAACGCCTACGTCGAGCCGGTCGGGGTCGGCGATGTGCTTCCGGACATGCCGATCTTCCTGAGCGAAGACCGCTACGTGCCGTGCCCGCTAGAGGTGACCTACCGGGCGTCGTGGGACGTGTTCCCGCCTGCACTGCGTGAACCGCTCATACCACCCGCCGGCTGACCGCTACAACGAGCCTCACGCCGTTCCCCCGTGAGGCTCTCCGATGCGGCTTCTCTCCATCCCCTTCATTCTGCTCGTCGCTTCCACCGCTCCGGCCGCCCACGACGTGGTGGTGTACGGCGGCACGTCGGGCGGGGTGGCCGCCGCCATCCAGGCGGCGCGGATGGGCAAGACGGTCATCCTCATCGAGCCGGCGAAGCACGTCGGCGGGTTGACCACCAGCGGGCTGGGGTGGACGGACAGCGGGAACAAGGCGGTGGTCGGCGGCATCTCGCGGGAGTTCTACCAGCGGGTGAAGAAACACTACGACGACCCGGCGGCGTGGGTCCACGAGAAGGCGGAGCAGTACAAGCTGTACCGCCCGGCGGAGGACGCCATGTGGACGTTCGAGCCGAAGGTGGCCGAGGCGATTTTGAAGGTGATGCTGGCCGAGGCGAAGGTGCCGGTGATGTACTCCGAGCGATTGGACCGCACGCCGGGCAAGGGGGTGAAGCTGGACGGCAAGCGGATCACCGCCATCGTGTGTGAGTCCGGGAGGACCTACGAGGGCAAGGTGTTCATCGACGCCACCTACGAAGGCGACCTGATGGCCGCCGCGGGGGTGAGCTTTCACGTCGGCCGCGAGTCGAACAAGACTTACGGCGAGACGCTGAACGGCGTGCAACGGAAGCAGAACACCCACAACCACCGCTTCACCATGAAGGTCGATCCGTTCGTGAAGCCCGGCGACAAGGCGAGCGGGCTGCTGTTCGGCATCGACACGGAGCTGCCGGCCGACGGCGAGGGCGACCACCGCCTCCAGGCGTTCTGCTTCCGCATGTGCATGTCCAGCGTGCCGGCCAACCGCACCCCGTTCCCCAAGCCGGACGGGTACGACGAGGCGAAGTACGAACTGCTGCTGCGGAACTTCGAGGCCGGCGACACGCGGTTCGGCATCCCGATGAAGCCGGACCCGATGCCCAACGGCAAGACGGACACGAACAACAACGGCGCGGTCAGCACCGACTACATCGGCCAGAACCACAAGTACCCGGAGGCCGGCTACGCCGACCGCGACAAGATCGTGAAGGACCACGAGGTGTATCAGAAGGGGCTGATGTGGACGCTGGCCAACCACCCGCGGGTGCCGAAGGCGGTGCGGGACGAGATGAACAAGTGGGGGCTGCCGAAGGACGAGTTCCCCGACACCGGCGGGTGGCCGCACCAGATCTACGTCCGTGAGGCGCGGCGGATGGTGGGCGACTACGTCCACACCGAGGCCGACTGCCGCCGCACGCGGAAGACCCCGGAGCCGGTCGGCATGGGGTCGTACAACATGGACTCGCACAACTGCGCCCGGTACGTCACGCCGGACGGGTTCGTGCAGAACGAGGGCGACGTGCAGGTGTCGCCGGGCGGCCCGTACCCGATCAGCTACCGGTCGATCGTGCCGAAGGCGACCGAGTGCCCGAACCTGCTGGTGCCGGTTTGCGTGAGCAGCTCGCACATCGCCTACGGGTCGGTCCGCATGGAGCCGGTGTTCTTCGTCCTCGGGCAGAGTGCGGCGACGGCAGCGGCGATCGCCATCGATGACGGCGTGCCGGTGCAGCAGGTGAGCTACGAGAAGCTGCGGAAGCGGCTGCTGGCGGACAAGCAGGTGCTGGAGTACGACGCGGGGAAGGACAACAAGGGGCTGGACCCGAAGAAGCTGGGCGGGGTGGTGGTGGACGACGAGCAGGCGGACCGGACCGGGTTCGAGACGGTGAGTTCGGCCAATCCGCCGTTCGTCGGCGGCGGCTATCGGCACGACGGGAACATGAACCGCGGCAAGCAGACGGCGAAGTTCACCCCGGACCTGCCCGCCGCCGGCAAGTACGAGGTGCGGGTGTACTACCCACCGAACGCCAACCGCGCCAGGAACGTGGGCGTGAGCATCACCCATGTCGACGGCACCGCGAACGCGACGATCAACCAGCGGAAGAAGCCGGACGACGGGTTCGTGTCGCTCGGCACGTTCCGATTCGAGGCCGGGAAGAAGGGTTCGGTGACGATCAGCAACACCGACGCCGACGGGTATGTGGTGATCGACGCCGTGCAGTGGGTCGTGAAGGAGTGAGGGGCTAGATTCGTCTCGCTTCCCACCACGCCGATGATCGAAACTCCGTCGGCACCTCATCCGTCCACGGATCTATCCCCCGCCGTTCCAGTTCGGTAAACCACTCGTTCCGAAGCGATGTCGGTAGACGCACCCCGCACCACGGGCAGAAGAAAATGGTCAGCGAGGACGTCCCGCCATCGTGGATGAGTAACCCGTACTCTCGCAACTCGGGCGAATACTCGACAAGGCAATCCGGGCAGTCGTGTCGGTCCGGGTGTTGGTCACAGACCAGTTCGACTTGTCGGGTCATCTGGTCACAGCAGTGGGTCGCCATTCTCGCCGCCCTCCGAGAATCCCCCCCCGTTGTCGGCTCACGCCGTCGCCGACCTCCCCCGGACAAAGGGAGGCGAAGAAGGCCGCCTTCGTTGGTGTCCGGCCTTCAGGCCGTTCGACGCTCGGCCGAAGACGGCCTGAAGGCCGGACACCAACACATAAGCCCTCCCTGTATGTGGTTGTAGGTGCCGCTCGGCTCGCGTCACCTACTCCTCCGCCGGCAGCCGGAAGCGGAACGGGTCGGTGCGGGTGCCGCTGCCGGTCCGCGTCACCCACCCCTCGCCCGCCGCCCGCCCCAGCCACTCGTACAACTGGGTGGGCGACAGCGGCGGGCGGTCCAGCGGCCAGTCGATCAGCAACTCCTTGTGCGTGGCGGCGACCGCCCGCCGGGCCAGGATTACACGCACCACCTCCCAGTTGTCCCGGAACCGCTCCAGGCTCGGGTCGTCCACCACCCGGAAGTCCGCGGTGCCGGGCGTCCACTCGTACACGAGCTGGCGGGGCGTGTCCGACAGGCGGGACAGGCCGACCAGCCGCCGCCGGTTGGCGTCGGACGCCAGTTGGCCGCAGCGGTGCAGTTCGAGCACCACGTCCACGAACCCGAGCAGCGCCCCGCCGCCGCGGGCGGCGCTCCCCTCCTCGGCTTTCTCCTTCCGCGGGTGGTGCAGGATGAGGATCGCTGCCCCGGCTTCGGCCAGCCGGCGGAGCGGGTCGAGCATGGTGTGCAAGGAGGCGGGATCGCTCTCGGACGGACCGGGCAGGAAGTTGGCGAGCGGGTCGATCGCCAGCAGGTCGAGGGAACCGGCCGCACGGAGGGCTACGGCCCGGTGGACGAGGTCGCCCCATTCCTCGGGGGTCGGCCGGCCGGGGAACGGGCGGGCGATCAGGTGGGCCCGCGGTCCGGCGGGGATGGCCCGCGTGCGGCCGGCCCAGTGCGATACCGATTCCTCGGACACGACTGTGGCGGCGGACGCCGCGCACGGGCGGCCGAGGAACGGGGTGCCGGCCCCGAGCGCCCGGATCAGACCGGCGAGCAGCGTGGTCTTGCCGGACTTCCACTGGCTGGTGAGCAGGGTGATGTTCCCCCGGGCGAGGTACCCGTGCCACAGCCAATCGGAATCTGTGCGGGGTGGCGGAACGAGTTCGCTCAACGGGCGGAGGTCGAAAGACGCGGTGGGCATGACGGGGTCTCACTCGGATGATGTTTCTTCCGGCCGAGTGGGGATGATTCCGGAAGGGGGTCCCCCCACCCGGCCGGAATCAATGAGAACGGATGTTCAACAGCGGTGCAAAGTCGGTAGGTGGGAGGTGGAAATGCCGCGGCCGGGGGGGTCGGGGGGGGGGTGTCCTTCGCCGCGACCGCCGGGAATGGAGTTGCATGCTCACTACCGCTTCGACGGCAGTTCGGGGAGCGGTGGGATGATGACCCGGACGGGGGCTTCCAGCGACGGCTTGTCGCTCGTCGCCGGCATCACCTGCGGCAGCGGGGCCGGTATGTCGGCGTTCACCTGCTTCGGGATGGTCGGCAGCTTCGGCGGGGCGACCGGGTCCACCGGCTTCGCATCCCCCGGCTTCGGCTCGGCTGTTTTCGGCAGGGTGTCCGGCGGCTTCGGTGCCGGCATCGGCTCCACCACCGGCATGGCCGGCGGCACCACCGGCTCGCCGACCACCACCCCGTCCGGGATGCCGGCCGCTCCGGTCGCGCACCCGCCGCCGGCGTGGTCGTCCCACTTCCGCCACTTCGTCTCGAAGTGCCCGTAGGGGGTGCCGGGGATGAGCGTCGGCCCGCAGTACTTGCGGATGTACGCCCAATCGGACAGCGGGAAGTTGTTGTTCGCACACGCCGGCTGCGAGGAGCTGAGCCACTTCCCGTGGCCGCGGTTCGGGGCGAAAAACGCCGAGCCGTAGCTGCCGCGGTTGGCGGCGGCGCACTCGCCGGTGACGCACGGCACGCCGGGCGAGGCGACGCCGACCGGGGCGTACTGGGCGGGGGCGACCCCGGCGGCGGCGCAGGCGACCACGCCCGCCGCCCACACGCGGGCGCGGAATCCTCGACCGATCATGTCTGGCATCCTTGGTGGGGCGGACGGCACACGGCGTGTGCCTGCTACTTTGTGTGGTCAGCGGCGGCGGGGGGCGGCCAGCCCGCCCGCCCCGGACCCGCCGGCGAAGCTCGGCCGCTGGAGGATGTTCGCCCCGCCCGGCTGGCCGAACGACGCGGCCGAGGTCCGGCCGAACGCCGCGTTCTGCCCGCCGAACCTGTTGAAGTAGTTGCCGGTGTTGTTGAACGTCGCCACGTTCCCGGTGGGAGCGAGAATCTCGTTCAGCACCGCCGCCTCCTGGCCGATCGCCTGGTTCACCAGCGCCGCCGTCTGCTGCTGTTGCGCCTGCAGCTGGCCGAACTGCTGGGCCATCTGCTGCTGCGGGCGGACCAGGCCGAAATAGTTCAGCGCCGGGCTGCCGGTGTTGCTCAGCAGGCTGAGGTACGGGCTGAACGTCGGCCGCTGGACCGGCCCGCCGGGGGGCATCGGCTGGGCCGGGGCGAACGACGCGACAAGGAAGATCGGCACGAAGGCAACGATGAGGCGGCGCATCGGTGTGTCCATTGCGGGTCCGGTAGACGACCGCGGGCGGGGCTACCGTGAGGCTACCCCGACACTGGCGGCCGTCAACCGGCCGGGCCTCCACCCGGCGACACCGAACGCATCGGCGGCGGACGCGGGGGCATGTGACCCCGGTCCGCCGTCGGCGTGAGAGAAGTGTGTTCGACCGCCGGCGCGACCGGCCGGACTGCTACCGCACCCCCGACCCGACGATCTGCCCGGTCGAGATGGAGCGGACAGTGGTATACCCGAGCAGGGTGGCGCCGAACACCCGTTCGATCGGGCTGATGACGCGGCCCATCTGGGTGTCCAGCTTGCTCAGCGGCTGGCTCATGATGAACACCCGGTCGCCGGGCAGGATCTGGTAGTTGGTGCGGGTGTGCCCGCGGCGGCTGATGCCCTTCCAGTCCACCGGCAGGATCTGGTCGCATTGTTCGCCGGGCGGGGCCGGGCGGGCCACCCACAGCTTCTTGCTGGACACGGCGGACAGCCCGCCCACGTTGGCGACCGCGTCCAGCACCGTCTCGTTCCCGGTGGCCGGCAGCTTCTGCACCTGCTCGCCGTTCCCGGCGAAGTCGGTGATGACGTAGTAGAACTTGCTGTTGTACGCCGCCACGTCCACCGTCACCTCCGGCTTGAGCAGCTTGCGACTCAACTGCTGCTCGATGCACGCCTTCACCTGCGGCAGGGTCATGCCGGCCACGAACACCGACCCGTATGTGCCCAGGTTGACCGTCCCGTCCGGGCCGATCAGGTGTTCGCCCCGCACCTGCTGCACGCCTTTCGATTGGGCGAGCGACACGGACACGGTCGAGTCCTTCAGCCCGGCCCGCAGCAGCTGCTTGGCGATCGCCTTCTCGGCGTCCACCGCCGTCAGGTCGGCCACCCGCACCTGCCCGCCGAACTTCGGCCCCAGGTTGATGGTGCCGTCCGGGTCCACCGGGTAGATGCCGTTCACCCCGCCGCCGTCGTCCGCCGGCGCACCGGGGGCGAACAGGTACAGGGCGTCGAGCGGCTCGATCTTGTACGGCGGCAGCGGGATGAGCCGGCTGGCGTCGATGCGGAGGATGTCCGGCGCCGCCACCGTGTACGGCGGGTGGGTGGTCATGTTCAGCTCTTTCGGCACCTCGAAGTCGGGCATCGTCGCCGCCGCCTTGTGCGGCGGGGCGGTGTTACACCCGGCCCCGCCGACCAGCCCGGCCGACAGCACCGCCCCCAACACCCGCCGGCGCGTCCGTGACCCGAGCATGGGCGAACTCCTCTCGGCCGCCGGCCCGCCGCACGTTTCAGACGTGCGGCGACACCGCCACAACCGTGCTACCCCGATTCGCCCGTTTCATCGGCACTCCCACCCCCCCGCCTTTGATGAAAAATCGCCCCAGGCCGCAGTCCACCCAATCCCGCGACACCCCCCACATTCGCCCGACCCGTCGCCGCAGACAAACGCGGAAAAATCACCCCGCCCGATAACGGCGTGACGTAAAGTGATGGAATTGCGGGTCCGCGCCCGTAAACCGTTCGATACGACCGCCCGATTTTCGCGCAGGACGCCGCGTCCCGATCGCACCGGACCCAATGGAGAGTCGAGCATGGCGGGACCGACCCGCGGCGACCAGCCGCCCACCCCGAATTTTGTGCCGGGTCCGCAGCCGGGGGCACTGCCCGCGGCCGACGCCCGCCGGTCCCGCGTCGGGGCGGACGTGTTCGCCCCGTCCCCGTTCGCCGTCGCCAACCCGACCGCCCCGCCGCCGGGGGTCCGCTCGCTGCCCACCATCGTCGAACTCGTCCACGCGTTCAAACGGCGGTGGGTGCTGTGCCTGATGGTGGGCGGGCTGATCGCCACGTCGCTGGCCGTCGGGGTGTGGTGGGTGATGCCGGCCGGCAAGCACCAGGCGCGGGCGACGGTGCAGATCAAGACGGACATGCCGGGGTACGTCGGCCGCACCACGCACATGGAGACGGAGGCGTTCGAGAAGATGTGCGAGGCCGAGCTGGCCAAGCTGCGGACGAAACAGTTCCTGACGAAAGTGGCGTCCGACCCGCGGGTGGCCAAGCTGCCGATGATCGCCGGGTCGGACGCCAAGGAGCGGGTGATCGAGGACTCGGTCGGGCTAAAGCGGGACCCGTCGGAGATCGTGAAGATCACCATGACCGGGGACGACAAGGAGCAGTTGCGGGTGCTGCTGGACGTGTACTCCCGGCTGTTCGTGTCGGAGGCCCAGGAGCAGGAGAGCGCCGAGCTGGTCCGCGACCTGAACCACATCCGCAAGATGCTGGACGACCTGAACGCGGCCATCAAGGCGGACGAGAAGAAGCTGGGCGTCGGGGCCGAACGCGGGGCCGGGATCGCCATCGACCGGGTGATGACCGAACGGGACCTGGCCAGCGTGGCCACCCGCCTCCGCACCCTGAAGGACCGGCACGAGGTGGCCAAACAGGAACTCGACCGGCTGAAGGCGGAGAAGGCCGACCCGAAGCTGATCGTGGTCACGGCCGGCGAGGTGGCCGAGGCGGTGGACGCGAACCCGGCGGTGGCCCTCCGCACGGCGGTGTACATCACGGCGAAGGAGAAGCTGGAGGCGAAGCGGAAGATCTTCAACGACGGGGCCGCGGCGCTGAAGGAGTTCCTGGAGGCCGAAGCGCAGGCGCTGGCCGACCTGAACACCGCCCGGAAAGAAGCCACCGAAATCGAGTCCAAGCGGCTGCGTGCGGCGAAGGAAACCACCATCGACAAGCGGCTGATCGACGCCGGCCGGGTGGTGGCCGACCTGGACGGGCAGATGCAGACGGCCGACGCCGAGCGGAAGAAGCTGGAAACCGACCTGAAAGGCCTGGCGAGGAACGGGGGGGAGTTGGCGGACGTGCGGGACCAGCTCAGCCCGCGGGTGCGGGACCGGGAGAACCTGGAGTCGCAGGAGCGGCAGATCAAGTTGCTGCTGCGGGCCGACGACAACGAGAAGCCGTCCCGGTTCAAGCTGCTCGAAGAGGCGGTGGTGTACGAGAACTGGAACCAGCGGCAGAAGATGGCGTTCGCCAGCGGGGCCGCCGCCTTCGGCCTGTTCGCCGTCTGCCTGATCGTGTCCTACCTGGAGTGGCGGAACCGGCGGGTGGACGGGGTGGACCAGGTGGTGACCGAACTGGGCATGCGGGTGATCGGCACCATCCCCGCGTTCCCCAGCCGGGCCGCCCTGCGGAACGGCGAGGCCGGGGCCAACCAGAACTGGCGGTTCATCCTGAACGAGAGCGTGAACAGCACCCGCACCATGCTGCTGCACACCGCCAAGACCCAGCACATGCAGGTGATCCTCGTCACCAGCGCCATGCAGGGGGAGGGCAAGACCAGCCTGAGCAGCCAGCTCGCCACCAGCATGGCCACCGCCGGGCTGCGGACCCTGGTGCTCGACTGCGACCTGCGGAACCCGAGCATTCAGAAGCTGTTCGACGTGCCGGTGGCGCCGGGGTGCGCCGAGGTGCTGCTCCAGGAGGTGGACATCTCGGACGTGGTGCAACAGACGAGCGTGCCCAACCTGTGGGTGATCCCGGCCGGGCAGTGCAACCACCGGGTGATCGCCGCCCTCGCCCAGGGGCACCCGCTGGAGGCGCTGTTCAACCGCCTCCGCGGGCAGTTCGACATCATCATCGTGGACAGTTGCCCCATCCTGCCGGTGGCCGACACCCTGCTCGTCGCCCAGCACGTGGACGGGGTGGTGTTCAGCATCCTGCAAGACGTGTCCCAACTGCCGAAGGTGCAGGACGCGTCCGACCGCCTGCTGCAGCTGAACATCCCGCTGCTCGGGGCGGTGGTGAACGGCATCAAGCCGGACATCCAGGCGTACGGGTACAACTACGTCAAGCAACTGCCGGCGTGACCAGAATCGTGAGGTGGGTCCGGTCCGGTGAGGACCGTGACCCACGTCGGAAGCCCGTGGGTCACGGTCCTCACCGGACCGGACCCACCCTACAAGGCATCCATGAACCGATACGCGGTGATCGGGGTGGCGGTGCTGGCGGCGGTCGGCGTCGGCGGGTACGGCCTGCTCCGCCCCGGCCCGGCCCCCGGGTTCACCCCGGATGAGATGACCGCCAAGTTGGACACCGTCCCGCGGAAGATCGGTCCGTGGGCGGGTGTAGATCAACCCGTGAGTGAGAAAGCCCTACGAACCGCCGAAGCCCAAGCCCACCTGAGCCGGGCGTACACGCACGAGACGACCGGAGAGACGGTGACGGTGCTTGTGCTATACGGCGAGCCGGCCGCACTCGGCGCCCACACCCCCGAGGTGTGCTACTCGGGCATCGGGTACGAGGCGTGCGGCCGGGCGGTGAAGATCGCCGTGCCCGACTCGCCGGCCGAGCTGTGGGCCGGGCGGTTCGAGCGGAACAAGGGTCGTGAGGTGGTGGACGTGGTGTGGGGGTGGGGGGTGAACGGGGTGTGGTCGGCGGCCGACAACCCGCGGTTCACGTTCACCAACCACCGGATGATATTCAAAATATACGCACAACAATTACAAGATTTACACTCGCCGTCGTCGGTGCCGGCCGTTAAAATCTCGCCATTCCTCACATCCTTCCTCCGGGCGCTCGACGCGACGGTTGGCGCGAAGTGAGGATATCGCCCCCGGTTGCGGGACACCGCGGCCACACCTGACTCGCCCCCAGGTCCATGAAATCAGCTATTCGCTCCGCCGCCGCGCATCCACCCGGACAGGACGTCACCCGGCCGCCGGACCTGACGCCCGCCTGGCCGGAGGTGGATGACGTGTCGGCCGCCGCCCCCGTGTATCTCACCCCGAACGCCGGCTGGTACACGGCGGTGAAGCCGGCCGTCGAGGCCGTCGCCGGCATCGGGCTGATGCTCGTCGCCCTGCCGCTGCTGCTGGTCGGGTGGGCGCTCATCCGCCTCACCTCCCGCGGCCCCGGGTTCTACTTCCAGTCCCGCGCCGGATGGCGGAACCGGCCGTACACGATCGTCAAGATCCGCAGTATGTACCACACCCCGGAGGTGGCGAAGAACACCGACTGGGCGAAGCTGACCGGCGACGCCCGCGTCACCCCGGTCGGGCGAATTCTGCGGGCGCTGCACCTGGACGAGTTGCCGCAACTGTTCAACGTCCTCCGCGGGGAGATGAGCCTGGTCGGCCCGCGGCCGGAGCGGCCGGAGGTGATCGCCCGCAAGCAGCTCATCGACCTGGTGCCGGGGTACGCCCACCGGACGACCGTGCGGCCGGGCGTCACCGGGCTGGCCCAGGTGCAACTGCCCGGCGACACGGACGTGACCAGCGTGCGGCACAAGGTGTACTACGACCTGTACTACCTGTCCCACCAGTCGCTGTGGCTGGACGCCCGCATCTGCGCGGCCACGCTCCTCAAATCGTTCCTCTCGCCGGACCGTCTGCGGCGGGTGCTGCTCCTGCCCACCCGCGAGCAGGTGTGCGCCCACTTCCTCACCCTGCTCACCCCGCCGGAACCGGGCACCGAGCCGGTGCCCAACCCGGTGACCGCGGCGTGAGTACGGCCTTGCCGCGGGTCGTGTACCTGACCCACCGCGTGCCGTACCCGCCGGACAAGGGCGACCGCATCCGGAACTACCACGTCCTGCGGGAGCTGGCGAAGCACGCCCGAATCTGGTTGGCGGCGCTGGCCGACGAGCCGGTGACGGACGACCAGCGAACCGCCCTCGGCGCACTGTGCGAGCGGGTGGAGATCGTCCCCGGCGGGCGGAGTTGGGTGCGGGGCATGCTCAGCCTGGTCGCCGGTCGCAGCATCAGCGAGGGGCTTTTCCGCCAGCCGAAATTGTCCGCGGTGCTCGCCGGGTGGCGGGCCGAGGCCGAGTTCCACGCTTCCCTGGTGTCGGCGTCTAGCCTCGCCCCGTACCAGCGGGCGGACGGGTGGAGAGACGTGCCGGCGTTCGTCGATCTGGTGGACGTGGACTCGCAGAAGTGGTTCGACTACGCGGCGGTGGCCGGGGTGCCGCGGCGGTGGCTGTACCGGCTCGAAGGCGACCGCGTGCGGGCGCTGGAGCGGGAACTATGCGGGTGGGCGAAGGGGGTGTTCGTGGTCAGCCCGGCCGAGGCCGACCTGTTCGACTCGTTCACCGCCCCCGGCACCGCCACCGCCGCCCTGAACGGGGTGGACCTGGACTACTTCCGCCCGATGCCGGACGTGCCGACCGTCCCGGCGTGCGTGTTCGTCGGGGCGCTCGACTACTTCCCGAACATCGACGCGGCGGTGTGGTTCGCCACCGACATCTGGCCGCGGGTGCGGGCGGTTCACCCCACGGCCGAATTCCACGTCGTCGGTCGCCGACCAACCGACGCGGTGCTACGGTTGGGCACGTTGCCGGGGGTGAAGGTGGTCGGGCAGGTGCCGGACGTGCGACCACATGTGGCCGCCGCGGCCGTGGCCGTGTGCCCGGTGCGGGTGGCCCGCGGGCTACAAAACAAGGTGCTGGAAGCGATGGCGATGGGGAAGGCGACGGTCGCCGCCCCGCCCGCCGTCGCCGCTCTGGCGGTGCAACCCGGCCGCGACCTGTTGGTCGCCCGCACCGCCGACGAGTGGGTGACGGCCGTGTGCGAACCGCTGGCCGACGACCGGCGGCGGGGGGAACTCGGGACCGCCGCCCGCGGGTATGTTGAACAGCACCACCACTGGGACCGCTGCCTGCGGCCGTTCGTGGAGAAGATGTTCCCGGCCACATGACGCTCGACCTGCTACCGCCGCCCGCCCGCACCGCCACCGAAGTTCCGGTGGTGTTCGACACCCGCGTCGTCACCGGGTCGGGCGGCGGGCCGGACAAGACCATCCTCAACTCGCCGCGGTTCCTCACCCCCCTCGGGTACTCCATGCTGTGCGGGTACCTGCACCCGCCGGGCGATCCGGGGTTCGCGGACATCGAGCGGAAGGCCGAGCGGTACCGCGCCCCGCTGCTGTCCGTCCCCGATCGCGGGGCGTGGGACGTGACGGTGGTGTCGAAACTGCTGCGGGCGTGCCGGGACCACCGCGTCGCCGTGTGGCACGGGCACGACTACAAGACGAACGCCCTCGGAGTGCTGCTCAAGCGGTTCCACCCGATGCGGCTGGTGACGACCGTCCACGGCTGGGTCCACCACACCGCCCGCACCCCCCTGTACTACAAGATCGACCGCTGGAGCCTGCGGCGGTACGAGCGGGTGATCTGCGTGTCCGACGACCTGGACCGCACCTGCCAGGAACTGGGCGTGCCGGACGACCGCCGGGTGCTGCTGGCGAACGGCATCGACACGGCCGAGTACACCCGCCGGCGGACGACGGCGGAAGCGAAAGCAGCACTCGGCCTGCCGGCGACCGGGTTCGTGATCGGCGGGGTCGGCCGGCTGGCCCCGGAGAAGGGGTTCGACCGGCTCATCCGGGCCGTCCACAACCTGACGGCGTGCGGACTGGACGTGACGCTGGTGATTGTCGGGGAAGGTGACGACCGCCCGCGGCTGGAGGCACTGGCGGCGGAACTCGGCGTCGCGTCCCGCGTCCGACTGGTCGGGTGGCAGTCGGACGTGCGGGGGTGCTACGAAGCGATGGACGTGTTCGCCCTGAGCAGCCTGCGGGAAGGGCTGCCGAACGTGGTGCTGGAGGCGATGGCGCTGGAGGTGCCGTGCGTGGCCACCCGCATCGCCGGGGTGCCGCGGCTGATCGAGGACGGGGTGAGCGGCCGGTTGGTCGAGCCGGACGACGTGGCTGGGTTGACCGCCGCGCTCGGCGACCTGCTCCGGCAACCGGCGACACGCGAGGCGTACACGGCCGCCGCCCGCGAGACGGTGGAATCGCGGTTCAGTTTCGCCGCCCGCATGGAGAAGCTGGCGCGGGTGTACGACGGGCTGCTCGGCCGGACGCCGGCGACCGCGGCGGGGGGCACCGCATGATCCGCCCGTTCTCCGCCGACCAGGCCCCCACGTTCGACCTGTGGACGCACACCCTGCCGTCGCTCGTCGCCCGGTTGCCGGACGTCGTCCGCTTCCTGGACACCGGCGGGCCGGCCCCGCTCAGCCAACACCCGAACTGGCTGCGGGTGATGCGGGACGGGTTGGGGTACCGGGTGTACGGCATCGAGGCGCGGGCGAACGGCCTCACCTGCGGGTTCCTGCCGCTGGCCGAGGTGGACTCGTTCCTGTTCGGCCGGTTCCTGGTCAGCCTGCCGTACCTGAACAGCAACGGGGTAGTGGCCGCCGCCGCGGACGTGCAGGCGATGCTCATCGACCGGGCGGTGGAGCTGGCCGGCGAGTTGAACGCCCGGCACCTGGAACTGCGGCACGAGCGGCCGATCGAGCACACCGCCCTCACGCACACCCTCGACTCGAAGGTCCACCTGCGGCTGCCCCTGCCCCGCACCCGCGACGAGTTCTGGAAGCGGCTGGATGCGAAGGTGCGGAACCAGGTGCGGAAGGGGGAGAAGTCGGACCTGCGGGTGGAGTGGGGCGGGGCCGACCTGCTCGCCCCGTTCTACGCCGTGTTCAGCGCGAACATGCGGGACCTCGGCACCCCGGTGTACGGCCGCGACCTGTTCGCTTCCATCCTCGACACGTTCCCGGCGGACGCCGAGTTGTGCGTGACGTGGGCCGGCGACATCCCGGTCGCCACCGCTCTGCTGCTGCACGGCCCCGGCGTGACCGAGGTGCCGACGGCGTCGTCGCTGCGGAAGTTCAACCCGACGTGCGCGAACATGCTCCTGTACCGCCACCTGATCGAGCGGGCGATCGACCGCGGGCAGGCGGTGTTCGACTTCGGCCGGTCCACCGCCGACGGGCCGACGTTCAAGTTCAAGCGGCAGTGGGGGGCGACCCCGCACCCGACGGCGTGGCAGTACCACGTGCGGAGCGGGAAGGTGGGGGAGATGCGGCCGGATCACCCACGCTACCAGCGGATGATTCGGGTGTGGCAGAAGTTGCCGCTGCCGCTCACCCGGCTGATCGGCCCGCCGCTCGTCCGCGGCATCCCCTGAGAGTTCACCCGCTGGCCGACTTCCGGCCCCGGCGTGTCGCGGGTGAGTACGGTTCTTCGCGCACAGTACAGCGATTTTTCCGCCCGCGCCATTTCGCCTGAATTTACCGGCCGGCGGTTTGCCCGTCCAAAAACCGTTCACTACGGTTCATCCGCCGCTCCCCGCGGTTAACACCCCGCGGGGTTTTCCGGCACCCCCTCGGCCCGCCCCGTCTTGCGGCTCCCCCGCCGCCCAGGCTGTCGCTCGGTTCCGCTGCCGCCGGTGGCCCTCAGGCCGGCGCGGGAGATTTGCCCACCATGACGTTCACCCGACGACTGCTGCTGGTCGGCACCGACCCGCGGTTCGCCCAGGTGATCCAGACGCACGTCCACAAGACGTTCCTGCTCACCGCCCCGCTCATCCGGTTCGAGGACGTGCCGGCCGTCGTCCGCCGGGACACGGACGGGGTGTTGTTGTTCCTGGCGTCCGACCCGCTGGACGCCGACCGCATCGAGGTGGCCGTCCGCGAGTTGCGGCTGCAACAACTGCCGCCGCGGCTGGCCGTTGTCAGCACCGACACCTACCCGGCGGCGCGGAAGATCGAGGCGATCACCGCGTTCGTGGACGCGAACATGGTGTGGCCGGGTCACCTGCGGGAGTTGAACACCTGGGTGCGGCGGGCGGTCACCCCCGGCCCGGCGTTCCCGGACCCGGCGAACGAGACCATCGCCGACCGCATCCGCGGGCGGTTGCTCACCCTGACGCCGTCGCTCGCGCCGATGGCCGAGCAGTTGGAAATCGCCGCCACCCACGACGTGACCGTGCTCATCGAGGGCGAGACGGGCACCGGCAAGACGCACCTGGCCAAGCTGATCCACGACTGCTCGCCGCGGGCGGCGCACCGCTTCCTGGTGGTGTCGTGCGGCGCGCTGTCCGGCAACCTGATCGCCAGCGAGTTCTTCGGGCACGTGAAGGGGGCGTTCACCGGGGCGGACGCCACCAAGGTGGGCAAGTGCGCCGCCGCCGGCGAGGGCACCCTGCTGCTGGACGAGATCGACACCCTCGGGTTGGAACACCAGGCGAACCTGCTGCGGGTGATCGAGACCGGCGAGTACGAGCCGGTGGGCGGGAACGAGACGCAGGTGTGCCAGGCGCGGATCGTGGCCGCCACCAACTGGAACCTGGCCGACGCGGTCGAGCGGGGCACGTTCCGGTCCGACCTGTACTACCGCCTGCACGTGCTGGCGTTCCGCCTGCCGCCGCTGCGGGAGCGGCCGCAGGACGTGGCCCCGCTCGTCCGCGGGATGGTGGCCAAGTACGGCACCCGGTACGGCAAGCGGGTTCACGCCGTCCACCCGGAGGCGATGCGGGCGTTGGAACTGTTCCCGTGGCCGGGCAACCTGCGGCAGTTGGAGAACGTGCTGCAACAGGCGGTGCTCACCTGCCCCGGCGACGAATTGCGGTTGCAACACCTGCCCGGTCTGGTCCACACTATGCAACCGGACCAGCCGCGGACGGCCGCCGGGGCGGCGGCGCCCGGCACCCTGGAGTACAACCGGGAGACGACCGAGCGGGCGGCCATCCTGCGGGCGCTGGAGAAGGTGGCGTTCAGCCGCACCCGCGCCGCCCAATTGCTGGGGGTGAGCCGCGTCACCTTGTATAAAAAGATGAAGAAGTACGGGCTGCTGACCAAGCCGAACGGCGGCCCGGTTCGCACAACTGAGTTCGTGTCCCCCCGCGGCGGCCCGACCGCCTGACCCGCCGCGGCCCCTCCCCACGACACGACCGACCAATCGCCCAACGCCCAAGCCCCGTCGCTTCGGGTCTGAGGAGGGAGCCGTGACCCCAGAACCGGACGTGTATTACATTTTCAAGCCGGCGGACGAACTCCGCCCGCCGCCGGATGTCGAGTTCCTGTCCATCCGCGAGTTCCTGGCGGACGAGCCGGCGTGCCACCTGCTCTGGGAACTGCTCGACACGCAGTTCCGCACCCGTAGCAAGTTCCTGGCCATCTGGCCGTGCGTATCATTCGTGGCGGTCCACCGGGACACCGACGGCGCGCTCGACGGCTGCCTGTTAGTATCGGCGCCGGTGAACTGGCAGATCGACTACGTGGTGGTGCGGCCGGACAGCCGCGGTCAGGGGATCGCGTCCAAACTGGTGAAGGCGGCCCTGGCCCACGCCACCGCCCACAAGCCGCCGTACGTGATGCTGACGAGCAAGGAGTCGCTCCGCCCGCTGTACGAGGGGTGCGGGTTCCGCGGCATCCCCCACCCGGCCGCCGTGTTGGTGTAGCCCTGTAGCCGCGACCCAACGGGGAGCGTGTCTTGTGCGCGCTCCCCGTTGGGTCGCGGCTACGGTTCAGTCCCTTGTTCCCACGCAGAGCATGGGAACGAGGAAAGAATCAACACTGCTCATCGCCCAGTTGTTCACCCGGAGGAACTTCGCATGTGCGGGATTATTGGGTTCACCGGCCGGCGGGAAGCGGCCCCGATCCTGATGGACGGGCTGAAGCGGCTGGAGTACCGCGGGTACGACAGCGCCGGCCTCATCACCGGCACCGGCAACAGCCTGCACCTGCGGAAGAAGGCCGGGCGGCTGGCCGAACTGGGCAAGGTGCTGGGCGGGCAGCCGGCACCGGGCACGTTCGGCATCAGCCACACCCGCTGGGCCACGCACGGCGGGGCGACGGACGCCAACGCCCACCCGCACCTGAGCGCCGACGGCTCCATC
This sequence comes from Fimbriiglobus sp., assembly GCA_022841795.1. Taxonomy (GTDB): domain Bacteria; phylum Planctomycetota; class Planctomycetia; order Gemmatales; family Gemmataceae; genus JALHQU01. Next base: position 22,367 of record JALHQU010000043.1, read on the forward strand.
GCCGTCGTCCACAACGGGGTGATCGAGAACTACCAGCAGCTCAAGCACCAGCTCCAGGCGGACGGGGTGACGTTCCACAGCGAGACGGACACGGAGGTGATCGTCCACCTGATCGCCCACTACTACCAGGGCGACCTGCTGCACGCCGTCCGCCAGACGGTGGAACTGCTCAAGGGCACCTACGGGCTGGCGGTGGTGAGCAAGCACGAGCCGGACGTGCTGGTCGGCGCCCGGCTGGGCAGCCCGCTGGTCATCGGCATCGGGGACGACGGCACCTACCTGGCGTCCGACGCCACCGCCCTGGCCGGGTACGCGGACAAGGTGGTGTACCTGAACGACCGGCAGATCTGCCAGCTCGACCCGGACAACTGGGTGATCCGCAACCAGGACCTGGACACGGTGGACGAGCCGGTGCGGGACATCGCGCACTACCTGGGCGACTACGACGCCGAGAAGGGCGACTACCCGCACTACATGCTGAAGGAGATCTACGAGCAGCCGGACGCGGTGGCGAACGCCATGCGGGGGCGGCTGGACCAGGGCGACTGCACCGCCCACTTCGGCGGGCTGAACCTGACCTCGCAGCAGCTCCGCGGCACCGAGCGGATCGTCATGACCGCGTGCGGCACCAGCTACCACGCTGGGCTGGTGGGCGAGTACCTGTTCGAGGAGCTGGCCCGCCTGCCGGCAGAGGTGGAGTACGCCAGCGAGTTGCGGTACCGCAACCCGCCGATGTCCCGCGACACGGTGGTGCTGGCCATCACCCAGAGCGGGGAGACGGCGGACACGCTGGCGGCGCTGAAGGAGGCGAAGCGGATGGGCCACACGTCGCTGGCCATCTGCAACACCGTCGGCAGCAGCATCGCGCGGGAGGCGTGCGGCGGGGTGTACCTGCACGCCGGCCCGGAGATCGGGGTGGCCAGCACCAAGGCGTTCACCAGCCAGTGTACCGTGCTGGCCATGCTCGCCCTGTACTTCGGCCGCACCCGCCACCTGTCCGCCGTGCAGGGGCAGAAGATCATCGACGACCTGCACGCCCTGCCGGACGCGGTGCGGGCCGCCCTCCGCTGCCACGACCGGGTGAAGGAGCTGGCGAACCGCTACGGGGACATGCACAACTGCCTGTACCTCGGCCGCCAGTACCTGTACCCGGCGGCGTTGGAGGGGGCGCTCAAGCTGAAGGAGATCAGCTACGTGCACGCCGAGGGGTACCCGGCGGCGGAGATGAAGCACGGGCCGATCGCGCTGGTGGACCAGGACACGCCGAGCGTGTTCCTGGTGCCCCGCGGCAACGTGTTCGACAAGGTGATGAGCAACATGCAGGAGATCAAGGCTCGCGGCGGGCCGGTGATCGCCGTGTGCAGCGAGGGGGACAAGGAGGTGGAGGCCGTCGCCGACGACGTGGTGACGGTGCCGGACGTGCCCGAGTACCTGCAGCCGATCGTGTGCAGCATCCCGCTGCAACTGTTCGCCTACGAGGTGGCCGTCCTCCGCGGGTGCGACGTGGACAAGCCCCGCAACCTGGCCAAGAGCGTGACGGTGGAGTGACCGCCACGGGGCGGGGTTTCGCTGGTGTCCCGCCTTCAGGCGGTCGGCGGTCGCGGCGAACACCGGCTGAAGCCGGGACACCAGCCACACCCGACTCCGGCGGTCACGGCTCACCGGCTCCCCGCGTTACCGGACCGCCCCCACTTTCGCGAGTTCCGCCTCAGTCCTCCGCCCGGGGCGGAACCGGCGTTCCGCCCCGGTTCGCATTCCCGGCTGGCCAAATTCGGCGTCCGGCGAGAAGACCTGGAAAGCTTATCCGTCCGGGTTGCGTAACCTCCAACGCCGTTCTACCTGTTGGGCAATTTGGCCCGCCGGCTCCTCCCCGTTCGCCCACCGCCGACGGCCCTCGTCCCACGCCCCACCACGGGGAGACCGGACCATGCGCCGCGCCTTTCGCACCGTCGCTCTGTGCTCGCTCGCCGTCGTGCTCACCGCCGGCCTCGCGCCCGCCCAGGTGACCACCGTGTACACCACGAACGGGTTCGAGTCGCCGTTCACCGCCGGCTCCATCCTGTTCCAGCAGGGGTACCTGAACGCCCCGCTGGACGCCGACTCCGGTCGCATCCAGACCGGCGTCGTGCGGACCGGCAGCCAGGCGTTCCAGGCGGTCGGCCCGAACTTCGCCGTGCCCGGGTTCTCCGGCAGCGGGGCCAACTTCTGGTACGTGGTGCCGCCCACCTTCACCTCGTACAACCCGGTGGCGGCCGGCAAACCGTTCGTGCAGGCGCGGTTCTCCGGGCTGCGGGACACGAGCGGGTTCTTCGACATCCCGTTCGCCGGCATCTACCTGGAGGGGAAGACGGCCGCCGGCACCCAGCAGGCGCTGGCGACGGTGATGGTCGGCAGCCAGGGGCAGTTGACGGTGAGCACGAACGCGGCCACCGGCGGGTCCACCCAGGCGGTGTCCACCCCGACCGGGCTGTTCGGCGCCAACCAGTGGCACGACCTGTTCACCGAGATGAACTTCGGCACCCAGACGTTCCGGGTGTACCGCGAGGGCAACCCGGACGCCATCCAGTTCCAGACCGCCGGCGGGGCGTTCATCACCGACGTGCCGTTCCGCAACACGTTCGGGGCGACGGTGTCGATCGACGAGATCGGCATGCTGGCGTACAACTTCAGCCTGTCCGCCGGGTCGGAGCTGGCCCCGTTCAACAACTTCTACGTGGACGACTACATCGTCACCGCCTCCCCGTCCTCCATGTCCCCGGTGCCGGAGCCGGGCCTGATCCTGGCGACCGCGGCCATCGGGTTAGGGGTGGTGCGACTGGTCCGCCGCCGCCGGGCCACGGCCGCGGCCTGACGCCGCTCACCCGAACCGTATCTTCACCGCCATCCCCACCGCAGCGGACACCCGCTTGGCCGCATTCCCGTTCACCTCCGCGATCTCGACGAACCCATCGCTGCTGAACAGGCTGACCAGTTCGCCGGGGGCGGCGTCCGAATACGTCCGCACCCAGCGGAGCGGGTGCGGCGGCTCGCCGTTCAGCGACACGTGGACCGGCAGTTCCTTCACCCGGTCGGCGGGGATGTTGGTGATGACGTTGCCGAAGTCGTCGATGAACTGCACGTCGCCGCCGCACACGTTCTGCCAGCACACCGCCGACGTGTGCTTCCGCTGCACCCAGGTGGGTTGCACCGGCCCGAACTCGGCCGGCGGCACCCCGCGGCTCAGGTGCGCTGCGGCCGGGGCGAACACGTCCCGCCCGTGGAAGGTGGCGCTCACCTCCGGGCGGCGGTACTGCGGGTTCTCCAGCGTTCGCACCGTCGGCGTGCCGCCCAGCGCGTGAACCGTGCGGGTGAAGATGCCGTTGTCCGGGCCGATCAGGAACTGCCCGCCGGCCTCGATCAGGAGCGGCTTCCGCTCCCCGCCGACGCCCGGATCGACGACAGCGAGGTGAATGGTGCCGGGCGGGAAGTGCGGCACGGCGGTGCCGAGGAAGTAGTCGGCGTGGGCCACGTCCTGCGGGCGGATGCGGTGGGTCAGGTCGAGCAGCCGGGCGTCCGGGTGGATGGCCAGGAGGACGCCCTTCATCACCGCCACATACGGGGCCGCCTCGCCGAAGTCGGTGGTGAGGGTGACGAGCGCCACTTCAAAACCCCCTCACCCCCAGCCCCTCTCCCTCAAGGGGAGAGGGGAGCCGAGCACTACTCCTTCGCCCGCCGCAGGTACTTGCCGTCTTCCGTCTGGACGACCAGCAGTTCGCCCTCGGTGATGAAGCTGGGCACCTGGATCTCCAGCCCCGTCTCCAGCACCGCCCGCTTGGTCTGGGCGGCGGCGGTGGCCCCCTTGATGCTCGGCTCGGTTTCGATCACCTTCAGCGACACCGTCTGCGGCAGCTCCATGCTCAGCGCCTTGCCGTCGTAGAAGGTGATCTTCACCGTGTCGTTCTCCCGCAGGTACTTCATCATGTCGCCGACCATGTCATTGCCCAGGTTCACCTGCTCGAAGGTCTCGGCGTCCATAAACACGTACTCGTCGCCGTCCTTGTAGCTGTACGTGTGGTCGCGGGTGTCCAGGAACACCACCTCCACCTTGTCGTCCGGCTGCACCCGCGTGTCGGTGATGCTGCCCGACTTCAGGTTCTTCAGCTTCAGGTACAGGATGGCCCGCCAGTTGCCCGGCGTGTTCAGGTCGCGGTCCAGGCAGTAGTACAACTGCCCGTCCATGTTCAGCACCATCCCCCGCCGCACGTCGATCAGCTTGGTCGCCGCCACTGGAAACCCTCCGGAACGGTTGCGAGTCGTTGCGCGACTAAATAGTTAACTTAGCGACCCCCGCGGGTGCCGAGAACCCCACAGCCGCCCGCAGTGTTGTTTTCGTGAACCCGGCCCGCGGGTGTGGGGCAAGATTGCATCTTGCCACGGCAAGTTGGAAACTTGCCCCACACCGAACCCCGCCCACTTCCGCCGCCCGGAGAAGCCGATGCGACTCCCCCGCCTCGTCCTGCTGCTGACACTCCTCCCCGCCCCTGCGTTCGCCGACGGCCCCGGCGACAACCTGCCGGACAACGTGCGGCCGATCCCGCCGAAGGGGTCGCCCGTTCCCGAGGCCGACGCGAAGGAGTTGCGGGCGGGGCTGGCGGAGTTGCAAAAGGAGATCGCCGACACGACGGCCGCGGTGAAGGGGCAGCCGGAACTGCTCACCCTGCTGCCGGACGTGCAAATCTACGAGAAGGCGGTGCGGTGGGCGCTGGACTACGACGAGATGTACGTCACCACCCAGCCGAAACGGGACGACGTGGCGACGGCGAAGGCGCTGCTGAAGAAGGGGATCGAGCGGGCGAAGGAACTCCGCGACGGCAAGCCGGGTTGGACCACCGCCACCGGGCTGGTCGTCCGCGGCTATAAGTCGAAGATCGACGGCAGCGTGCAACCCTACGGGCTGGTCATCCCGCCGGAGTACGACTTCAAGGGCGGCAAGAAGCACCGGCTCGATTTCTGGTGGCACGGGCGGTACGAGAACAACCTGGAGCTGTCGTTCATCGCCGAGCGGCAGCGGAGCAAAGGCGAGTTCACCCCGCCGGGGGCGATCGTCGTCCACCCGTTCGGCCGGTTCAGCAACGCCAACAAGTTCGCCGGCGAGATCGACTCGTTCGAGGTGCTGGATCACGTCAAGAAGCACTACCGCATCGACACCGACCGCATCGTCGCACGCGGGTTCAGCATGGGCGGGGCGGCGTGCTGGCAGTACGCGGTGCATTACCCGACGCTGTGGGCGGCGGCGGCTCCCGGCGCCGGGTTCGCCGAGACGAAGGAGTTCCTGGGCAACTTCCAGAACGAGAAGGTGAAGCCGGAGTGGTGGGAGCAGAAGCTGTGGCGGATGTACGACGCCACCGAGTACGCCCAGAACCTGTTCAACCTGCCGACGGTGGCGTACAGCGGGGAGAACGACAAGCAGAAGCAGGCCGCCGACATCATGGTGAAGTACGCCAAGGCCGCGGGCGTCGAGTTCCCGCACGTCATCGGGGCGAAGGAGGGGCACAAGTACACGGCGGATGCCAAGAAGGAGATCAACGAGAAGATCGACGCGGTCGTGGCGAATGGGCTGCCGAAGGACCGCAGCGAGATCAAGTTCACGACATACACGCTGCGGTACAACAGGTGCGACTGGCTGACGGTGCTCCGGCTCGACAAGCACTGGTCTGAAGCGACAGTGAGCGGAACGTACAAGGACGGCAAGGTCGAGTTGAAGGCGACCGGCATAGCGGTGTTGCGGATCACCCTCCCGACCGAGCCCAAGAACGGCGTTGTCATCAACGGCGAGCGGGCGGACGCCCTGTGGCGCAAGGCGGGCGAAAGCGTGACCGCGTCGTTCGAGAACTCCGACGGGAAGAAGTGGGGTATCCCCGGAAGCACCCTCTACGTCCCCAAGAAGCCCGGTCTGCAAGGCCCGATCGACGACGCCTTCATGGACTCGTTCCTGATGGTGCGGCCGACGGGCAAGCCGATGACGAAACCGACCGGCGAGTGGGTGCAGAAGGAGATGAAGCACGCCACTGATCACTGGCGGAAGCAGTTCCGCGGCGACGCCCCGGTCAAGGACGACACGGACGTGACCGCCGACGACATCAAGAACAACAACCTGATTCTGTGGGGCGACCCGAAGAGCAACGCAATCCTGGCGAAGATCGCCGACAAACTGCCGTTCAAGGAATTCGGCGACAGCACGGTGACACTGCTCGTCTACCCGAACCCGCTGAACCCGGCGAAGTACGTGGTGCTGAACAGCGGGTTCACGTTCCGGGAGTACGACTACCTGAACAACGCCCGGCAGGTGCCGAAGCTGCCGGACTACGCCGTCATCGACGTGTCCACCCCCCCGCACAGCCGGTTCCCCGGCAAGGTGGTCCGCGCCGGGTTCTTCGACGAGAAGTGGCGGCTGCAGGAGAACGACGGGAAGTAAATCGTAGCCGCGATTTGTTAGCCCGACGCGCCAGCGAGGGCCGAGCCTGACCCTCGCTGGCGCGTCGGGCTAACAGGAACACACCATGCCCCGACCCCTCCGCGTCCTGTTCGTCCTGCTGCCGGCGGTCGCGTTCGCCGCCGTCGGGGCGGTGTACCTGGCCGGCCGGTGGGACGAGCCGACCCCGCCGACCGCCACGGCACCGGCCACGGGTCGGCTGGTGGTCGTCGCCGTGTTCGACCAGATGCGGGGCGACTACCCCACCCGGTGGGCGAAGCTGTACGGCCCGAACGGGTTCGCCCGCATCAGCCGCGACGGGGTGACGTACACCAACGCCCGCCTGCCGTACTCGTGCAGTTCCACCGCCCCCGGCCACGCCAGCATCGGCACCGGGATGCCGCCGTCGGTTCACGGTATCATCGAGAACCGCTGGTTCGACCGCACCCGCCACGCCGAGGTGCTGTCCACCACCAGCTTCCGCCAGACCGCCCGCGTGCCGAAGGGCGACCTCGACATCGGCGACGGGTTCACCCCGGAACAACTGTTGTGCGACGGCATCGGCGACCGGCTGAAGAAGGCCGACCCGACCGCCCGCGTGTTCAGCCTCGCCCTGAAGGACCGCGCGGCGGCGCTGCTCGGCGGGAAGAAGCCGGACGGCGTGTACTGCTTCGACACGTTCGCCGGTGAGTTCCACACCACCAGCTACTACCGCGACGCCCCGCACAAGTGGGTGACGGCGTTCAACGACTCGAAGGCGGCCGACCGCTGGTTCACGAAGAAGTGGGACCGGCTCGGCGACGAGGCGGCGTACACCGCCGCCGTCGGCCCGGACGACGCTCCCGGCGAAACGCAGTACGACCGAGACTTCCGCACCGGCGGGCTGGTCGGGTACGGCTCGACGTTCCCGCACCCGCTGAACATCGACGCCCAGAAGTACCCGAACAAGCGGTACTACGAGCGGCTGGAGGCGTCGCCGTTCGGCAACGAGCTGCTGTGGCAGTTCGCCCGCGGGTGCATCGACGCCGAACGCCTCGGCGACGGCACCACCGACCTCTTGTTCCTCGGGTTCTCGTCGAACGACACCGTCGGGCACAAGTGGGGGCCGGACTCGCACGAGGTGTTAGACACCACCCTGCGGACCGACGAGCTGATCGCCGCCATGATCGACCACCTCGACAAAACCGTCGGCCGCGAGCGGTACACGCTGATCGTCACCGCCGACCACGGCATCTGCCCGCTGCCGGAGGCGAGTGCGAAAGACCACCCGGACGCGGTGCGGTTCGACCCGCGGCCGGAGTTCGGGCCGGACGGCCTGGGGAAGGTGCTGAACGAGACGTTCGGCGAACTGGACCCGACCGGCTTCGGCTGGTTCGAGCGGCTGGACCGCGACTTCTCCCCGTGGGTGTACCTGAACCGGCGGGCGATCAAAGCACACGGCGCAGACCCAGCCGAGGTGGCGGCGTTCGCCGCCAAGTGGGCGGCCAACCGCCCGCATATGCACACGGCGTACCCGGCTGCCGTCCTCGCCGGCCCGCCGGCGGCCGACCCGCTCGTCCGCTCGGCCCAGCTCGGCTACCACCCGGACCGCTGCGGGGACGTGTACCTGATCCCGAAGCCGTACTGTCTGCCGCTCGGCGAGCGGTCGCTCGGCACCAGCCACGGCAGCCCGCACGCCTACGACACGCATGTGCCGCTGATGGCGATCGGCGGCGGGGTGCCGAAGGCGGGGGTGATCGACGCGGCGGTGAACTCGCTGGCGGTGGCGCCGATGATCGCGGCGGCGCTCGGGCTGGACCCGGCGGCGGGGTGGGTGGGGCTGCCGCCGGGGCGGGGGAAATGAAAACGGCCGGGGTAAACCCGGCCGCATCGCGTCCGTCGCCGGTCGTCACTTCCCGGCGGTGAACTTCTTCAGCTCCATCGTCACCGTCTGGTTGCCGGGCAGGGCCATCTCCTGCTTGACGATGCCCACCCCGTCGGCGTACCAGTTGGTCGCCTTGATGGTCTGGCCCATCACCGAGATGGTCATCTCCACCGGCTGGGCGGTGTACTCGCCGGCCGCCACCTTCACCTTCTCCGCCTTCTTCATCTCGAACGTGGCGTCCGCCTCCTGCCCGGCCATGGCGATCTTGGCGTCCCACTTGTCGCCTTCTTTGGCCGGGTACTTGATGGCCGTCACCGGGGTGCCCAGCTTCTGCCCCTGCATGGAGTGCCGGTACACCCCCTTGTCGTCGGCCGACATCTCCTCGGTGAGCGACTGCTTGCCCATCGGGGTGGAGATGTTGGTGGCGATGGTGGAGACGGCCGGCTTGCCCTTCTCCTTCGCCTCGGTCACGTCCGTCACCTCCTGGGTGGCGTCCATCTTCTGCCCGGCGACGCTCACCTCGTACTCCCACTTGGTGCCCTTCACCAGCGGGTACAGGTTCGGGGCCTTCACGTCCTTCTTGTCGTCTTTCTTGTCCTGGGCGGTCAGTCCGGCGGCGGCCCACACGACCAGCACGGCGGCGAACAGGGTGCGACGCATCTTCAACTCTCCGAAGGCAGACGGGTGAAGCGGGCAGCGCGGATACGGCATCCGCTCGGTCCCTGTATACTAGGTATCAGACGGTCCGAAATGACGCGAATTCAGGGAGTTCCGATGCCCGGGCGGGTGGTGCTGGCGATGAGCGGCGGGGTGGACAGTTCGGCCTCGGCCGTGCTGCTGCGGAAGCAGGGGTACGAGGTGATCGGCCTGTTCATGCGGACCGGCACGCACACCGACGAGATCGACCACCGGCCGGACAACAAGAAGGGGTGCTGCTCGGCCGTCGACGCGAACGACGCCCGCCGGGTGGCCGACAAGCTGGACCTGCCGTTCTACGCGCTCAACTTCGAGCGGGAGTTCGACAAGATCATCGACTACTTCGCCGACGAGTACCTGAAGGGCCGCACCCCGAACCCGTGCGTGGTGTGCAACAACTGGCTGAAGTTCGGGCAGTTGTGGGCGTTCGGGAAGCAGCTCGGGTGCGATTTCATCGCCACCGGCCACTACGCCCAGGTGCTGAACGGACCCGACGGCCCGGAACTGCACAAGGGTGTTGACCCGGACAAGGATCAGAGCTACGTCTTGCACGGTATCAAACGGGAAGTGCTGCCGCACCTGCTGTTCCCGGTCGGCGGGTACACCAAGCCGCAGATCCGGGCGTTCGCCGCCGAAGCCGGGCTGACCAGCGTGGCGACCAAGCCGGACAGCGTCGAAATCTGCTTCGTGCCCAGCGGCAACCACACGGACGTGGTGCGGAAGCGGCGACCCGAAGCGGTCACGGCCGGGGTGATCCGCGAGAAGGACGGCACCGTGCTGGGCGAGCATGACGGCATCGACCGCTTCACCGTCGGCCAGCGGAAGGGGTTGGGGGTGGCGGCCGGGAAGAAGCGGTTCGTGCTGGAGGTGCTGCCGCAGACGAACGAGGTGATCGTCGGCGATGCTGAGGACCTGCTCTCGACCGGCCTGGAGGCGTCGCGGGTGAACTGGCTGATCGACCCGCCGCCATCCCCCCTGCCCTGCACCGCCAAAATCCGCTACCGGCACGGCGGGTGTGACGCCACCGTTTCGGCTACGCCGGACGGCGGGGCGACGGTGCGATTCGCCGAGCCGCAGTCGGCGGTCACGCCAGGGCAGGCGGTCACGTTGTACCACGGCACGCGGGTACTCGGCGGCGGGTGGATCGAGAGGAGTGCGTAACCGGATGGGGGCGAATAGGTTGCGGTGTGCCTGAGTGTAGTAGGCACACCGGGTTCGCCTGAATACCCAAACGCTCGCACCCGTCCAGAATTGACGCCTGTGGTCGGGTTGACTAAACTCGTTCGATATTCCCACCCCACCCGGACCGTTCTCGGTCTGCCTGTTGCTGCCGTTTATTCATCCCCGCCGCCCCCACCGGACTTCGGCTCAAACCCGACGACTCACCGGACCGGAACTATCGCCCCACGCCCGAGCGTCCAACCCGGCACCACCCGGTTGCCCGATACGACCGTGCGAGCAACACTGTTTTGCCCCGGCGGGTTTTCTTTCCCACGCCCCGTGACCGCGACCCCCCGTAAAGGAGTCCGATCGTGAACTTCCGCTCCACCTTCTGCCCCGGCTCGCCCCTCGACCGCCGGTCGTTCCTGCATGTGGGAGCGGTGGGAGCCCTCGGCCTCACCCTCGACCAGTTCTTCCGCCTGCAATCCGCCCAGGCCGCGGACCCGGCCAAGCCGGCGGACAAGAAAGGGCCGAAGGCGGAGGCGCTCATCCACATCTTCCTGCCCGGCGGCCAGGCGCACCAGGAGAGCTGGGACCCGAAGCCGAACGCCCCGATCGAGTACCGCGGGGAGATGGCCCAGGTGCAGACGAATGTGGACGGGGTGCTGCTGAACGAGTGCCTGAAACAAACGGCGAAGGTGACGGACAAGATCACCATCTGCCGGGCGATGACGCACGGCGAGGCGGCCCACGAGCGGGGCACGCACAACATGTTCACCGGCTACCGCCCCAGCCCGGCCCTCACCTTCCCGAGCATGGGCAGCGTGGTGAGCCACGAACTCGGGGTGCGGAACAACCTGCCGCCGTATGTGGCCATCCCGAGCATGCCGACGAACTACGCCGGCAGCGGGTACCTGAGCAGCGCGTTCGCCCCGTTCAGCCTGGGGTCGGACCCGGCGAACGGCGGGTTCAAGGTGCAAGACCTGACCCTGCCCGGCGGGGTGACCCCCGAGCGGTTCGCCTCCCGCCGGCAGATGATGGACGCGGTGAACGAGCACTTCGCCAAGAAGGAGAAGGCGGACAACCTGGACGCGATGGACACGTTCTACCAGCGGGCCTACGGGCTGATTTCGAGCGAGAAGGCCCGCGACGCGTTCGACATCAACAAGGAGGACGCCAAGCTGCGGGACGCCTACGGGCGGAACGCCGCTGGTCAGCGGCTGCTGCTCGCCCGCCGGCTGGTGGAGGCCGGGGTGCGGTTCGTGACGCTCACCTACGGCGGGTGGGACCTGCACAACGGCATCGTCGGCGGCACCAAGAGCCAACTGCCACAGCTCGACCAGGCGTTCGCCGCCCTGATTAATGACCTGAACAGCCGCGGGATGCTGGACAAGACGATGGTGATGATCTCCAGCGAGTTCGGCCGCACCCCGAAGATCAACGGCACCGCCGGCCGCGACCACTGGCCGAAGGTGTTCAGCGTGGTGCTGGCCGGCGGGGGCATCAAGAAGGGGTCCGTGTACGGCAAGAGCGACGCCACCGCCAGCGAGCCGGACGAGGACGGGCTGACCGTCGAAGACCTGGGGCAGACGGTGTACCACTGCCTGGGCATCGACGCCACCAAGAAGCTGATGTCGCCGGGCGACCGGCCGATCGACATCATCCGCGAGGGGCACCTGCGGAAAGAGTTGCTGGCGTGAGACGGGGAATGGATGAACCACAGAGGCACAGGGACACAGAGAAGACAAAACCAAGTGAGAGTTCACCGATGACTGCCCCCCGGTTTTCAGGCCTCGCTCTGTTCTTCTCTGTGTCTCTGTGCCTCTGTGGTTCAAATTCTGAACTGCGAGCCGCCTCCCCGGTCCTCGGCGGCATCAGCCCGCCGGGGGCGCAACGCGGCACCGAGGCGGTCGTCACGTTCAGCGGCGCCCGCCTGACCGACGCCCAGGAGGTGTTCGTCTACTACCCCGGCATCGCGGTGAAGAAGCTGGAGGTGATCGACGACGCCCGGCTGAAAGTCACCCTCGCCATCGCCCCGGACTGCCGGCTGGGCGAACACCTGTTCCGCGTCCGCACCGCCTCCGGCATCTCCGACGCCCGCACGTTCTGGGTCGGCGCCCTGCCGGTGACGGACGAGAAGGAGCCGAACAGCGAGTTCGCCACCCCGCAGCCGATCCCGCTGAACAGCACCGTCCACGGCAGCATCGGCGGGGAAGACGTGGATTACTTCGTGGTGGACATGAAGAAGGGGCAGCGGCTGAGCGTGGAGGTGGAGGCGATGCGGCTGGGGGTCGGGTTCTGGGACCCGTTCGTCGCCATCCTGAACGACAAGCGGTTCGAACTGGCGACCAGCGACGACTCCCCGCTGGGCGGGCAGGACGGGCGGTGTTCGGTGGTGGTGCCGGCGGACGGCAAGTACCTGGTGCTGGTCCGCGAGGCGAGTAACGGCGGGGGCAGCAGCTACCGCCTGCACGTCGGCACGTTCCCGGTGCCGACGGCGGTGGTGCCGGCCGGCGGGAAGCCGGGCGAGGAGGTCGAGTTCACCTTCCTGGGTGATCCGGCCGGCCCGCTCAAGCAGAAGATCAAGCTGCCGGCGACGGCCGACGAGAACTTCCGCCTGCACTGCCAGACGCCGGACGGCATCGCCCCGACCGGGTTCAAGTGCCGGGTGCTGGACATCCCCGGCGTGGTCGAGACCGGGGCGAACGTTTCCCCGCAAGCGGCCGTCGCCGGGGCCGCGCCGGGGGCGTTCCACGGGGTCATCAGCAAGGCCGGGGAGACGAAGTACTTCAAGTTCGCGGCCAAGAAGGGGCAGGTGTTCGACATCCACTGCTACGCCCGGCGGCTCGGCTCGTCGCTCGACCCGGTGATTCACATCGGCGACGACAACAAGGGTCAGCTCGGGACGTACCGCGGCGGGAACGACGACAACGGGGCCAACCCGGACAGCTACCTGCGGTTCGCCATCCCGGAGGACCGGGAGTATGTGCTGTACGTCCACGACCACCTGCGGAAGGGCGGGCCGGACTACTTCTTCCGCCTGGAACTGACAGCGGTGGAGGCGAGGACGACGACGAACATCCCGAAGGTGGACGGGAACAACGTCGCCAACCAGGACCGGCAGAACGTGACCGTGCCGAAGGGCGGGCGGTACGCCACGATGGTGAACGTACAGCGGGCGGACTGGGGCGGGGTGGCGACCCTGGCGTTCCCCGGCCTGCCGACCGGCCTGACCGCGGCGGTCGATCCGGTGGACCCCGGGCTGGGGGCGGTGCCGGTGGTGTTCGAGGCGAAACCCGACGCGGCGAACGGCGGGGCGCTGCTGCCGTTCGTGGTGGCCCCGGCCGACCCGAAGGTGGCGGCGAAGGGCACCACCAGCCTGGACGTGAACTACTGCATCGCCCTGAACAACACCCCGTTCCACCGGCACTACGCCGACCGCATCGCCGTCGCGGTGACGGACACCGCCCCGTACTCGATAGAGGTGGTCGAGCCGAAGGCGGCGGTGCCGCAGAACGGGTCGATCAACCTGAAAGTCGTGGCCAAGCGGGCGGCCGGGTTCACCGGGCCGATCACCGTGTACCCGCTGTTCACCCCGCCGGGCATGGGCATCGCCGGCAGCGCGGTCATCCAGCCGAACCAGACCGAGTGCCTGCTGTACACCAACGCCGCGCCGAACGCCGCCGCCCGCAAGTGGAAAACCGCCGTGATCGCCGTGGGCGACGCCGGCAAGGGGCCGGTGTGGACGAGCAGCCAGTTGTTCACCCTGGAGGTGCAGCCGCCGATGGTGACGTTCGCCCAGGAGCGGGCGGCGGTCGAACAGGGGCAGCCGACGCAGGTGTTCAACAAGATCACCGTGGCCGCCGCGTTCCAGGGCGAGGCGGTGGTGAAGCTGATCGGTCTGCCGACGAAAGTGACGGCCCCGGACCAGAAGATCACGAAGGACAGCAAGGAGCTTGCCATCCCGGTGACGACCGACAAGACCAGCCCGGCCGGTAAGCACGGGGTGTACTCGCAGGTGATCGTCGTCCACAACGGAGAGACGCTGGTTCACAACGTCGGCGGGGGGGAACTGCGGATCGACGTGCCGCTGCCGCCGAAGGCCGCCCCCGCCG
>JALHQU010000044.1 GCA_022841795.1 Fimbriiglobus sp.
GTCGCCGCGAGCCTGCGAGCGGGGTAGCTGGCTCCGCTCGCAGGCTCGCGGCGACAACACCGCGGCGTCCGGCCGTTGAACACCCCCTCTCCCCGTGGGAGAGGGGGCGGGGGGGGGGTGAGGTCTTGAATAGCATTTCCAAATCCCTCTTCTCCCTGCTCCTGCTCCCCTCCGTCTCCCTCGCCCAACTGCCGCCGGGCAAGGACTGCTACTGCTGGCCGCCCGGCGCCAAGGCGGGGCAGACGGTCGAGGTCGTGTTCGGCGGGTCGGACTGGACGCCGGACATCCAGTTCTTCTTCGCCGACCCGCGGGTGAAGTTCGAGCAACTCGGCCCGCCGGGGGAGGTGATCGTCCCCGACCCGCCGTTCTGGGTGGGCATCAAGAGCTTCGACAACGACCCGCGGCTGCCTCGCGAGGTGAAGGCGAAGCTGCACCTGCCGGACGACCTGCCGCCCGGCCCGATGCGGTGGAGCGTGGCGAACGCCAACGGCGCGAGCGCGGGTGGGGTGTTCGTCATCGGGAACGACGACGAGTTGACGGAGGACGAAGGGCGTAAGGGTGCTCAGCAACTCACGCTGCCAATCACGGTGAACGGCCGGCTGCGGCGGATCGAGGAGATCGACCGCTACCAGTTCACCGCGATGGCGACCGGGTTGGTGACGGCCGACCTGTTCGCCCGGCGGATCGGCAACGAGTTCAACGGGGTGGTCGAGGTGTTCGACGGGCCGAAGCGGATCGCCGAGGCGGTGGACACCGAAGGTGTGGACCCGACGCTCACGTTCGCCGTGGAGAAGGGGAGGGTGTACACGATCGCGGTGCGGGAGGTGGACCACCGAGGGTATCGCAATTTCACCTACCGGCTGACGCTCACGAGCGGCCCGCGGGTGGTGGCTGCGATGCCGGCGTGCGGGCGGGTCGGCGAACGCCGTGAGGTCGAGTTTATCGGCTACGGCCTCGCCACCGGGGCGGCGAAGCTGGAGAGCGTGACCGCCGAGGTGGAATTCCCCCGGCCGATCGGCGGGGCGTTCGTGTACCGGCTGGACACGCCGCACGGCACCGCCACGTTCACCCTGCATACGACCGACACGGCCGAGCGGATCGAGGCCGACGGGCCGAAGTTGGCCGGCCCGTGCGGGGTGACGGGCCGGATCGGGAAGCGGGGCAAGCGGGACGTGTACTGGTTCGCCGGGAAGAAGGGCGAGGTGTGGGACGTGGCCGTTCAGGCCAAGCGGCTCGGCTCGCCGGTGGACGCCGCGGTGACGGTGCTGACGGCCGACGGCAAGCCGCTCGCGGTGAACGATGACGCCGGCGGACCGAACGACCCGCGGGCCGTCGTCACCCTCCCCGCCGACGGCGAATATCAGGTGTCCGTCGCCGACCTGTCCGGCAAGACGCCCGATCCGAGCTTCGTGTACCGTCTAGTCGTCCGCAAGCCGGCGAACGGGTTCACCCTGAAAACCGCGGGCGTCGCCAGCGTGCCCATCGGCGGGAAAGCGACGCTGACCGTGGAAGCCGTCCGCGAGGGCGGGTTCCACGGGCCGATCACCGTCAAGCTGAACGGGCTGCCCGCCGGGGTGACGGTGGCGAACGAGGTCGTCATCCCCGCCGGCGCCCCGAGCGTGGCCGTGCCGCTGGAGTGCGCGAAAACCGCGGGTGTGTCCACCGCGACCGTCACCGTCCGCGGGGTGGCCGTCGTCGATGACAGGCCGGTGTCAGTGAAGGCGGAAGACCGCGTGCTGATGGCGACCACGCTGAAGCCGCCGTTCGCGGTGAAGTCGCCCGAGGCGGACGGCGGCCGCAAGGTGTACCGCGGCTCGACTCACCTGGCCGACCTGGTGATCGAACGCACCGATGGGTTCGCCGGCGAGATCGTCCTGGACATGGCCGGCGCCCAGCAGCGGCACCGCCAGGGCATTCGCGGGCCGGCGGTCCCGGTGCCGCCGGGCCAGACCCGCGTGCTGTACCCGGTGAAGCTGCCCGAACACCTGGAGTCCACCCGCACGTCCCGCATCGGGCTGGTAGGGATGGCGAAGATTCCGGACCCGACGGGCAAGCCGGTGTGGGTGCTGGCGGCGATGGACGGGCAGGTGACGATGAGCGTAGAGGGGGCACTGATGAAGCTGACGGCGGGGCCGGACGAGATCACGACGGCGGGCGGCGAGCCGGCGGCGGTGCCGCTCAAGCTGTTCCGTTCGCCGAAGCTGACGGGAGCAGTGAAGGTGGAGGTGGTCGTCCCGTCGGAGTGGGCCGGGCTGGTGTCCGCCGCCCCACTGGACTGGCCGGCCGACAAGCCGACCGCCGCGGTCGTGCTGAGCAGCAAGGCCGACCCGAAGCTGGTCGGCGTGTGGAAGCTGACGGCCAAGGCCACCGCCGCCCGCGACGGCCACCCGGTGGTGTCCGAGTGCGAGGTCGAGGTCGAGTTCACCCGCCCGCGGTGAGGCGGCCGTCAGCCGAGCACCCAGTACGCCACCGCCGCGAGGCCCGCCCCGCACGGCACCGTGCTCACCCACGCGAACAGGATTTCCCCCACCTTCCGCCAGTGGACCCGGCCGGCGGTGGCGCCGATGCCGAGCAGCGAGCCGACGCTCACATGCGTGGTGCTCACCGGCAGGCTGTGCAGGCTGGCGGTGGTCACCAGCCCGGCGGTGACGAGGCCGGCGGCGAACCCCTGGCCGGGGTTCACGTCGGCGATCTTCTTGCCCAGCGTCTCGGCCACCCGGCGGATGTCGAGCAGCCCGCCCAGGGCGATGAACACCGCCACCAGCAGGAACGCCCCGGTCACGCCCACCCCCGGAACGGCCAGCATGAGGGCGGCCATCTTCGGGGTGTCGTTCAGCCCGCGGGCGAAGCTGGCGGCGCCGGCGGTGAGGAAGTGCAGGGCGTCCAGCAGCGGGGTGCGGCGGTCCGGGGTGAGGCGGCACGCCCGCAGCAGCAGGTACACCCCCGCGCCGGCGACGGCGGCGACGAACGGGCTGACGAGCAGCGGGTACACGAACAGCCGGCCGAGCGCGTTGAACTGCACCTCGCCGGACCCGACCAGCCCGGCCCCGGCCAGCGCGCCGACCAGTGCGTGGGTGGTGGACACCGGGAACCCGAGGCGGGTGGCGAGGAAGCTGGTGACCGCCCCGCCCAGGGCGACGGCGGCGACGAACCGCGGGGAGATGACCAGGTCGTCCGGCACCAGCCCGCGGCCGGTGAACGCGACGAGCAACTCCGTCGCCCAGAAGAGGGCGGCGACCGACCCGGCGAAGGTGGCGGCGGTGCCCCACAGCCCGGCGGTGCGGAGGGTGGCGGTGCCGCCGGCGTACAGCGACGCCACCCCCTTGAAGTTGGCGTTCGCCCCGTTGGTGAACGCCACGCACCCGACGGCGAGGAGGAGGAGCAGGGTCATGGGGAGGTGGGCGAGCCGCACGCCGTCAGGCGTCGGTTTTTGGTGAACCGCGGGCGTCAGCCCGTCGGGTTCGGAACACACCCGACGGGCTGACGCCCGCGGTTCACCCGATCAACCGGCGGCTCACGCCGCTCGGCTCGCCTACTTGTTCTCCTTCGTCTCCGTCGGCAGGTGCTTGAGCGCCACGTACTCCTTCCACGACCCCTCGTACAGCCGCACGTTCGGGTACTTGGCCACGTGCTTCAGGTAGAACCGCAGCAGGCTGCCCTCCCGCGACGTGCCGCAGTACACCAGGATGTCCTTGTCGGCGGTCAGCCCGGCCGCCTCCAACTCCTTCTTGGTCGTCTCGAACGGCTTGAACTGGTGCGTGTTGTCCGCCTCCATCAGCCGCGCCCAGTGGAAGCTGATGGCGCCGGGGATGTGCCCCTTCCGCAGCCACAGGTCGTCGTCCCCCAGGTACTCGTTCTTCGGCCGGGCGTCCACCAGCACGCTCCCCGGCTTCCGCTTCAGCACGTCGTCCACCGCCAGCGCGATCTCCGGCTTGCCCTTGTCCGGCAGGGTGCCTTTCGGGTTGCCGAAGTACTCCTGCGTCGTCGGCAGCTTCGCCGCCGTCCACCCCGGCAGCCCGCCGTCCACGATGCGGATGTCCTCCACCCCGTACTTCTCCAGCACGTACGCCACCATGCTGGCGCTCAGGATCTCGTCGTTCGGCAGCTTCTCGCCGGTGGCGTAGATGATGTGCGTGCGGCCCTTGTCCACCCCGGCGCGGACGAGCAGGGCCTTGGTGATGTCGTCCGGCAGGTACTGCACCGGCACCCCGTTGTCGGTGCCCCGCAGGGTGTCGAAGTTCAGGTGGTGGGCGGTGGGCAGGTGCCCGCGGAAGTAGTCCTTGTACCCGCCGCGGGTGTCCAGCACCACCGGCTTCTTCGCCGGGTCGGTCTGGTCGATCAGCTTCTTCGCCTCGGCCGGGGTGATGACCCCGATGTCCGCGCGGCCGGCGGACGCGAGCAGGACGGCGGCGGTGACGGCGGCCGCGAAGCGGGGGGTGGTCATGGTGAAGCGAGCCTGGGGGGAATCGGACGCCTGCCCAAGCCACAAGATATGGCCGGGGCCGGGGCCGGCGAGTCTTCGTTAGCCCGACGCGCCAGCGAGGGTCGGGTAGTTCACCCTCGCTGGCGCGTCGGGCTAACGGGTAGGCGGCATTTGACACGGCAGCCGAGCCGGGACATGATGGCCGCACCGTTGACACATGCTCGGGGTGGAACGGTGCCCTGGCCGTCCGACGACGAACTGCTGGCCGCGTGGCGGCGGCTGGCCGACGACCCGACCGCCGCCGGCGAGTTCTTCCTGCTCGCGCTGCGGCCGCTCGCCCGGGCGGTGCTGGCATGGCGGCCGTCCACCGACCCGGACGACGCCGAGTCTGCCGCCACCGACGCCGTCCTCGCCTTCTGCAAATACCCCGAGCGGTACGACCCGGACCAACTCGGCCTGCCGGCGTACCTGCGGATGATCGCCCGCCGCCGGCTGCTCAACCTGTTCGACAAACACCGCCGGCACCGCGAACACCGAATTCCGTGGGACGCCGTCGAACTCGACACCCCCGCCCGGAATGAGGAGGACGACGACCCGCCGCCGCCCGTTCCGCCCGCCGCCCGGGCGGTGATCGACGCCCTGAGCGAGGTGGACCGCCAACTGTTCGAGCTGATGGTGGATCGAGAGCGGAAGACGAGCGTGTACGCCGCGGTGTTGGGCATCACCCACCTGCCGGCGGACGAACAGCGGCGGGAGGTGAAGAAGGCGAAGGACCGCATCAACGCCCGGCTTAAGCGGGCGGTGGGAGGGGGCGATGGATGACATGGTGATCCGCGCCGCCCGCCGGGCGGCCCGCGACCCGTACTTCCTGGCGTTCGCCCTGGAGCGGTACGCCGAGGTGCAGCAGATGGACGAGCCCGCCCTGTCGGCCGCGCTCGGCGCGACGCCCGAAACGTTGGCCCACGCCCGACTGTGCAAGATGCCCCGCACCGACCCGGCCGGGCTGCGGGAGGACGTGGACCGCATCGCCACCAAGTTTGGGCTGAACCGGACCGTGTTGGCCCAGGCGGTCCGGTGCGCGGAGGTGACTGAGACGCATCGGCTCGCGGTGGAGCAGGGAGTGCCCGAGGACGCTGCCCCGCTGCTGGCGGCGCGCGACCGGGTCGAACCCGACAAGCCGGGGGACAAGCCGACGGGCTGAACGATGGGCGGCTCGCTTCGGTGTCGTCGCCGCGAGCCTGCGAGCGGAGCCAGCCACCCCGCTCGCAGGCTCGCGGCGACGACCAGCAACTTGGAACCTGGAACCTGGAACTTGGAACCTGGAACTATTTCCCCGCCGGTGTGGGTGGTCGCCCTGGCCGAGCGGTTCTGGGCCGACGTCGGCGGGCCGGCCGGGTTCCCCCGCGACCTGGAGACGCTCGCCCCGTTCGCCGCTTCGCTGATGGTGGTGGAGCGGCCGAACCTGCGGGTGAAAAGCGTCGTCGAGTACCTCACCCCGCGGGGCGTGCCGGTGAATTTCGCCGAGCCGGACCGCCCGCTTCGTGCCGCCCTGTACTGCTGGAAGGGGGCCGGGTACGTGTTCCTCGATCCGGCCGACCCGTCGGATGAACGCCGGTTCTCGTTCGCCCACGAACTCGCCCACTTCCTCCGCGACTACGCCGCCCCCCGCCGGCAGGTGGAACGCGCGCTCGGGCCGGCCGCCCTGGACATTCTCGACGGCCTTCGCCCGCCGACGACGGATGAACGCCTGCACGCGGTGTTGCGGAACCGCCCGCTGACACCGCACAGTCACTTCATGAGCCGCGACCCGGCCGGTCGGCCGCAAGGGGAGAACGAGCGGCGGGCGGAGGCCGACGCCGACTGGCTGGCGTTCGAGCTGCTCGCCCCGGCCGAGCTGTTCCACACCGACACGGACCGTTCGCAAATCGAGTCGCGGCTGGTCGCCGAGTTCGGCCTGCCGGCGGCGGTCGCCGCCGAGTACGCGCTTCTGTTGCTGCCGCCCGCCCCGCCCATCGCCGGATGGATCGCGGGGCTGCGGGACGGAAACCACATCGGGTGAACCGGCGGCGTCAGCCGCCTGGGTGAATCACACCCGACGGGCTGACGCCCGCGGTTCACCTTGCGGCGTCGGGCCTCACGGTCCGTTCCGGACCTGTTCGACCGCGACCTACACGTTGACCGGATGATTGCACGGCCGACGAATTCACGTTAAATTGGCGTCGAACTTCCCGGCCCCGGCGGAACAACCGGCACAGGAGGACTTCGATGGCCGTCGCCCCTGCTGCGATCGACCCAACGTTACCCGTGTCCCGGATCGCCCGCGGGCTGACGGCCGACGAGTTCGAGCAGCAGTTCGGCGAGCCGCTGGTGGACGTGCTGAACATCAACTCGAAGTCGTGGCACGACGGCGTCGATCTGGTGCGGGAGTACGCCCGCATCGAACAGGAGGTGACGGCGGCGGTGGCGGCCGAGCGGGGGCACGAGGCGGAAGTGCGGCGGGTGGTGTTCCCGAAGCTGAAGACCACCCCCGGCGCGCCGCCGGAAGCCGGGCACTACGACGACGTGACCCTCACCGACATCAAGGAGACGCACCAGAACCTGCTGTTCGCCGGGCGGGTGCAGGCGTGCGACGGCACCGTGCAGACGCACGACACCCTGGCCCTCACCGTGTACCAGATCGGCGTGTGCCTGGTGAGCTACTGCGGGAACGCCGGCAGTTGGTCCACGCGGCTGTTCCGCAAAGACCTGCGGGAGGAACATGCCGACCCGGTGGGCGAACTGACGCAGCTTCTGGAACGGCGCCACCACCGGGCCGGATTGAACCAGCCGGACCGCCGCGACGGGCTGAGCGAGCTGGCTCAGCGGGCGGTGATGAGCTTCGCCGAGGCGCGGGTGCTGGCCGAGAAGGCGGAGTCGCCGTGGCGGATGGGGCACGGCAGCCCGGCCCCGTACCAGTTGCTCGCCGGGGCGGGCAACCCGGACGTGATGATCGAGAGCGTGAAAGTGCTGCGGCGGCTGATCGCCGACCACCGGCGGTTCGTGTTCGTGTCCAGCGAGAGTGGCGACCGGGATCTGCTCACGCTCGGGCAGGCGCTGCGGCCGCTGGAGTACCTGATCGTGAGCACCCTGGACGAGCGGATCCGGGAGTTCGTCGAGCAGACGCGGTTCTCCTCGCGGGTGACGGTGAACGCCGAGTGGGACGGCGACGGCATCGCGCATTCACCGGAGAAGTGGGTGCTGCGGTTCCAGGACGAGGTCGCGTCGCAGGTGCTGGTGGGGGTGTACCGGGCGTCGTGGCTGGCTCCGCCGCAGGTGTTCTACTGCCACCGCGACCACTTCCCGGTGGCCGCCCGCATTGCCCTGGCCGACTCGGTGCTGCTGCCCGACCGCGGGTTCCCGATGCTGATTGATCTGGTGGACCGGGCGTGCAAGAGCGTGTACGGCGGGGGCAGCCTGAAGGAGATGGCCGACGCCGCGTACGCCCGCGCCGGGGCCGGCGTGCGGTACGGCAGCGAACGACAGAACCGGCCGGAGAAGTGAATTTCTTCGCCGCGACCTCCGGGAGCGGAGTTAGCTTGGCCGCTCCCGGAGGTCGCGGCGAAGAGTCACCACCCACCAACAGGAGTCGCATCATGGATCCGATTCTGACCGCCGTGTACGTCCACATGGCCCGGCGCCACGGGGCGAGCGTGGACGACATCCTGGTCGATCCGCTGCTGCGGGAGGAGTTCGTCACCCTGTGCCGGCGGTCGGTCGGCGAGGACGTGACCGAGGAGAAGATGCTGCGGCGGCTGGCCAACCTGCGGAAGCACTCCAAGCTGCCGCGGGCGAAGGACCTCCCGGCACACGAGTCCACCCAGGGCTGATGAAAACCGATTTCACCGCCGAGGGCACATGAGGGCACAAGAGATGAAGACGAGGGAAGAGTTGGACCGGATCAGCGAGGGCATCATCGGCGCCGCCATCGCGGTTCACCGGGAGCTGGGAGCAGGTCTGCTCGAATCCGCATACGAGGCGTGTCTGGAGTTCGAACTGCTCAGCCGCGGGTTTAAGGTCGAGCGCCAGGTGGCACTGCCGGTCAAATACCGGGGCCTGGAGATCGAGTGCGGGTTTCGGATCGACCTTCGCGTGAACGACGCCGTCATCGTCGAACTGAAAGCGGTCGAGCGGGTAGACAAGATCCACGAAGCCCAAACGCAAACTTACCTGAAGCTCACCGGCCTTCACCTCGGCCTGTTGATCAACTTCAACGTGGTCCGGCTGGTCGATGGCGTCCGCCGGATCGTGCGGGACTTCCCGGACTGAATCTCTCTTTCTCTCTTGTGCCCTCATGTGCCCTCGGCGGTGAATCTCTTTTTGGAGCCACACCCATGCCCGACGCCAACGGCATCGCCCCCGCCCTGGCCGCCGACATCGCCGCCGCCGGCGGGCGGGTCGTCCGCCCGGCCGAACACGACGGGTCGGTCGGCCGCACCCTGTTCGACCTGCCCGGCAGCGCCGACCTGACCGTCACCGTGCTGCTGCCGAACGACCACCTGCACCGGGCCCCGTCGCAGTCGCTCGTCCGCATCCGGAGCGTGAAGGACGACCGCCGGTATCTGGGGGTGGTGACGGCCGGGCCGTTCGCCGAGCCGGACGGGTTGCGGGGCGATTCGCCCATGCTGCAGGCCGTCGCCACCCACGGCGGGGACTACCTGCCGCCGTACCACGGCCGCGTCCAGGTGAGCATCCTGGGCGAAGAGCTGGCGGACAAGTCGCTCACCCCGCCGCGGCTCCGCCCGCTGCCGAACAGCCCGGTGTGGGTGCTGGACGACCGCGAGTCCGCCGCCGTGCTGAAATGCGACGGGGACGTGCGGCTGGGGCTGGCCGCCGGGCACGAGGGGGTGGTCGTCGGCGTGCCGTCCGGGGCGAAGGCGGTGTTCCCGCGGCACACGGCCGTCCTCGGCACCACAGGCGGGGGGAAGTCGAACACGGTGGCCGGGCTGGTGAAGCGGGCAACGGCGGCGGGCATGGCGGTGGTGCTGTTGGACGTGGAGGGCGAGTACACCCGGCTGCACGAGCCGAGCAGTGACACGAAGATGTCAGCGGCGCTGGCGAACCGCGGGCTGACGCCGGAGGGGGTGCCGGCCGACAGCATGACCGTGTACCACCTCGTCGGCCGCGACACCACCAACCCGGCCCACCCGCACCGCAAGCCGTTCAGCCTGCAGTTCGCGTACCTGTCGCCGTACCAGGTGTTCGAGATTCTGGGGCTGAGCGACGCCCAGCAGGAGCGGTTCCTGAAGGCGTACGACATCGCCAAGGAGGTGATGCGGGAACTCGGCATCTTCCCGCGGAGGAACAACGCCGAAGACGAACAGCGGGTGATGGAGTTGGACGAGTTCGAGCGGGGCTACCCGCGGATGTCGCTCGGCATCCTGTTGGACGTGGTGGAAGCGTGTCTGGCGCGGGCCGATTCGGGCGGCAGCACGAAGAAGGGAAAGAAGGCGGCGGAGGAGGACGATGAGGATGACTGCGGCGGGTATGTGCCGAGGCGGAAACCGCTGAACACGCCGGCCGGGGCGGCGGCCGTCCGCAAGCGGGTTCACGCCGCCAACCCGCCGAAGAACGCCATCTCGTGGCGGGGGTTGCTCGGGCGGCTGAACCGGCTGAACCGGCTGAACGTCTTCTACGACGAGGACGCCGGCCCGCCGCCGGTGAAGTACCCCAACCTGCTGAAGCCCGGCTCGCTCGGCGTGTTCGACCTGTCCGACAGCGGGTACTCGGAGCTGAACAACCTGGTCATCGCCGACCTGCTGCGGGGCATTCAACAGGCCCAGGACGCGGCGTGCGAGGAGGCGGAGAAGAAGGGCGAGAAGCCACCGCGGGTGCTGATCGTCATCGAGGAGGCGCACGAGTTCCTGTCCGACGAGCGGATCGACAAGACGCCGATTCTGTTCCAACAGGTGGCCCGGATTGCGAAACGCGGGCGGAAGCGCTGGCTCGGGCTGTGCTTCGTGACGCAGCTGCCGGCCCACCTGCCGAAGCAGGTGCTGGGTTTGTGCAACAGCTTCATCCTGCACAAGCTGACCGACCCGTTCGTGGTGAACCTGCTCAAGCGGCAGGTGGTCGGGGTGGACGACGGGCTGTGGGACCGGCTGCCGGGGCTGGCCCCCGGCCAGGCGGTGGCCGCCTTCCCACACCTCACCCGGCCGATCCTGGTGAGCATCGACCCGGCCCCGTGCCAGTTGCGGATGACGGAGTGAGGCGTGTAACCACATTGGGTGAACCGGCGGCGTCAGCCGCCTGGGTGGGATCGACCCAGGCAGCTGACGCCGCCGGTTCACCTTCCGGCGTCGGGCCTCGCGGTCCGTTCCGGATCTGCTCGACCACGACCTACAAGACGGATATCAGGCTGTCGGCTGGAACTGAAAAATCCAACGGCCGCTCTCGCCGTTGGGAGCGTGATTCCGCCAGCTCCCGATGAGGATCGCGCTGCCGTCCGCCGCTTCGTAGAGCTTGAACTGTGCCCGTCGGTCCGTGTCGCCGTCACCGCCATCTTCGACAGGCCGTTTGGCGTAGTAGTAATGCCCTTCGTAGTTCACACCGTCACGGGAAGTGACTTCGATGCACTGGTCGTACCCGCCCTGGTGGTATCTGATTTCGATCCAGTTGTCGCGCCGCGTGGCACTGATCTGGCGGTAGCTGTCATTAGAGTTCCGCCGAAATAGTGGGTGAGGTGACTCACCCCACCCGGCGGGGTGGGGATCAGTCTTTCGGGCGGGCGTCGATCAGGCGGTTGACCACCCCGGCCACCGCCCGCACCCGGTCCTCGTGCCGCGTCCGCCCGTGCCGGTTCACCTGCGTCACCGCCTGGAAGATCCGAAGCCGCCGGATGGTGTGTTCCACCCGAATCCGTCGTCGGGAGACGGCCCGGTTGTACCGCCGGTCGGCCCGCGACCGCGACTTCCCCGCGGCTTGCGACGCGGGGTGCCGACCACCACCCCGGCCTTCAGTTTGTCCGCCCCCACGTACGCCAGGTCGCCGACCACCGTCACCCCGCGCTTCACCTTCCCCAGCACCTTCGACCGCTTCAACAGTTTCAGGTCGGCCGTCGGCCCGGGCACGCTCCCCGACACGTCCGCCACCATCCCCGTCCCCTCATCCACCGCCAGTTGGGTCTTCAGCGTGTGCCGCCTCCTCTTCCCCGAGTAGTACCGCTTCTGCCCTCGCGTCGGCCGGTGGGTGGGCTGCTCGAACGAGTCCACCAGCACCCCCAACCCGGGCGTGTCCGCGGTCAGCGCCGCCAAGTCCTTCCGCTTCCCGCGGCCGGGGGCGGGCATCCGCATGCCGTCCCTCCCGGCCTCCGCCAGGACCGGCACCACCCGCCGGCGGGTGCGGCGGGCGGCCGACTCGGACACCCCGAACAGGAAGGCGAGGACGAGGTCCGTCGGGTACACCCGCAGCCCCACCGCCAGCAGCACCTGGTCGGCCGGCCCCAGCCGGCACTTCCGCCCGCCGCCGATCGCCCGCTCCCGGTCGGGCCGGTCCAGGCGGGCCACATCGGCCACCGCCAGGAGGGGCAACACATCCTCGGTCAGGGCGTCGAACACGGGCACGGACAGGCCGGTGAGCGCGCCGAACACGGCCGGGTGGCGGCCGAGGGCGTCGAGCCGACCGATCATGACATCCGTGCCTTCGGAGGGACTCACGTCCCCGTACACTACGACCAGCGACCGTAGCGGCTATTTCGGCCGAACTCTACTCACTCGGCAGCACTATCGGCGGGCACAACACCGCGTTCCACCACAACCTGTGGGCGAACAACGCCGGCCGCAATCCGAGCATCGGCCTGAACGGCGACTTCAACTTCGTGAACAACGTGGTGTACAACTGGCGACACCGCACCGTGGACGGCGGCGCCCAAACGAGCCAGTACCAGATCATCAACAACTACTTCAAACCCGGCCCGGCCACGCCGAACACTGCCGTTGGCTTCCGGGTGTTGAAGCCGGACGGCCGGCGGGCACCCGGCGACAAGACCGGCCCGCGGGAGTGGGGCAAAGCTTTCGTGAGCGGGAACGTGGTGGCGGGGAACGACACGGTGAGCAAGGACAACTGGGCCGGCGGGGTGCAGATCGACGGCGACGACGACCCGAAGGTGATCCTCCCGCGGGTGAAGGCCGAGAAGCCGTTCCCGATGCCGAAGCTGCCGGACCTTCAATCCGCTGCCGAAGCGTATGAGTCGGTTCTGGCGCAGGTCGGGGCGACGTTGCCGAAGCGGGACGCGGTGGACGCCCGCATCGCCGAGGCGGTGCGGAAGGGCACCGCCGTACCGGACACCAAGCAGGGCGTCATCACCGACGTGAAGCAGGTGGGCGGCTACCCGAAGTACCCCGTGAAGCGGGTGACGGACACCGACGGCGACGGGATGCCGGACGAGTGGGAGAAGGCGCACGGGTTGAACCCGGCCGACCCGACTGACGCGGCGAAGGACGCCAGCGGCGACGGGTACACCAACCTCGAGAAGTACCTGAACGGCCTGCACCCGGCGAAGAAGGTGGACTGGAAAGACCTGCGGAACAACCGCGACCCGCTGATGCCGGCCCGCTGACCGCCACTTCACCGCTGGTAGATCGGCAGGTAGTCGTTCGGCACGGACAGGATGAGGACGGCGATGGCCGTCTGGTACGCCGGGCCGACCCCGCTCTCCCGCCCGTCCCGCCAACTGCCGTTGGTCTGCTGGATGGCCGAGAGGTTCTTCTTCATCCGCCCGTAGTACTCCTCCCACTGCTTGCCGCCCAGCTGGTGGTAGGCGTGGGCGGCGTAGTAGTGCCCGTACCAGTAGTGCCCGCGGTCGTCGCCCACCTGCTCCAGGTATTTCACCGCCCCGGCCAGCTCCTTCTCCGCGTACTTGCCGCACAACTGCTGCACGCACACCCCCGCGGCGGTGCGGGCGTACCCGGCCGGCCCGCCGCCCGGCTGGTAGCGGTACCCGCCGGACCGCGGGTCGTGACACGCCTTCATGTACTTGAACGCGTTGTCCATGGTGTCGTCCGGCACGTGCAGGCCGGTGTCCTTCGCCCCCCGCAGGGCCATCACCTGCATGATCGTCACCGAGATGTCCGCCCCGGTGGGCGACGGCTCGTACCGCCACCCGCCCTCGTGGTTCTGCGTCTTCACGATCAGGTCGATGGACCGCTTCAGCACCTTCTTGATGTCGTCGTCCCCGGTCATCCCCCACGCCTGGGTGAGGGCCAGGGCGGCCATGCCGTGGGCGTACATGTTCCCGCCGTTCGGCCCGACCAGGTACCCGTCCTCGCGGGCGCCGGCGAGCAGGTTGCGGATGCCCTTGGTCACTTCAGGGGAGTACTTCCCCTGCCCCGGCACGTGCCCGTTGGACATGAACGCGAGCAGGGCGAACGAGGTGACGGCGGCGTTCCGCCCCCACCCGCCGTCCCGCTCCTGGTTCTCGGCCAGCCACGCCAGCGCCTGGTCGATCGACTTCTGCGTGTCCGCGTCCACCTTCACCTTCTCCTCCGCCCGCGCGGACGGGGCGGGGACGGCGAACACGGCGGCGAGCAGCAGGGTGGTGACGAACCGCATGGCTAGGCCCGGTGACCCGGCGGCGTGCGCCGCCGGGTGTGATGATGAACCCGGCGGCTCACGCCGCCGGTTCGCCGGTGAAGAACGGCACACGGAGTGTGCCTGCTACTTGTTGTCCGGCTTGCCGGCCGGCTTGTCGGTCGCCTTCTTGATGTTGATGTTGTACTGCTTGATCAGCTCGCGGAACTCGGCCGGCAGGGCCGCCTCCACCGCCGCCGTCACCTTGTCCCGGTCCTTGTTCTGCAGGCGGATGAACGACCCGCCGCCGTCCTTGTTCGCCCCGGACGAGCCGGCGTTCTTGTTCTTCCCCTCGCCGGTGCGGTCGCCGTCGCTCTTGCCCTCGTTCCGCTCCTGGCCGTCGCCCTGCTTGCCCTGCTGGCCGGGCTGCTGGCCCGGTTGTTGGCCGGGCTGTTGACCCTGACCGGGCTGCTGGCCCGGTTGTCCCGGCTGCTGGCCGGGTTGCCCCGGCTGGCCCTGCTGGTTGTTCGCCTGGGCGGCCTGATTGAGCGCGTCGAGCGCCCGCTGGAGGCCGTCGGCCGCCTGTTGCTGCTGCTCGCCGGCCTGCCCCGGCTGGCCCTGCTGCAACTGCTGCTGCGCCTGCTGCAGGTTTTTCTGCGCCTGCTGGAGCTGTGGCTGCACCGTGTTCGGCGATTGGGCCTGGGCCTGTTGCAGTGCCGCCTGCGCCGCCTGGTTCGCCTGCTGCGACTTCTGCAGCGCCTCGGTGGCCTCCTTGATCTGCTGCTGGGCCTGCCCCAGTTGGCCGGCGTTCTCGCACTGGCCCGGCTGCGGCTTGCCGCTCGCCGGCTTCGACGGCTTGGGCTGGCCGTCCTTCGGCGGCCCGTCCTTCTTCATCGGGTCGTTCTTCGCCGCGTCGCCCTTGTCGGCTTTGTCGGCCGCGTCGTTCAGCTTGTCCATCGCCTGCTGCTGCTTCTCCACCGCCTGCGGGATGTCGCCCTTCTTGAGCGCGTCGGCGGCGTCGGCGGCGTCCTTCGCCGCGTCCTTCTGCTGGAGTTGCTCGGCCTTCTCGGACACTTGCTGTTGGAGCTTGGTCAGCTCGTGCTTGGCGTCGGCCTGGGGGTCCTGCTGGAGCTTCGCATCCGCCTGCTTGGCCTGCTCGGCCGCCTTGTTCGCCTCGTCGATCGCCTTCGCCAGCTGCTGCGCCGCCTGGGCCGGATCGACCTTGTTCGGCTGCATCGCCTGCTGGTCGGCGATGTCCTTCGCCCGCATCTCGTCCGCCTTCTTCTTCAGGTCGTCGCTCGCCTGGGCCAGTTTGTCCGCCGCCTTCTGCGCCTCGTCCGCCGCCGGCTTCGGCTGGTTCTGGTCCAGGTCGGCCTTCGCCTTCTCCTGGTCCTTGGCCGCGTCGTCGATCTTCTTGGCGGCGTCCGGGGCGGCGTCCTTCACCTCCTTGGCCACGTCCTTGGTCGGCGGGGTGAGCCGCTCCTGCTGCTTGGCCAGGTCGTCCGCCTTCTGCTTGTCGCCGGCCTTGTTGGCGTCGTCGGCCACCTTCTTCTCGTCCTTCGCCAACTGGTCGAGCTTGTCCGCCGCCTTGTCCAGCTTGGCGATGTCCTCCCGCCGCTTCTCGATCTCGGCCACCTTCTCTTCCAGCCCCTTCTTGGCGTCGTTCAGCGCCTTCAGCGTCTCGTTCTGCTTCGGATCGGCGGCGGGCGCGTCCTTCTTGGCCAGCGCCTCGGCCGCCTTCTTCGCCTCGTCCGCCGCCTTCTTCAGCGCGTCCTTCACCTCCGGCTTGCCGGGCAGCGGCAGTTCCTTCGCCGCGTCCGCCGCCTTGGCCACCTCCTTCTGCTTGTCCGCGGCCGGCTTGAGCGCGTCCGGCTTGTCGGCGTTCTTCTTCGTCTGCTCCTGGGCGGCCTTCTGGTCCTGGATCAGCTTGTTCACCTCGTCCAGCGCCTTCTTGGCCGCGGCCAGAGCGTCGGTCCGCTCCTTCTCCGCCTGGGCGATCAGCTTGTCCAGTTCCGCCTTCGCCTCCTTCAGCCGGTCGGTCGCCTTCTGCTCGGCCTCGGCCGCCGACTCGCGGTCCTGGTTCCGCCGCAGCTCGTCCTCCGCCCGCCGCATCTCGCTCTCGGCCGGGGCGATCTTGGCGGCCACGTCCTTCGCCACCTGCTCGGCCGCCTTGCGGGCCTCGCGGGTGGCGAACTCCACCTTCGACTGGCGGTCGGCCAGCTTGTTCGCGTACTCCTTGGCCGGGTCCTGGCGGCTGCGGGCGTCCTTCACCCCGGTGGTGTCCGGGTCGCGGTCGGCCTTCTTCTCCTCCGTGTCCTTCTTCAGTTGCTCCTGGGCGGCGATCGCCTTTTCCACCTTGTCGCGGACGTCCACCAGGCGAAGCGGGGTGCGGAGGGCGGCGGCCATCGCCTGCAGATCCCTCGCCACCCCGAGTTGGCGGTCGGCGGCCGCCTTGTAGTCGCCCTGCATGACCGACATCTTGGACAGTTCCATGTCGGCGATCGCCTTCCCGCCCCGGCCGCCGATGTCCGCCGCCGCCAGCCGCTCTTTCTGCTCGGCGGTCAGCTTCGCCTTCAGCTCGGCCGTCTGGCCGATGAGCGCGGTCAGGTCCGTCCGCACGTCGGTCTGGGCGTCGGCCAGTTCCTCCCGGTCGTCGATGTACCGCTTGGTGCGGGAGGCGCGGGCGAACTCGTGGCTGGCGGTGGACTTGAGCGCCAGGTCGTGTTCGGCGTCGCCGTACCGCTTCAGCTTGTCCGCCACGTCGTCGAGCGACTTGAGGACGTCCAGCCGGGTGAGCATCCCCCGCAGGGAGGTGACCACCTGCCGGTGCTTGTCGTAGGCGGCCTTCTGCTCGGCCGACGCCGCCTTCTCGTCCGGCGCCTTCACCGCCTTGTCCAGGTGGGTGAGGACCGCCTTCATCTGGTCGTCGGTCAGCCCCTTCAACTGGTCGGCCACCTCGCGGATCAGCTTCTCCTCGGCCTGCGGCTCCATCCGCTGGAGTTGGATCACCCGCAGGGTGGTGGCCAGCCGCCGGCCGACCGACTCGGCGTCGGCCAGCGCCTTCTGCTGGGCCGCCTTCTGGGCGGCCGGGTCGGTGTCCGGGTTGGCGGCGACGGCCGGACCGCCGGCGAGGACGGCCGTGAGGGTGGCGGCGGCGAGGTGGCGGAGGGTCATGGTCGTCCTCGGGTGTCGGCCGGGGTGAGAGCCGGCCGACGGGTACACGTTCCAGTATTCAACAGTTTCGATCCCGCATCAACGGGGAAAGTTCCGGTGGTGAGTCGGCTCTCATCAGTTCGTCGCCTTCATCCGCCGGTTGGTGGGCTTGGCAAACCGGGGGATTCGACCGCCGACGGCCAAGAACCCACGGATCAG
Source organism: Fimbriiglobus sp. (assembly GCA_022841795.1). Lineage (GTDB taxonomy): Bacteria > Planctomycetota > Planctomycetia > Gemmatales > Gemmataceae > JALHQU01. The sequence continues at coordinate 17,339 of JALHQU010000044.1, forward strand.
CACGTCCAAGGACACGTCCGAAGCGGCCGATTCGATCTTGGTCACCCGCGGTTGGGTGGTACCCAGTCTCTCGGCCAGTTCTGCCTGAGTCATGCCCGATGCCGTCCGGCGTTCGCGGATACTCCGGGCCAGTTCGAGCCGCAGTTCCACCACCGCCCGCTCCTCGTCGGACAGTTCGAGGAACTCGGCGTAATCACCGACCTTCCAGCCGGCGGATTCGAGGCGGGCTTTCTTTCGCGGATCCATCGGGTCTACTCTCCTGCCGCGAGTCGGTCGTATCGAGCGAGTCGCCGGGCAGCGGCTTTGAACTCGCGGGTCTGGGCTGTTGGTGCAGTCTTCGCGAACACGGCCGCGATCACAACTCCGTCTCGATCCATTCGGTACACGATCCGCCAGTTGTGCCCGGCGTCTCGCACCCTCAGTTCGTGGCACGCCGGGCCGACGGTCGGCAGCGGCCGAGAGTGCGGCATCCCCAACAACTCACCCTGTTGAAGGCGGGCGAGCAGTTGGCCCGCCTCAATTCGCCCCTCCGTGCTGAACGGGGGTGACTTGATCCGGTCGTGTAACCAGACCAACGGCTTCCGGAGCGGGCGTGGACTCGCCATACGAAATATATCGTAAAAAATATACCGCCGCTACACACGCTCGCCGCCGTCTCGCGGCAAAACAACACAAGTCAGTCCGCCATCTCCACCGTCACCGACTCCTGGTCGGCCACCACCCGGTTGTACGACACCAGCCCGCCCGGCCCGAACCGCCACCGCTCGCTCTTGATCGGCCCGGTCGGCCCGTCCACGGACACCGAGCTGTACCGCGGGGGGGGTTCGCCAGGGCAAGCAGCCCGAACGCCACGGCGGCGACGATCAACATCCATCTGGTAGACCCCTTCGCGTCAGCGGTCGCGGTCCTTGTCCTTATCGTCCGGCTTCTTCGGGTCGAACACCCCGCGCTGGGAGTCCTCCAGCCGCTTCAGCTTGTCGCGGGCCTCGGCGTGCTGCTGCCGCCACCGCTCGAACTCGGCCGGGGACACCACGTCGTGCGTGCGGGCGACCGAATACCCGGCCGGCCGGCCGGGCAGTGTCCGCTCGTGGGCCGGCGTGTCGGCCGCTTCCTTCACCTCCGTAACCGGGATGCGGCGGGCCGGCTTGCGGTCGTACACCGCCACCCGCAGTTCCACCTCGTCCCCGACCGCCAACGGCACCTGCCCGCCGCCCGGCAGCGGGCGGGTGAGGGCGCCGGTCTCGAAGAAGTACCGCCCGCCGGCCACCCGCCCCGGCGGTTCCGACTCCGGGTCGGGCGACGGCAGCCGGTAGAACTCCACGTTTTTGTCGATGTCGTACTTCTCGAACACCCCGAGTTCCGGGCGGAACCGGCCGGCCGCGGCCGGGTCCGGCGCCGCCACCGGGGCGAGCGGCAGGGCCATCCACGGGCCGAACTCCCGCTTGCTCCCCTCCCCGCTCTTCACCCGGTACAGCAGGAAGGCGTCGGACAGGCCCAGGTCGGACCGGGCGGCGTACCCGATCGGCACCCGTCCGCCGACCACCAGCTTCATCCCCTTGATGTCGAAATCCGCCTCCGTCTCTTTGGTGAGCGGCTCCCAGCCGGGCAGCAGTAACTCCTTCGTCAGGCTGACGTTAGGCGGGCGGTCGGGCAGCAGGGTGATGCCGCGGCGGGGGGCGACCAGGTTGGCGAACCCGTGTTCGTCGGCCACCTCAATGCGGTACCCGCTCACCCCCGGCGGCAGGTCGAACTCCACCGCCGCACTCAGCCCGTCGGCGGCCACGGCCATCGGCAGCCGGCGGTCCGACCCCTTGCCGGACAGTACTAACTCGGCTGTCGGCACGGGCTTAGAGAGTGTGGCCCGCACCCGCACCCCGCAGTCCGGGTGGCACTGCACCTCGCCCTGGTTGGTGATCGTCTCGTACCGCCGCTGGCCGTCCGGGTCCACATACGCCGGCAGCAGCACCCACGCGGCCACGTCCGTCACCACCGGCCGAGGGACGAACTCGACGCCGCCGGGGGTCCGCATCCGCCCGTCCTTCACCCGCGCCCGGAACGTAAACGGTTCGGACGCCGGCGGTAACGTCGCGGTGAACAGGGTGCCGCCGTCGGGCAGCGGGCCGGCGTTCTGTAGCTCGTACTGCTCTTCCCCGCTCGGGTACACCACCCGCAGCCGGCCGATCGTGTCGTCACTTACCCGCCCGGTCACCCGCAACCGCACCGTCACCGCATCCCCCGCCGGGTGTAGGGGTAAGGTCAGGTTGTCGATCGCCACCGACCGCGGGATGTCCACGTCCCGCAGCAGTTGCCGTTCGAGCAAAACGGTAGCCAGCGGGCGGTAGAAGGCGAACGCGATGCCGGCGATCAGCACCACCGGCAGCAGCAGTAACATCGCGTACAGCAAGCGGTTCGGATCGGCCAGCCGCGCCAGCCGGTGCCGGTCGGACAGCGTCTCGGCCTCGTCCGTCACCGTGCCGATGAGCTGTTCCGACATGCCGGCGGTGCGGGCGTCCGGGCGGTTCAACTGGAGGGCCGTCACCAGCCGGTGGTCGAACTCGGCGTGTTCCTCCTCGGCCCGCCCGGCAAGCGCCACCAGCGACGGCGCGCGGACGAACAGGAACGCCACCACCGCCGCCACGGGGTACACCACCGCTTGACCACTGGTTAGGCAAAACCGCACCCAGTACGGGGTGTCCCGCTCCGAATCTATCGTGTAATCGACAATGCAGGCGAGTGTGACGCCGACGGCCACGACCAGCACGACCGCGGCGACGGCCACCGTCGCCGAGTACAGCCACTCGCGGCGCTGCCAGGATCGCAGTTGGCGGATCAGGTGGGTCATGGATTCCCGTTCGATGCTGAGCGTGGGCCGTCAGGCCCATGAGTCTGGTCATTCCCTCATGGGCCTGACGGCCCACGCTCGGAAGAACAACGACCTTCCGCGTTACCTATCCCACCAGCTTGTCATGTAGTTGCTGGAGTCGGTCACGGTATTTGGCACTGTTTGCCGAAACGTATCTCTCTTCCTCGTCTGGCATGATTCGCATTCTTACCCAACCAGACTCAGCCCACATGGTGAGTAGGTTTTTGTCACGACGTGCGCTTCGTAGTTCTGGTGGCACATAGATCACACCTTCATCCCCTCGGAGTTTGATCAAGCATTTGGGACAGACTGAAAGGACGAGCTCATGCAATTGCTCAAGCTGAGCAACGACTTCAGGAGTAGTTGATAAGTGTTCGAACTCCGCATCTCGTGCCGGAGAAAGAGTATCGTCGGGAATCGCCATTAGCACACCTCCATCAATCCCTCGCCCGGTGGCGGATGATCCGTTTCGGTGAGCCCCACCTCTCCCCCGCACGCGGGGGAGAGGTCGCCGTGTCGTGCAACGCACGACCGGCGGGTGAGGGGGTGCTACCCCTCGCCGAAGCCTTCCGCGTCAAGAGGTTCCACCCCCTCACCCGCGGTCGTCGCTCCGCTCCCGACCGCGATCTCTCCCCCGCACGCGGGGGAGAGGTGGGGCTCGGCGGAACAGATCCGTCGTACCCGCGAGAGGTATAATCCGTTCCCCGCCGGGTCGCGGCTAACCGGGTCAGCTCAGCCCGTTCAACTTCCGCACCGTCCACTCGACGGCGAACAGGGCGATCACCAGCAGCAGCGCCCACTGGTTCCACAGCACCGTCTCCTCCCGCTGCACGAACGGGGCGGTCTGCCGCGGCACGCTCGCGGCCAGCCGGTGCAGGTCCTCCTCGCGGTAAAACTTGCCGCCGCTGCTCTCGGCCAGCTTCCGCAGCGCCTCCTCGGTCATCCCGCCGGGCGCCTGCTCGTGCTCCGGCGGCAAACTCACCCGGTAGTCCAGGGTGGCCGAGTCGCGGCCGTTGTCCACCTTCAGGGTGAACCGCCCCTCGCGGTCGAACGGGATGGTGGCCACGTACTCGCCGTCCTGGTTGGGCAGCGGGCTGAGCGTCACCTTCCACGCCCGCTCCTCCTTCGCCCCGGCCGCGTCCGTCCGCTCCACGTCGGCGGTCAGGTCCGTCCGCACCACCGGCCGCAGGTCGCGGTCGAGCAGCCGCGCGTACACCTGCCCCACCTTGCCGAGCGCCGGGTCCGGGGTGTCGAGCGACAGTTGCGTCATCTTGGTGCCGAGCGTGCGGGGCACCCCGGCGAAGTACACCGCCTGGCTCCAGAACCGGAAGAAGTATTTGTCCGCCTCGTTCCGCCGCCACCGCCACGTCTCGTCGAACCCGGCGAACAGCACGTACCCCTTGCCGTAGTAGTGGGCGGCCAGCAGCGGCATCGGCTTGCCGTCGGCCAGCTTCGCCGTCGGGTGTTGCAGCAGCGTCTCGGCCGCCGGCTTCAGCTTCTTCACCGGGTAGTACCAGTGGATCGGCTCCAGCCCCTCCCACACCTTCTTGCTGTCCGCCGGGTTGTCGTCCAGCAGCAGGGAGTACGCCCGCGCCCCGGTCGCCGACAGCAGCGGGCGGAACCCGTCCGTCCGTTTGGTCGGGTCCAGCTTGAACGGGATCGCGTCGAACTCGACCGGCAGCACGTCGGCCAGCGGGGTGTTCAGGTACGACGCCGGCGCGTGCCCCTTGCCGGCGATCTGGATCAGCCCGCCGCCCTCGGCCACGAACTCCTTCACCCACGTCTGCTGCTCGCGGGTCAGGTACCCGGCCGGCACGTCGCCCAGGAACAGCAGGTCGAACCCGAGCAGCTCCTGGCGGGTGGCGGGGAACGCCGGCAGGTACGGCGGGCCGGCCTTCATCGCCCGCGGGTCGGCGTCCGTCAGCAGGAACTTCGGCTCGCACCGCCGGTCCCGCAGCAGCCCCCGCTGGATGAACGTGAAGTCCCACCGCGGGCGGGAGTCGATCATCAGCACCTTCAGCTTGCGGTCCACCACCTTCACCGCCTTGGCCAGTTCGTCGGTGATCGGCTCGGCCCCGTCGGCCAGATACCGGGCGACCATCTTCAACTCCTGCTTGCCGGGGTTCTGCGCGTCCTCCTTCGTCGGCACGAACCGCACCGCCGCCCGCTGGTCGTCGCCGTCGGCCGCGTCCACCGTCTCGCTGCCCACCTCCTTGCCGTTCAGCAGCAGCTTGAACTCCACCTTGCCGCGGCCGGCGATGCCCTGGCTGCGGTACCGCACCGGGATGACCGCCGTGTCGTCGGCGAACAGGGTGTCCTGCGCCGGCACGTCGCGGATGTGCAGTTGGCCGAACGACGAGCTGCCGACGCCGTACACGTGCAGCGGCACCCCGAGGCGGACGCACTCGCGGGCCAGCTCGTCGGCGCTGCGGGCGCTGGCGTTCTCCCGCCCGTCGGATGCGATCACGATGGCCGCCGGCAGCTGGTTCTCGTCGCGGGTGAGCAGGTCGAACGCCGCGTCCACCAGCGCCGTCTGCGGCTTGTCCGGGGTCAAGTTCGCCAGCCAGTTCGGGGCGGACGGGTCCAGGCCGTCCTTGGTGGCCCCGAACGCCGCGGCTTCCACCGGCCCGACCGCCCGCAGTTTGGTGAGCAGGTCGAGCCGCTTGTTCGTCAGCGCCGCCTTCGCCACCGCGAACCGGGTCGGCTTCTCGGGGGTGCCGGCCGGCGGGCGGTCGCTGCCGCCGTCCGGGATGGGCTGGTCCGGCGGCACCTGGTCGAACGCGATGGCCGCCCGCCACTGGTCGGCCAGGTTCGGCCGCGGGTCGGCCGCCTTCATGCTCTGGCTGGCGTCGATCAGCACGGCCACCGACCGCGGGCGTTCGCCGCGGGTCTCGGACAGCCACGTCGGCCGCATGACGAGAATGAGGACGGACGCGATGAGCAGTGCTCGCACCCCGGCCAGGAACAGGCGGACGGGCCGCTTCACCCGCCGCACCTCGTACAGGTACAGGGCGACGACGCCGCCGGCGGCGAGCAGGAACAGGAGCGCGGCCGCCCAGCCGGGGAACCAGCCCCGGAAGGCGAGCGACGCGAACAACACGGGCTGCGTCATGAAGATCCAATCCAGGAAAAAATCATGATTCACCGCCGAGGGCACATGAGGGCACGAGAGGAAAACAGGAAGAGAGGGTGAAAGACCGATTCTCTCTCTTCCTCTCATGTGCTCTCATGTGCCCTCGGCGGTGAAATCCTCTGCCTGTTCACACCGCCCGGCCGCAGAACCACGCCCACGCCGCCTCCCCGCAGGCGAACACGAACAGCGCCAGCAGCACCCACACCGTCCACTCCCGCTGCGCGCGGATCTGGCCGATCGTCTCCGCCTCCCCGCCGCCGGCGGTGAGCACCGGCCGCACCCCCAGTTTCCCCTCCGCCTCGTCGTCCGTCAGCAGTTCCAGGTTGTCCGACTCCCGCAGGTCGGGCACCACGGCGAACCGCGGCAGGTCGTCGTCCCGCTGGCCGGGGTACACGATGCGGTACTCGCCGGCCGCCGTCGTGTCCGCCACGGTGAGCGTCAGCCGCCCGCCGCCGGCCCCGCCGGTGGCCTTGCCGAGCGACACCTTGCGGGCGTCCGGGCGGAGCAGTTCGAACTCCGGCTGAGCTTCCGGCGGGTGCCAGATGATCTGCTGGCCGGACACCAGGTTCGCCCCCCGCCCCTCCCGCCCGGTCAGGTGCGACAGGGCGAACCGCACCGCCGCCACATACGACGTGCCGGCCGTCTTCCCCGGCCAGTTCGTCCAGGTGGCGTCCAGGGTGGTGTGAACCAGAATCACCTCGCCCGACCCGACCGCCTTGGCCGACACCAGCGGCTTCTGGTTGTCTAAGCGCAGCACCGCCCGGCCGAGGGTGCCGCGGTCGGTCTCGTCGGCGCCGAGCACGGCGAACACGTCCACGTCGGCGACGGCCGTGCGGAACGGCTCGTTCCGCAGCCGCGACAGGAACGACGGGTTCTCGATGGTGTCCGGGGCCGGCTTGAACGGCGCCTCCGGGGTGGTGGCGACCTTCGCCGTCAGGTCGAACGGCAGCAGCTTCACCCCGCCGCTGCCGAACACCCGGTTGTAACTGTCCGGCAGCACGAACTCGCCGCACCCGACGATCAGCCCGCCGCCGTCCTCGACGAACTTCTTCAGGCCGGCGGCGAACTCCGGGGTGACGGCCGGCAGGCCGTGCTTGTCGGCGGGGTCGGCCGGCACGTCCGCCAGCACCACGATCTGGTAGTCGGTCAGCTTGGCGTTCACCGCCTGATCCGCGGTGACGACCACCGTCTTGATGAAGTAGTCGTCCTGCTGGGTGTCCGCCACCGGGGTGATGGCGTTGGCGACGAAGTGCGACGCCGACTCCTTCGAGTCCCGCGGGTCCGGCCGGCCGTCCACCACCAGCACGCTGATCCGCCGGCGGACGAGGATGAGCTTGTCGAAGCGGTTGTCGCCGGGCAGGTCGTCCGGCTGGGTGAGGGTGGCGGTGGGGCGGCCGTTCGGGTCGGTGCCGGCGGCGCCGACGCGGGCGGTGAGCAGCCGCTGGCCGGGGTCGCCGAGCGCGGCCGTCATGGTGACGGGGAAGGTGCCGCCGGGAGCGATCTCCGGGGCCAGCCCGGTGTCAATGATTTCCTTCTCGTTGCTGTCCACGGTCAGGCTGACGGCCACGTTCGTCACCTTCTCCTTGCCGGTGTTCTTCACCAGCACGGTGAACGGCAGGCGGGTGCCGGAGTGCGGGATGGCGTCCGGGAAGGTGATGTCCGTGACGGCCACGTTCCGCACCTTCGGCTGCACCACCACCCCCTGCTCCACCCGCGGCGGGGTGCCGCACCGCAGCGGGTACACGGTCGCCCGCTGCCGCAGTTCGACCGCCTTCGCCGCCACCGCCCCCTCCAGCCCGGTGCGTTGCAGGTCGCTGAGCAGGTACACCTCCTTGTTCGCCCCGGTCACGCGGTCGAGGGCGGCGAGCGCCTCCACCAGCCCCGGCGCCAGGTCCCCGGCCTGGCTGGTCAGCCGTAGCCCCTTCACCACGTTCCGCGCCTGGTCCAGGTTGGACGGGGTGAACGGCACCGCCGCCGCCCGGTCCGAACACGTCACCACCTGCACCGTCGAGTTGGCCGGCAGGTTGTCGATGACCGACAGGGCGGCGTCCTGCGCCCGCTCGAACCGCGTCTTCCCGCCGTCCGTCGCGCCCATGCTGTACGACGTGTCGATCACCAGCACCGCGTCCACGCTCTCGGAGCGGGCGGACAGCGCCCGCCAGCCGACCACCGGCCGGGCCAGGGCGACGGCCAGCAGCAGCAGGCACAGGCACCGCAGCAGCAGCAGGATCAGTTCGCGGAACTTGATCCGCCGGGAGGTCTGCTCGATCGCCTTGCGGAGGAAGTCCATGGCCGCCCACGGCAGCGGGCGGTACCACGCCTTGAACAGGAAGTGCAGCAGGATCGGCAGCCCGACCGCCGCGGCCCCGGCCAACAAGATTGGAGACAGGAAGGACATTTCGCTCCCAGTTAGCCCGACGCGCGAGCGAGGGGTGCGTGCTGGCTTCAGTCGGTCTTCTTATCGTCCGCAGACCGCCTGAAGGCGGGACACCAGCGAAACCACGGCCGGCGGCGTTCGCTCACTTGCTGGTCGGGGCCGTGCGGGCCGGGGCCGTTTCCCTCCGCTCGCGGGGAGGGGCATCCGGCTTGCCCCTCTTGAGATGCAGCACCACCACGCCGTTGAGATTCCGCTGCTCGTCCGTATCGCCCTGACCCGCCCTCGACTTCGGAACGAACTCGGTCGGTCGCGGCGTCGGCTTCATAGCCAGCGCGACAACGAGGGAATCCCCATCGAGTTTGTAGACGCCGTGCAACTTCGGGAGCTTCACCAGCTTGGTGCTTTGAACGGCCTTCTGTCCGGGCAGTGCCGGGCGGAACACCGGCACCTCAAACTCCGTCTCGCCTTTCTCGTTCGTCAACTCCAGATCGATGGTCTTCGGCGTCGCGGTCTGATCGACCCGGATCCGCATGTACTCGACCTCTTGCGGGCCGACACCGAATTCGCCCTGCGCGCCGGATACCTTGAGAAACAACCTCGCCACAATTCCGGGTGGAATTTTTTCATCTTCGGTCACTTCAAATTTGGACACCTTCCATTCACCTTCCGCGGTTGCCAGATCGTCTTTCGGCGCAGAACTCGAAGCAGATGCGAGAGAAGTCGGCGTGGGGGTCGCCTTCGGGTTGCCGCACCCGGCCGCGGCTACCGCCGCGAGGAACACGAACAGGGCGTGAGATCGCATCGCTTCACCTCTCCGTTTGCTGACCCTCGCTGGCGCGTCGGGCTAACGAATCACTTCCGCATCTGTTGCAGCCGTCGCACCAGGTACTCGCCCAGCCCCTGCGCCAGGTTGCGGTCCGTCCGCATCAGCACGTAGTCCACCCGGCTGCCGTCGCACCCGCGTTGCAACTCGTCCAGGTACTGCTTCACCACCTTCAGGTACGCCGGGCGGAGCAGGTGCGGGCGGGCGAGCAGGTGGTCCGCCCCTTCCAGGTTGGTGAACCGGATGTTGCCGTCCAGCGGGAAGTCGATCTCGTCCCGGTGCAGGACGTGCAGGAGGCACACCTCGTGCCCGCGGAACCGCACCTGCCGCAGTCCGTTCAGCAGCGTGTCGAGATCGTCGAAGCAGTCGGAGATGAGGAACACGATGCCGCGGCGGGACACCTGGTCGGTGATGCGTTCGAGCAGCGGGGCGATGGCCGTCTTCTGCCCGGCCTGGGCCTCCTCCAGCTTGCGGCAGACGGCGTTCACGTGCGGCAGGGCGCTGCTCGGCGGCAGCTCGTCCCGCAGGTCGGAGTCGAACGTGCGGAGGCCGACGCTGTCGCGCTGGCGGACGATGGTGAACGCCAGGCTGGCGGCCAGCAGCTTGGCGTACTCCAGCTTGTTCTCCGCCCCGTCGCCGTACCGCATCGAGTTGCTCGTGTCCACCAGCAGGTGGGCGGTGAAGTTCGTCTCCTGCTCGTACTGCTTGACCGTGTACCGCTCGCTCCGCCCGTAGCTCTTCCAGTCGATGTGCCGGATGTCGTCGCCGGGCACGTACTCGCGGTGCTGGACGAACTCGACGCTGAACCCGCGGAACGGCGACTTGTGGTCGCCGACGCGGAGACCTTCCACCAACTGGCGGGCCTTCACCCCGAGCGCCTCCGCTCGCGCCAGCACGTCAGGTTGAAGCAGCTCAGACATTCACCGCCCCGATTTGAGCAACGGACTAACCACAGAGACGCAGGGACACAGAGAAGGCAGGAGCAGTTCTGTTGAATGCATTTTCTCGCTTGCTCTGTGTCCCTGTGTCTCTGTGGTTAGTCTTCCGGTCCGAAATTAAGCAGCCACCGCCGCGGCCGCGTTCCGCACCAGCTTCTTGACGATCTCCTCCACCGTGATACCCTCGCTCTGGGCGGCGAAGTTGAGCATCAGCCGGTGTCGCAGGATCGGCCCGGCCACCGCCACCACGTCGTCCCCGGACACGTGGTTCGACCCCCGCAGCACGGCGTGCGCCTTGGCCGCCAGGATCAGGTTCATGCTCGCCCGCGGGCCGGCCCCCCACACCACCCACTTGTTCACGAAGTCGGCCGCCTCGGCCGTCTTCGGCCGGCTGGCCCGGCTGATCCGCTTGGCGAACTGGAACACCTTGTCCGACACCGGCACCCGCCGCACCACCGACTGAAGCTGGATGATGTCCTCCCCGTTCAGCACCGGGTGGACGGCCGCCCGCACGTCGGACGTGCCGATCCGCATGATCTCCTCCTCCTCGTCCGCCGTCGGGTAGTCCACCTTGATGAGGAACAGGAAGCGGTCGAGCTGGGCCTCGGGCAGCGGGTAGGTGCCCTCCTGCTCGATCGGGTTCTGCGTCGCCAGCACGAAGAACGGGTTCTTCATCGGGTGATCGACGCCGCCAATACTCGCCTTCCGTTCCTGCATGGCTTCCAGCAGCGCCGCCTGCGTCTTCGGCGGGGTGCGGTTGATCTCGTCGGCCAGCACGATGTTGGCGAAGATCGGGCCGGGCAGGAACTTGAACATCCGCTGGCGGGTGGCCGGGTCGTCCTGAATGACCTCGGAGCCGGTGATGTCCGACGGCATCAGGTCCGGGGTGAACTGGATCCGCTTGAAGCTGAGTTCGAGCGCCTGGGCCAGGGTGGACACCATGAGCGTCTTCGCCAGCCCCGGCACGCCCATGAGCAGCGCGTGCGACCGGCAGAAGATGGCCATCAGCAACTGATCGACCACCTGCTCCTGGCCGATGATCACCTTGCCGATTTCCTTCCGCAGCTTGGCGTGCGCGTCGCGGACCTTCTGGATCAGGTCCAGGTCGTTCGTGGGGGTGGACATATCAGGGGACTCGGGCCGGAAGGCGGGCGGTGAGGCGCCGGGCGGGTGGGAGGGGAACCCGGCGCGGGGGCGACTACTGTACCAGACCCATCATCGCGGGGAAAGTTCCGCGTGTCAACTAAAACGTTAGGTGGGAGGGGGCCGGAGTGTGGTCCGCACACGCCGTGTGCGGGTGAGCGCAGACCGCACACGCCGTGCGCGGCCAACAATCGATTGCTGTCTTCAGGCCCGAAGGGCCGTACTCCCTCAGCCCAGGGCAAGTGAGCCGAAGGCGAACGTCGCCCTGGGTTGCGGTCTGCCACATTCCCAAAGCCCCAACGGGGCGCCCTCCGGTAGCCCGCCCCTTCGGGGCTTGTTCCCATTTGCACGTCGTACCCAGGCCTGCGCTCGCTGGCGCTCGCTCCGACCTGGGCTGAGGGGGGACGGCCCTTCGGGCCTCAAAACCCGGTATCGACACCGGATTCCGACCGAGCATGTCAACAACACAGGCCTGGAGGCCTGTGCCACCAGACCCCTTCAATCCTCGTCCTTCGCCTTCGGCTTCGGCGGGGCGGCCCACACCCCGCTGATCGTCCGCCGGTCGGCGGCGAACCGGCACAGCACCGGCATGTCCGCCTTCAGGTCGGCCAGTTTCGCGTCCCGCCCTTCGAGCCGGAAGGTGCAGTCGGCGGTGAGGGCGAACGACAGGTCCACCCGCCGCTCCTCCTTGTGCCCGGCCACCAGCAGCGTGAGCGTGATCGACTTGTTCGCCGCGTCCACGCCCTTCACCGTCGCCGACAGCTCGCCCGGCTCGGCGTCCGCGTACACGCCCTGGATGGTCTTCTTGTCCAGGCCGAACTCCAGTTCCACCTTGCGGCCGCCCAGGTCGTCGATGGACCCGGGCAGCCCGTCCACCTCGATCTTCGCCTCGGCCCCGACCGCCAGCGTCACGTCGAACTCGAACCCGTTCCCCTGCTCGGCCTGGAAGGTGATGGCCGGCGAGTGGGCGTCGGTCTTACGGACGACCGTCTTCATCCGCGGCCACTCCGCCTCCACCTTGACCGCCGCCTTCGCGTCCCCCTGGAACGACACGTCCGCCCGCATCCCGGCTTTCAGTTCGCCCAGCTTCACCGCCCGCCGCGCCACCACCACCTCCGTCTTGGCGTCCACCTCCACCGGCAGGTCGAACTTGTCCTCGTCGGTGGTGACCACCAGCGTGTTCGCCGCCGCGTCGATGCTCTTGATGACCCCCTCGCGGACGTCCAGCTTCGGCTTCGCCGGCTTCTTGTCGTCGTCGTCGTCCACGACTTTCGGCTGCTGATAAGGTTGCCCCGCCTTCGGCGGTGGCGGGGCCTGGGTGACGGGTTGTTCGGCCTGTGCCGGTTTCAGCATCACCCCGCCGCCGATCAGCCCGCCGACCGCCACCACCGCCGCCAACAGGTACCACTTCGTGTGCGACATGGCCGACACCGCCTCGTGTGTGAGGGAAAGAACGGACGCGGACACCGCCCCGCCGAGGGCGACCGACACGGCGGACGTGCCGAGGGCCGGCGGCACCGCCCGCGCGGACGCCGCGGTGAGCGACACCACCAGCGCGGACACGCTGAGCGCCACGCCCCGCCGGGTGAGCCGGTCGCGGAGCTTCTCCCGCCCGCGGAACAGCCGCCCGCGGAGCTGCCCGTCGCTGACGCCGAGCAGCTTCGCCGCCTCCTCCGTCGTGTGCCCTTGCAGGTGGCACAGGACGATCGGCTCGCGGTACGCCGCCGGCAGCGCCCGCAGCTCCTCGTCCAGCACGGCCGACAGGTCGGACGGCGGCGGCTGGTCCGGAGCGGGTTGGGCGTCCGCAATCAGTGGTTGAACCGCCCGCCGGGCCGCCCGCGCCGCCGCCTTCCGGCACACGTGGACGGCCACCTGGTACAGCCAGCCGCCGAGCGACTCCCGCCACCGCACCCGCCCGGCCTTCCTCGCCAGCACCAGGAACGTGGCCTGGAAAGCGTCGTCGGCCGCGTGCGGGTCCCGCAGCCGCCGCCGGCACACCCCCAGCACCATCGGCCCGTGCTTGTGAACCAGCGAGGCGAACGCCGACTCGTCCCGGCTCTGGTGGAACCGGGCGATCAGCTCGCGGTCGGTGGCCGGGTCGTAGGGGCGGCCGGCCAGCCGGGCGAACGCGGACGTGAGGTGCGACGCCATCCCGGCCCCCGTGCGGGTGTCCGCGGGGGAATCCCCGGCCGGCCGGCCGGGCGCACGCGGATCCGGGGAATTCGTCACGGGGTCGATTCGGGCTGGCGGGGCGGGCGGTTTACCCAGATGATAGACTGCGGACAGGCCCGGAGGGGATGCGCATGAGCACGGGGACGAAGCCGCTGACGATGGACGACCTGCTGAACATGCCGGACGACGGCGTGCGGCGGTGGATCATCAACGGCGAGCTGCGGGAAGAGAAGATGGACACCGGCGAGTTCAACGGGGAAGTCATGACCGTCCGCAACCGCTTCCACTCCACCACGATGGCGAACGTGACCGGCGTGTTGAGCGTCTGGCGGTGGGCGCTGCCCCAACCGCGCGGGGTGGTGGTGTGCGGGGAGGCGGGGGTGCTGCTGCCGGGCGGGCCGGAGAACGCCGTCGGGGTGGACGTGGCCTACGTCCCGCCGGACGTGATGGTCCAGCAGACGGAGGAAACGACCGTCATCCACGGGGTGCCCACGCTGATGGTGGAGATCCTGTCGCCGAACACGACGATGCGGTCCATCAACGAGCGGGTTCGCACCTACCACCAGGCCGGGGTGCCGCTGGTGTGGGTGGTCGATCCGGAGCAGCGGATCGTCATGATCCGCCGCCGCGGTGCCCGGACGGTGACGGTGAACGATGAACAAGAACTGACCGGCGACCCGGAACTGCCGGGGTTCCGCGTGCCGGTGGCCCGGCTGTTCGAGTAGCGGCCGGCTACTTCTTCGCCTTCAGGTGTTTGTCCAGGAACGCCAGTGTCTTCTTGAACTGGTCGGCGGTGTTGAACTCCGGCCCGCCGTGCTTCGCCCCCTTCAGCACCACCAGCTCGGCGTCCACCTTCGCCGCCTTCAGCGCGGCGGCCAGGATTTCACTCTGGCCCACCGGCACCAGCGGATCCTGATCCCCGTGGACGATGAGGAACGGCGGGTCGTCGTTCGTCACGTACTCGAGCGGGTTGGCCGCCCGCGCCTTCTCCTTGTTCTGCTGCACCGCCCCGCCGATCAGCTTGCCCTCCGGGGCGTCGGCCGCGTCGTGGTCGATCGGCCCCTTCACCGTCGTCTGCTCCTTCATCTTCAGCAGGTCGGTCGGCCCGAACCAGTCCACCACGCACTGCACCCGGCTGCTCTGCTTGGCGTTCCTGCCGTCGCCCTCCAGCTCCTTCACGTCCCCGCTGGTGCCGAGCAGGGCCACCAGGTGCCCGCCGGCCGAGCTGCCCCACACGCCGACGCGGTCCGGGTCGATCTTGTACGCCTTGGCGTTCGCCCGCAGGTGGCGGAGGGCGGCTTTGCAGTCCTCGATCTGGGCGGGGAACTTGGCGTGCTGGCTGAGCCGGTAGTTGGTGGCCGCCACGGCGTACCCGTGTTCCAACAGTTTGAGCGCCGGCCCGCCCTCCTTCGACCCGCCCTGCCACGCCCCGCCGTGGACCCACACCACCAGCGGGAACGGGCCGTCGCCCTTCGGGGTGTACACGTCCAGCTTGTGCCGCTCGTGCGTGCCGTAGGCCACGTCCTTCTCGGCGGTCGTGCCGTCGGGCACCTTCGGCCCGCGATTCTGGGCGAAACCGGGTGTGGTCACGATCAGGGTGGCGAGGGCGAGCAGGCGGACGGACATGGCGAACTCCGAGGATGGGCGGACGGGAATTGAACCCGCGAACCCGGCCGGCGGTTCCGGTGTCCGGTCGGGTGAAGAACACCACTTGCCACCGCCGGGCGGGGCGTTATCATCGGCTGTGTCGCGGGATTGGTATATCGGCTGTGCCCAGCCTTCCCAAGGCTGTGAGAGGGGTTCGACTCCCCTATCCCGCTCTGAAACGCGACCGGCCCGAGCAGCAGTTGCTGCTCGGGCCGGGTCGTTTTCCGTGGCACCGGCGGCCCGCCGGTGTTCAACCCACCGCCGCTCACCGCGGGGGCGGGATCAGCTTGTACTCCCGCTTGCGGTACTCGGTGGCGAGTTCGGTGATCTCGATCCCCTGGTTGGCGGGGATGTCCTTGAACACCTGAGTCGTCCCGCTGGTCGGCCAGTACACCTCCACCTCCGCCACCCGGTCGGCCTTGCCCAGCCCGATGTGCTGCTCCAGCGGGTTCGCCCCGAAGCTGCTCCCGGACGACACCCACCGGTACACCGTCCGCGGGTTCTCGCCCGCCGTCACCACCTTGATCCTCGCCCCGATCGCCGACCTGTTCGTCTTGCTGCCGACCAGCTTCACGTTCAGCCAGTTGTTCCCCTGGCCGGGGTTCTGGAACAGCACCGTGTGGTAGCGGTCGCCGTCCACCGCCCCGCCCGTCTCGATCAGGATGTCGATCGACCCGCACCGCCGCCAGTCGCCGCACGCCACCGCGTGCCCCTTCTGCAGGTGGCCGGTGCCGGACGACCCGCTGATGTCGGCGAACCGCCGGCCGCCCAGGTTGCGGAACAGCCGGTTCGGCACCAGCATGCCGAAGTCCGGGGTGCCGGTGCCCAGGTAGAAGTCCAGGAACCCGTCGTTGTCGAAGTCGGCGAAGTTGCTGCCCATCGCGGCGAACGCCGCGCCCACCCCCGCGTCGAGCGCGACGTCCTGGAACTTCCCCCCGCCGAGGTTCCGGTACAGCCGGTTGGACGGCCGGTCCGGCGGCCCGCCGACCAGCCCGCGGACGACCGGGGCCAGGTCCTTCACGAAGCCGACGGAGAAGACGTCCGGCCGCCCGTCGTTGTCGTAGTCGAACGCCCAGCACGAGAACCCCCGCACCGGCCCGTCGATCCCGGCCTCGCGGGTGACGTCGGTGAACGTGCCGTTCGTGTTGTTCCGGTACAGCCGGGACGGCCCGTTCAGGTCGTTCAGGAAGATGTCGGGGAAGCGGTCGCCGTCGAAGTCGGTCCAGGCGACCCCCTTCCAGGTGCCGCCCGCGGCGTCCACCCCGGCCTTCGCGGCCACCTCCTCGAACGTGCCGTCCCCCTTGTTCCGGTACAGGCGGTTCGGCTGGGCCTCGCCGCACACGAACAGGTCGAGGTGGCCGTCGTTGTCGTAGTCGGCCCACTGGGCGGTGATGGCGTTCATCCCGGCGAGCAGGCCGGCCTCGCGGGTGACGTCGGTGAACGTGCCGGTCCCGTCATTCCGCAGCAGGCTCGGCCGCATCGGCGTGGTGTACCACGCCCCGCGGGGGACGAACACGTCCGGGAACCCGTCGTTGTTGTAATCCGCCTGCACGCAGTTCAGGCCGCCCAGTTGGTCGCCCAGCCCGGCCGCCCGCGTGCGGTCCTCGAACGTGCCGTCCCCCTTGTTCCGGTAGAAGGCCATCGGGGCAGTCGGGTCGTAGCTGGTGAGCACCACGTCCGGCCGGTCGTCGCCGTCGAAGTCGTCCAGGATGGCGCCGCCGGACTGGTTGAACCTGTTCACCCCGGCCAGGTGCCCGATGTCGCGGAACCGGCCGATGCCGTGCTCGGCCGACAGGTAGCGGTCGAGCGGCAGGCGGAACCGCGGGTCCACCCCGTCCGGGTACTCGCCCAGGGTCATGTGGGCCACGTTCAGCAGCCAGCGGAACTCCAGGTCGTCGGGGAACCGGGTCAGGTACTCGGTGAAGTGCCCGACCGCCAGCCGCGACCCGGCCGGCTTGGTGTGGACGGCGGCCGGGGCGATGGGCAGGATGCACGACGACTCGCCCCGGCACATCACGCAGTTGTCCGTCTCCCCCCGCCGCAGCGCGGCGATGCCCTGGTACGCGATGACCGTGTACAGCCGCTCCTCCGCCAGGGCCGAATGGCTCTCGGCCAGTTTGCGGGCCTCGGCCAGCACCGCGTACGCCTCGTCCGCGTGGCCGTCGAAGTTCAGCATGTTCGCCTTCAGGATCAGCCCTTCCAGCCGCGCATACCGTGGGTTGTCCGGCCGGCGGAGGGCGTCGTCCAGTTGCCCCCGCAGCCGCGGGCCGATGCCCCGAAAGGCGGCCGCGATCCGGTCCAGCGGGGCGTCGGCCGGCCAGACGGGGATCCGCTCGACGACGGTGAAAAACCCGGAGGTGTCGATCTGCTGGTACGGCTTGTACCGCAGGGTGGGTGAGACGGCCAGCGCGGGCGGGGCGGCCGATTCGGTCGGGGTGGTCCGGGGGATCCACTGCACGAGGACCGCGGCGGCACAGCCCAGCAGGATCAGGACGGCGACGACGACAGTTGTGCGGCTGGCGCGAGGGGGAGTGTCAGTCTCCACGATCACCTCCGGGAGGCTGCTCGGTGAAATGGGCCGGCCGAATCCGAGAGCTGATGGTACCCCACGCGGGCCGCCGTGTCACCACGCGGGTGGTTTCTTCTCCGCGCGAGCGGTAGGAACACCGGCGGGCCGCCGGTGCCGCGGAAGACACACGGGGGAGGTGTCTGTGTTGGTGTCTTGGGTGAACCGGCGGCGTGAGCCGCCTGGGTGGTGTTTTACCCGACGGGCTGACGCCCGCGGTTCACCCAGAAAGAACGGCCTAAAGGCCGGACACCAACGAAGACCGCCCGCCGGTGTCCTCTTTTCTTCCGTGGCACCGGCGGCCCGCCGGTGTTCCTACCCGGTCATTCCGCGTCCCAGACGACCACGGGGCCGTTGAACGTGCCGACGATGTACGTCAGCCCGTCCGGCGAGTACCGCACGGCGGTGGCGCGATGCCGCTTCAAGCCGAGCGCGGCGACTTCGGCCCCGGACGCCAGGTCGTACTGCCGCACCGCCGTGGAGGCGTCCGCCCGCAGCAACCGCCGTCCGTCCGGGGACCAGGCGAGTTTCGGCGCGTAGCAGTGCCGCACCTTCCAGGTGCCGAGCGGCTCCAGCGTTTCCACGCGATACAGGTACACGGTGGTGCCGCCGTCAATGGCGGCGACCGAGCCGTCGGGCGACAGCGCGGCCTCGTTGCAGACGGACCGCATCTTGATCGCGCCGATCAGGCGTGGCCCCCGCGTGTTCCACAGGTGCTGGTAGCGGTCGGTCGGCGAGAACAGGAACACACACCCGCGGGGGGAGTAATCGACGCAGTAGTAGTGGTACCGGGCGAGGTCGCCGGCCTTCTCAAGTCGGTCCGGCGCGGGGAAGGTCGAGACGACCTCCCTCTTGGCTTTGCGGGTGCCGAGCTTGCGGCGGACGAGCTGCACGTCCACCCCGCCGCCGGGCCGATCCGTCAGATCGAAAGATTCCAACTCGCCGTCGGCGGGGAACGCGATCGCGCAGGTGTTGCGGTCCGGTTCGTGAAACGCGAGATGCCACCCACCGGCCTTGCGGCGCCAGCACCAGAGCTGGCCTTTGCCGTGGCTGGCGATCCAGTCGCCGTCCGGCGACGCCCGCACGTCGGAGTGGACGCGGCCCTCGTTCACCGCCGGAAGGAAGGCCGGGTGATCGGTCTGGCCCGGCTCCCAGACGAACACGCCGGTGTCGGCGAGCGCGGCGACGGCCCCGTCGCCGACGCGGGTGACGGCCCAGACGATATCAGTCGGTCCGGAGAGAACGATCATGTTGGGCGTGGTCGTGCAACACCGGCGGGCCGCCGGTGCCACGGAAGAAAGGCCTGTGGTTGGGGGGAATCACCACCGGCGGGCCGCCGGTGCCACGAAAACCTTTCTCCGTGGCACCGGCGGCCCGCCG
>JALHQU010000045.1:0-7078 GCA_022841795.1 Fimbriiglobus sp.
GGCAGGTCGGCGAACACGGCGGTGATGGGCAGGGCGGCCATCGGAGACTCCTCACGGAACCCCTGTCATAGCCGCAAACCCCTACAATGTCAGCCCTTCATAGTGCGGTAGCCCTGGGATATGCACCCGGCTGACACCGTTAAGTACCAGTGCCCACACTGTACCAAGTGGTTGCGGATTTCGTCGAAGTTCTCCGGCAAGTGCGTACCATGCCCCAACCCAGTTTGTAAGCAACCTATTGATATCCCTAAACAGCATAACGAAGCATCAGAAAATCCGAATGCCCAACATCAGACCCTAATCGAATCGAGCCGACACACGCAACCGCCCAGTAGTACGAACACATCAAGTAGCAGCAAGAGACGGAAACTCTTGGTACTCATCCTCGCCCTTTCTACATGTCTGGTTGCATGCGTCTCATCTTTAATTGTGTTCCTAACAAGCAAGCCGAATAGTGTGATTGGATCACTTGAACCGATCCAGATCGAAAACGACGCTATCGCACTCTCGACAGAGTTGCAGCAATTCGGATACGACAGTGTGACGCAACACAACATCGAGAAATATCTCCGATTCGGCCGTGCTGATTCAGCAAGACGAGTAATCAATGGCGATTTGCCAGCCGTGCAGCAGGCCGAGAAAGAGGCGAGCGAACACAGGACTATAGCCAAAGATAAGTTATATTCTCTATCATATTTGTGGATCTATGTACCCTATTCCAAGAACAACGCGCAGCAAAAAACCGTTGTACAATGTGGCTTGCCATTGCAGATCCACTTGCCTATAGTTAGCAAGAGGCGCAATTCACAGTCGCTCACATCACTTTCGGTGAACTGGGCAGCCTCTCGACGCAGTTGGCTCCTGACTAATGACGGCGCACTAAAGCCTTTGAAGCCCGAGGCTGCATTGGTTGCGGAATCAACAGGCGGCTCGATCTACTTTCCTGACGATCCCGTATCTGAGCTTATTTTTTTCTTGAATACTACAGATGCCGAGTTCGTCACTCTATTCTCAAACCAGTCAAAGCTACAGCTTTTCGTTACTATTAGCAACCTGCGTTATGCTGAGCCAGCCGAGTTCGGATTCTATTCCAAGAAAGACTTAGCCAAGTTTGATTGGGACTCCCCGTCATTAATAGCTCACAACCGAAATCAAGAAGCACACAATAAGATCAGTTCGTATATCAGGTTGACTGGTAACAAGCCGAATTACGTCCAGGCAGATTTACGCTCTGCACGAATTGCTGATAAAGACGGCAAGACAATAGCATCAATCGTGATAACTCCATAACGGAGCGATACTTCAAGCACCATTCGTTCTAGAAAAGCGAAACGACCGGGGGCAACCCCGGCCGCTCGTGTTTCGGCATCACCCCGCGGCTGACGCCGCCGGTTCACCGACTGGTTACTTCCGCTTCACGTCCTTGCTGTTGATGTCCGCGCCGGTCTGCCGGTCGCTCAGCAGGTGTTCGGCGAAGTGGTCCCACATCCGCTGGGTGAAGTACGGGTTGGCCGCCCCGAACCCGTGCCGCGCGCCGGGGATGAGCAGCAGGTCGAACCGCTTGTTCGCCTTGATGAGCGCGTCCACCAATCGCATGGTGTTCGCCGGGTGGACGTTGTTGTCGATCTCCCCGTGGACGAGCATCAGGTGCCCCTTCAGGTTGTCCGCCAGTTCGGCGTTCGTCGGCACCTTGATCTCGAATTTCATCTTGGCCACCGTCTTCGCCGCCTCGGTCGCCGCCTTGCCCACGTCCGCCTTCTGCGGGTTGGTGTCGGCGGTGGTGACTTTGACGTCGGTCGCCTCCTTCTCCAGCGCGGCGATCTTCTTCTTCATCTCGTCCGCCTTCTTCCGCAGGTCGTCCAGGTCCCGCTGGTCCGGGTCGAACAGTTCGAGTTCGGTGATGACCGCCTCCAGGTCGGCGAGGTCGGCGTACTCCTCGTCGGTCGGCCCGCCGCCGCCGCGGCGGCGGTTGCCGAACCCGGTACCCGTTCCGGTGCCGGTGCCGGTCCCGGTGGTCGAGGTGCCGTCCTTCTTCTCGTCGGTGACGGCCACCTCCTTCATCCCGTGGTACTGCTCGGACCAGTTGTCGTTGTAGATGTTGTTGTCGTGGTTGCCGGCGCTGGCGACGGCCACCTTGAAGAACTCGTTGTACGGCTTCTGCAACAGCGCCGCGGCGGACATGAACCCGCCGCCGCTGTGCCCGTAGATGCCGACGCGGGCGATGTCGATGTAGGCGTGCCGGGCGGCCAGCGCCTCGATCGCCGCCTTCTTGTCCACCAGCCCGTAGTCCCGCAGGTTGAAGTACCCGAAGCTGTGGTACGCCTTGCTCCGCTCCGGGCTGCCGCCGCGGTGCCCGACCTGGATGACCACGAACCCGAGCTGCGCCAGTTGCATGTAGGTGCTGTGGGCGGTGAAGCGGTAGTTCACCCCCTCCGTCTGCGGGCCGGGGTACACGTAGGCGATGATCGGGTACTTCTTCTTGGCGTCGAAGTCGAACGGCTTCCACATGTTCCCGTACAGGTCGGTCACGCCGTCCGCCGCCTTCACGCTGAACGTCTCCGGCATCTGCCAGCCGGTCGCCGTCAGCCGGCTCAGGTCGGTCGTCTCCAGGGTCATCACCACCTGCCCCTTGTCGTCCCGCACGGTGGCGAACGGGGCGGCGTCGATGGCGGTGCTGTTGGTCACCACGAACTTCTTGGTCGGGGACATGGACGACGACTGGTTGTACCCGGCCTCCCGCTTCCCGCCCTCAGCCGTCACGCTCGGGTCCAGGCAGGTGAGGTCGGTGCCGTCCAACTTCACCCGATACAGGTGAACGTAGTACGGGTTCTCGCCGGCCTCGCGGCCGTTGCCGAGCAGGTACACCAGCCCGTTCTTCCCGTCCACTTCCACGATCCGGCTGGCCCGCCAACTGCCGCTGGTGATGGCGTTCTTCAGCTTGCCGTCCCGCCCGTACCGGTAGTAGTGCCCCCACCCGCTCCGCTCACTCCACCAGATCATGTCGTCCGACTCCTCGACGTACCGCGGGTTCCCCTGCTGCATGCCCAGGTTGGCCGCCTCGAACCCCTCGGCGAACAGGCACTCGCACTTCTGGGTGAGCGCGTCCAGCTTGCAGATCTCCAGGTTCCGCTGCAGTCGGTCACGGCGGATGAACCGCAGCTCGCTGCCCGTCTTGCCCCACCGCACGTCGTAGTACCGCTCGTCCTTCCACTTCGGGGTGACGCGGGTGAACTCCTTCTTCTCGGCGTTGCACAGGTACAGTTCCGGCTTCCGCACCGTGTCCTCACCGGGCATCGGGTACGGGTACTGCTCGAGCGCCGGCCGCGGGGTGGCGATCGAGTTCACCAGCCACAGGTCCTTCACCCCGCGGGTGTCAGTGCGGGTGACGTAGAACGCCTTCGAGTCCGGCGACCAGGTGACGTTCGGCCGCGTCTTGCGGTCCGCCTGCTGAGCGGTGGTTTCCGTGCCGGTGGTCGTGGTCCCCGTGCCGGTGCCGCCGCCGCGACGACCGCCACCGCCGAAGCCCCCGAACCCGCCGGCGAACGAGTAGCTCTCCGCCCCGTCCTTCGTCAGTTGCACCGCCTTGTCGTCCGGCTGGCCTTCCTCGCCCAGGTACAGGTTGTGCTTCTGGGCGAACACGTACTTCTTCTTGTCCGGCGAGATGTTCTTGTACCCGAGTTGCGGTGGCCCGCCGACCTGCGGCGTCTGCCCGGTGCCGGTGCCCTGCTGCTGCTGGTTCTGCTGTTGCTGGTTCTGGTTGTCCTGTTGTTGCTGCTGTTGCTGTTGGTCCTGCTGCTGGTCCTGGCGGTCGCCGCGTTCGCGGTCCCGCTGCTGCCGTAAGATCTCGTTCATCCTCTCCTCGCCCAGTTGCTGCCGCATCCGCTCGATCTGCTCGGCCGACATCTGCCCGCCGAACCCGCCGACCCCCTGGGGGGCCTTGCCGAGTTGTTTCAGTTCCCCCTTGTCCAGGATGTACTCGTACCGGAAGTCGGCGTACACGAACGTCAGCTTCTTGCCGTCCTCGGAGACGCTCGTGTTGTTCAGCCGCAGGGTGTCGCCGTCGAGCGGCTTCTTCGACGCCTCGCTCAGCTTGGCCGCCAGCGCCACGTGGTCGAACAGGGCCACCCGCTCCTTCTTCGTCGGGTCCACCTTCCAGTACCGGGTGCCGGTCGGGGTGCGGGCGGCGTAGAAGAACTGGTCGGTCTTGCCGATCCACTGCGGACTGACGTTCGCTTCCTGAACATGCTGGGCGACGAACTCACGGGTGAACTTCTGGGCGAGCGGGTAGTTCGCCCCGCTGATCCGTTCCTGGGCGGAGGCGAGCGGCCCGACGAACAGTAGCAGAGCGAACGGGGTGAGCCGACGGATCATGGTGACGACCCGGACGAGGAAGGGGAAACCGGCGGAGTGATGTGATTGTCCGCGAGACGGGCGGCGTGTCAACGGATGAGCGGGAATTAATGAGGGTGGGCAGTTCTTCGCCGCGACCTCCGGGAGCGGCCGAGCTACCCCGCTCCCGGAGGTCGCGGCGAAGACACAGCCCTTCTCATTTTCCCCGCCAACGCCGGCCGCGGTTCGTGGTCTAATCAGATGCTGCACTTCACTTCCGTTCGGAGGGATTCCGCATGTCCGTTCGGTGTGCGAATCGGTCGTGGCGGCGGGTGGTGGACTGGCGGGTGGTGGCCGTGGCCGGCGTACCGCTATGGGCGGTGGTCGGCGGGCTGGTGGCGTGGCACAAACTGACCCCACAGGCGGTGGCCGTGGCCCCGGTGCTGTCGCCGCAGCCGCCGGAGTTCGTCCCGCCTCCGGTCTCCGAACTCCTACCCCCGCCGCGGGTCGAGGAGCCGGTCAACCCGTTCAAGGTGGTGGCGACTATTCCGGCCGAGCCGACGCCGCTGGCGATCGATCCGGAGGTGGCCGAGTTGGTGGCCGACGGGCTGAAGAAAGCGTTCTGGGAGCTGATGACGGGCAAGCCGGAGGACGGCCGGGCGGTGGTGCCGCCGGACAAGCGGGATGTGCCGGCCGGGTGCAAGACGCACGGCACCGCCCTGCACTTCGTGAAGAGCTACGACGAGGCGAAGAAGCGGGCGGCGAAGGAGCAGAAGCTGGTGTTCGTGCTGCACCTGTCCGGGAACATCGAGGACGACGGGTTCACCTGAAACAACGCCCAGGCGCTCCGTGTGAACGCCCTGGCGGACGAGCGGGTCGGTGATTTCGTCAACGAACACTTCGTGTCGGCGGCGCAGAAGGTGGGCACGTTCCGCATCGTGAACGGCGAGAAGCAGGGCGGGAACGTGGCCGGGTACTTCTGCCGGCCGGACGGCACCGTCGTCCACGCCATCCCCGGCCAGGTGAACGCCCGCACGTTCCTGAGCGAGGCCCGGTTCGCCGTCGAACTGGACAAGCTGGCCCGGTTGAACGGCGACAAGGACGCCCTCAAGCAGAAGCTGACCGTGGCCGACGAACACCGCAAGCGGGTGAAGGTGCGACAGCCGGCGGTGAGCACCGACCTGGACGGCGAACTGCTCGGGGTCGGCGGGTGGAACGCGGACGTGTTCGACGCCAAGTTCGGCGGGCTGAACGCCCTGACGCAGGCGAGCGCGGTGCTCATGCACAACCCGCTGCCGAAGCTGGAAAGGGTGTACCCGTTCGTGTGGGAGAAGATCCTGAAGGAGCAACTGAACGTGTCGCCGGTGGTGGTGAAGTAACCGATCTTCGCCGCGACCAGCGGGAGCGTCTTCGCGAGCCGGGAGCGTGAGCGACCGGAGGATTCACCCCCTCCGGTCGCTCACGCTCCCGGCTCGCCATTTGGTACAATTCCCCCGTCCCACCGAGGCCCCGCGCATGACCGGCGATTCGGATCGGTTGTTAGTTCAGCTCATCCGCACCGGCGGGCAGCGGTCCGAGGGTGCGTGGGAAGAACTGGTCGGCCGGTACGAGGGGCGGCTGCGGGCGTACGTGCGGCGGCGGCTCCGCGACCACGCCGCGTCCGACGACGTGGTGCAGGAGACGTTCATCGGGTTCCTGAACAGCCTGACCAACTACGACGACAAGCGGGACCTGCAGACGTGGCTGTTCACCATTGCCTCGCACAAGGTGACGGACCAGATGCGGAAGTCCGGCCGGCGGCCGTACCAGACGGGCAGCGAGTCGGACGAGGAGCAGATGGGGCGGGCGGCGGACGAGAAGCAGCGGGCGGCCAGCAGCATCGCCCGCAGCCAGGAGCGGGTGGACCTGGAGGTGGACGCGGTGACGCGGGCGCTGAAGGAGATCGTCCGCGGGTTCCAGGAGAAGGGCGAGTACGCCCGCATCCAGGTGCTGGAGCTGCTGTTCGTGAAGGGGTGGCCGAACTGGCAGGTGGCCGAGTACCTGAGCGTGAGCGAGCAGCAGGTGGCGAATTACAGGTTCGCGGCGGTGAAGAAGCTGACCGAGGCGATGCGGGCCGCCGGCCTGCCCGACGACGTGTTCCCGGAACTGAAGGCGGAGGGCTGACGTGGTCGAGCGGAGACCCGTCAGGGTCCCGAGTGTTCAACGCACCTCGGGCCGCTCACGCGGCTCCGCTCAATTCCGCCATCACTTCGCCGGGTCGTCCTTCGGCTTCGGTAGGATGTCGGTGATCCGCTTCATGCGGGCGTCGTAGACCGCCTTCGCCTGGCCGGTCGGGTCCGAATGCGGATCGGTCAGATCCTTCACCGTCCGCTCCACGTCCCCGCGGGTGTACCGTTCGACCCGCAGCGACTTCCCGGCCGCGTCGTTCACGGTGATGGTGAACCGGTCCTCGGCCGGCTTCGCCCGGTCGAACTTGGCCTCCATCACCACCGTCCCGCCGGACCACTTCTTCACGCTACGGAACTCGAACTGGTCTACACCCACTTGGTACGCATACGCCCCGACCATCACGTCCAGCCACGTCTGCCGGTCGTGCTTGTCCGGTGGCGCGAGGGCGGCGTCCCACGCCGCGTCCACCTGCTTCTGGTCGTCGTCTTTCAGTCGCTCGGGGAGCGGACGGGTCGTCGGCCCGCACCCGACCGCGGCGCAGCACACCACCAGCCCGACCCACGGGATGACGCGGCGCATG
>JALHQU010000045.1:7178-35611 GCA_022841795.1 Fimbriiglobus sp.
GACAGGAGCGCTCGCAGGTGAGACACCGCCGGCCGCCGAATATTCCCGATGTCGAGCACCCGATCGCTGGCATCCGGTAAACTGAACGGCATCACCCGGAGGGTCGGACGACATGACCGCCACATTGATCGCCCCGCCGGGGCGGTTGACCGCCCTGTTCCGCCAGCTCGCGGACCAGTGGCGGAGCGAGACACAGTTCCTGTCGTCCACCACCGCCATCTGCACGCACCCGGCGTACCAGCGGATCATCGGCCTCGGCCCGCAGGTGATCCCGCTCATCCTGGCGGAGTTGTCGAAGGAGCCGCGTCTGTGGTTCTGGGCGCTCCGTGCCCTCACGGGGGAAAACCCGGCGTCTCCCGACGACCAAGGGCGGGTGCAGGCGATGGCCGACGCCTGGCTTAGTTGGGGGCGCCGTCATTCCGCATCCGGGTCGTAGCCGGGGGTGTTCATCCGGTACAGGTGCTTCACCTCCGGCCGCAGCAGGAACCGCAACACCGGCATGCCGGTCAATACCCCGAGCGGGAACAGGACGCTGCACCCCGGCATCATCGTCAGCACCGTCGCCAGCACGCACAAGCCGTGTTGGTGGGCGCGGCGGATCGCCACCGCGGCCAAGATCATCACGCCTCCACCCAACAGGTGCGACAACAGAAGTGCGGCGTAGATCGCCAACGCGAAGTACTCCTCCCGCAGATACAGCGCCAGCGGGATTTGGAAACACATGGCGAGCGTGAGCAGGTTCGACGCCGCCATCCCCCACAACGTCGTGGCGTGCATCCGCCCGCGCTGCTGCAGGTGTTCGGTCAACTCATTCGCGGTCGGTACGCCCGGCATGGTGTCGGATGAGAACTTGTGTCGGCACCAATCGCACTGGATGCGATCCCAGATGCGCTCCGCGGGCACTAGCACATCCACCCGACACTTCGGGCACGGGATCAGGAACACGGGCGACTCCGCGGGTTGGGTGTCAGTGTACGCCCACCGCCGTACAATCCCCGCATCGTCCCCTCCCTGGAAAGCAAGGGCTACGCAATGGCGACCGCGACCGCAGACATCGGCCTGATCGGGTTGGCCGTGATGGGCGAGAACCTGGTGCTGAACATGGAGAGCCGCGGGTACACCGTCGCCGTGTACAACCGCACGACCAGCAAGGTGGACGAGTTCGTCGGCGGCCGTGGGAAGGGGAAGAAATTCGTCGGCGGCCACTCGCCGCAGGAGTTCGTGGCGTCGCTCAAGCGGCCCCGCAAGGTGATGATGCTGGTGAAGGCCGGCGACGCGGTGGACGCCACCATCGCCAGCGTGATGCCGTACCTCGAACCCGGCGACATCCTGATCGACGGCGGGAACACGCACTTCCCGGACACCAACCGCCGCATGGCCGAGGCGAACGCCAAGGGGCTGTTGTACATCGGCACAGGCGTCAGCGGCGGGGAGGAAGGGGCGCTGAAAGGGCCGAGCATCATGCCGGGTGGGGACGAGAAGGCGTGGCCGGCGGTGAAGGACATCTTCCAGGCGATCGCAGCGAAGGTGGATGAGGGCGGCAAGCAGGTGCCGTGCTGCGACTGGGTCGGCCCGCAGGGGGCCGGGCACTTCGTGAAGATGGTTCACAACGGCATCGAGTACGGCGACATGCAGCTCATTTGCGAGAGCTACCACCTGATGAGTTCGCTACTCGGGCTGAAGGCGGCGGAGTTGGCCGACGTGTTCGGCAAGTGGAACACGGGGGCGCTCGACAGCTACCTGATCGAGATCACCCGCGACATCTTCGGGTACGTCGATCCGGAGACGAAGCAGCCGATGGTCGATCTGATCCTGGACAAGGCCGGGCAGAAGGGCACCGGCAAGTGGACGGTGGACAGCGCCACCGAGAACGGCATCCCGCTCACACTCATCGCCGAGGCCGTGTTCGCCCGCTGCCTGAGCGCCCAGAAGGGGCAACGCGAGGCGGCGAGCAAGCTGCTGAGCGGGCCGACGCCGGCGTTCACCGGCGACAAGCAGGCGTTCATCAACGACGTGGAGCAGGCCCTCTACGCCAGCAAGATCGTCAGCTACGCCCAGGGGTATGACCTGATGGCGGCGCAGGCGGCGGCCAGCAAGTGGACGCTGAACAACGGCGGCATCGCGCTCATGTGGCGGGGCGGGTGCATCATCCGCAGCAAGTTCCTGGGTAACATCAAGGAGGCGTTCGACAAGAACCCGAAGCTGGTGAACCTGCTGGTGGACCCGTTCTTCGCGGCTGAGATCCAGCGGTGCCAGGCGGCGTGGCGGCGGGTGATCGCGGCGGCGGCGACGAACGGCATCCCCACCCCGGCGATGAGCGCCGCACTGGCGTACTTCGACGGCTACCGCACCGCCCGCCTGCCGGCCAACCTGCTGCAAGCCCAGCGGGACTACTTCGGCGCCCACACCTACGAGCGGACGGACAAGCCGGCCGGCCAGTTCTTCCACACCAACTGGACCGGCCGCGGCGGCACCACCAGCAGCAGCACTTACAACGTGTGACCCGATGCCCGCCACCGTGACACACTCCTTCCGCATCGCGTTCTGGCGGATGTACCTGCCGGCGGCGGTGTACGCCCAGGTGCTGTTCGCCGGCGGCATGTGGCTGACGTTCTACGTCTTGGCGAAGGCCCGCGGGATAGACATGGACCTCGGCATGGTCGTGTCCTACGCGCTCGGCGCGGCGGCGGTGGCCGGGCTGCTGGTGCCGGCGTTCCTCATCTACGTGGCCGTGCTGAAGGTGACGGTCTCGCCCGACGGCCTCACCTGCTCGAACGGGTTCGGCAAACTGACGACGGCCACCTGGGGGTCGATCACCGGCGTGAAGCGGCTGATCGTCCCCGGATTCCCGTACCTGCTGGTCTCAACCTCCGCAACCCGGCTGAAGCTGTGGCTGCCGCTGTTCCTCGGCCGGATGGACGAGTTCGTCGCCAAGATCGAGGAGTACGCCGGGTCGGACCACGTCATGTACCAGCACCTGTGGCGGTACGCCGACGACCGCTGAGCGGCGGTCAGGTACACTGGTTGCTCACGCGGAACGTGCAGTCTGCCTTTGCTATCGCCGCGGAGCGGCCGTCGGGTGTAGCCCAGGGCGGAAGCCCTGGGAAAACGTATCACGATTC
Source organism: Fimbriiglobus sp. (assembly GCA_022841795.1). Taxonomy (GTDB): domain Bacteria; phylum Planctomycetota; class Planctomycetia; order Gemmatales; family Gemmataceae; genus JALHQU01. The sequence goes on from JALHQU010000045.1 coordinate 10,301, forward strand.
GTCCCGCCCCGGAGGGGCCGGCGATAGCCACCTCCCGCCGGCCCGTCCGGGGCGGGTGTGTTGGCATGGCCCAACCCAGGGCTTCCGCCCTGGGCTACACCCGACGGCCGCTCCGCGGCGAAAAACTTCGCACGAGCCGCACTCACTTCCCGTCGGCGGTTCCGCGGCGAAAAGCTCTGCGCCACTCAAAGTCACTTCCCGTCGGCCAGCATCCACTCCAGCACCGCCTTCTGCGCGTGCAGGCGGTTCTCGGCCTGGTCGAACACCCCGCTGGCCGGGCCTTCCAGCGCCCCGGCGGTGATCTCCTCCCCGCGGTGGGCGGGCAGGCAGTGCAGCACCAGGCAGTGCGGCGGCGCCTTCGCCAGCAGCCCGTCGTTGATCTGGAACTTGGCGAACTTCCGCAGCCGCGTCTCCCGCTCGGCCTCCTGGCCCATGCTGGTCCACACGTCGGTGTACAGCACGTCCGCCGCCTTCGCCGCCGCCGCCGGGTCGTGGACCACCTCCGGCGCCCCGCCCACCTGCTCCGCGTACCGCTTCAGAAACTCGTCGTCGAACGCGTACCCCTTCGGGCAGGCGAGGACGAACTTCGCCCCCAGCTTGCCGCACCCGACGGCCAGCGACATGGCCACGTTGTTCCCGTCGCCGACGAACGCGATCGTCTTCCCCGCCACCCCGCCCAGCCGCTCGCGGACGGTGAGCAGGTCGGCCAGCGCCTGACACGGGTGCGAGCGGTCGGACAGCCCGTTCACCACCGGGATACTGCCGTGTTTCGCCAGTTCGTCCACCGTCTCGTGCCGGAACACCCGCAGCACCAGCGCGTCCACGTACCGGCTCATGACGCGGGCGAAGTCGGGCAGCGGCTCCCGCCAGCCCAGGCCGATCTCGTTGCCGGGGAAGAACAGGCTGGTGCCGCCGAGGTGCGCGGTCGCCACCTCGAAGCTCACCCGCGTGCGGAGGGACGGCTTCTCGAACACCAGCCCGACCACCTTGCCGGCCAGGGCGGTGCGGGCGAGGGTGCGGTCGGCCTTGAGCGCGGCCGCCCGGTCGAGCAGCCGCCCCAGCACGTCCGCCGGTTGGTCCATCAGGTTCAGGAGGTGGGGCATAGGAGCAAGTAACAAGTGGGAAGTAACAAGGGACAAGGGGCCGAGCCGGCGTTCACTTGCTCCTTGCTACTTCCCACTTGCTCCTTTTTTAGGCTTGGTGGTTGAGCAGCACGTCCGCGATCACCCCGCAGCCGGCGTCGATCTGCTCGTCGGTGATGTTCACCGCCGGCAGCAGCCGCAGCACGGTCTGGTGCGTGCTGTTGATGAGGACGCCGCGGTCCAGGCACTTCTGCACCACCGCCGCCCCGTCCACCGCCAGTTGCACGCCGATCATCGCCCCCTTGATGCGGACCTCGGTGACGAGCGGGCACTTCTCCTTCAGCGCCAGGAAGTGCCGGCGGAACCGCTCGCCCACCTGGACCGCCCGGTCGAGCAGGTGGTCGGCGTCGAACGTGTCGATCAGGGCGAGTGCGGCGCGGCACGCCAGCGGGTTGCCGCCGAACGTGGCCGCGTGCGTGCCCGGCTTGAGCAGAGCGCCGACTTCCGGCTTGGTGATCAGCCCGCCGAGCGCCACCCCGCCGGCCACCGCCTTCGCCAGCGTCACCACGTCCGGCACGATGTTCCAGTGCTGGTGGGCGTACCACTTCCCGGTGCGGCCCATGCCCGTCTGCACCTCGTCCAGCATGAGCAGCAGGCCGTTCTGGTCGCACAGCTTCCGCAGGCCTTCGAGGTAGCCGGCCGGCGGCAGGTTGATGCCGCCCTCGCCCTGGATCGGTTCGAGCAGGATGGCCGCCGTCTCGGTGTCGATCAACTTCGCCACCGCGTCCAGGTCGCCGTGCGGGGCATACAGGAACCCCGGCAGCATCGGCTCCAGGCCGGCGTGGTATTTCGGTTGAGCGGTGGCGGACAGCGCGCCGAACGTGCGGCCGTGGAAGCTGTTCGTCATCGTCACGACCTTGTACCGGCCCCGCGGACGGCCGTGCAGCCGGGCCAGCTTGATCGCCGCCTCGTTCGCCTCCGCCCCGCTGTTGCAGAAGAAGCACACCCCGCCCCACCCGGTGCGGTCGGACAGCGCCTTCGCCAGGTCGGCCTGCGGGGCGGTGTACCAGGTGTTCGGCACGTGGATGAGTTCGGCCACCTGCGCCTGCACCGCCGTCACGATCCGCGGCGGGCAGTGGCCGAGCAGCCCACACCCCCAGCCGGGGAACAGGTCCAGGTACCGCTTCCCCTCGGCGTCCCACACCCACGACCCGTCCCCGCGGACCAGGCACACCGGGTACCGGGTGTAGTTGCCGATCAGGTACTGCTTCGCCAGGGCGATGACGTCGGCGGACGAGCGGCGGTCGGGTGTGGTCATGAAAGTGGGGGTTGGGGAACCACACCAATCGGTGCGGCGGGATTAGCGGACGATCTCGGTGCCGGATGGTTCGCCCAGGAACCAGTGCAGCAGGCTGTGCGGGTTGCGGCCGTCCAGGATGACCGCCCGCTCGGCGCCGGCGTCCAGCGCGTCCAGGCACGCCTCCACCTTCGGGATCATGCCGGCCGAGATCACCCCGGACGAGATCAGGTCGCGGCACTGCCGCTCGGACAGCCGGGCGAACCGGGTGGCCGTATCGCTCCGGTCGAACAGCACGCCCGGGGTGTCGGTCAGGAACAGGGCGGCGACCGCCCGGAACGCGCCGGCGACGGCCGACGCCACCGTGTCCGCGTTCACGTTCAGCCACCCGCCGTCGGCGTCGGTCGCCAGACTCGGCAGCACCGGGATGATGCCCTCGTCCATCAGCCGGTGGAGGGCGGGGGTGTCCACACACGTCACCTTCCCCACCCGCCCGAGATCGACCGGCGGCTCACCGGGAACTTCCAGCGTCAGCCGCTCGCCGAACAGCGCGTTCCGCTCCGGCCCGACCGCCCGCCCGCCCAGCTCCTCGATCCGCCGGTCCAGGTCGTCGCGGATGTCGTGCAGCACCCGCACCACGATTTCCAGGGTGGCGTCATCGGTGTATCGCCGGCCGAGTACCTTCCGCGGGGTGATGCCGGCGTCGGCCATCGCCCGGTCGATCGGCTTGCCGCCGCCGTGGACGACCACCAGTTGCACGCCGAGCATCTGGAGCGCGACCAGGCATTCCAGCGTGCCCTGGCTGGCGTCGGCGTCTTCGAGCGCGCTGCCGCCGAGCTTCACCGCCACCGTGCGACCGCGGAGGGCACGCGCTTTGGCCGTGATGTCGAGCAGAACAGGGACTGCGGACGGGGTGTCCGACATCTCGTCGGTCATCCGAATGACGCTGGAGGGGAAAACGGAATGGTAGTGCGTCGGGCGGGTAGCGTCAACGGGTTGTGACGAACGGTGGCGACTTGGTTAGCCCGACGCGCGAGCGAGGGACAATCGCACCCCTCCCTCGCTCGCGCGTCGGGCTAACAAACCGAGCGTGCCGGGTTGACCGCTTCCCAAACGACGGGGGGACACGGTACAATCCACTCCACCCGCTCCACCGACACCGGCCCCACCCCAGGAGGCGACCCCGTGCCCAGCCCCCTCCCCGGAATGGACCCGTACCTGGAGTCGCCGAAATTGTGGCCGGCGTTCCACCGCCACTTCGTGGCCGCCGTGTACCAGGCGCTGCTGCCGGGGCTGGTGGACCGCTACCGCGCCCGCGTGTCCACCCGGTCGTACACGTCCGAGCTGGTACTCTTCACCTCGGTCACGCGGGAGCCGCACGACGAGGAGTACATCGAGATCCGCAGCCGCACCGACGGCCGGCTGGTGACGCTGGTGGAGGCGGTCGGCCTGGGCAACCGGACGACGGCCGAGGGGAAGGCGGCGTACCTGGGCACCCGGTCCGCCGCCCAGCGGGAGAAGGCCGGGGTGGTGGAGATCGACCTGCTCACCCAGGGCAAGCCGCCGTTCGAGTTCGACCGCACCACCCTGCCGCCGCACGACCACACCGTCACCGTCACCCGCGGCGGCACCCCGGATCGGTACGAGATCTACACGTCCGGGGTGCGGAAGCGGCTGCCCAAGTTCAAGCTGCCGCTGGCGGCCGACGACCGGGACACGGTGCTCGACCTGCAGATCGCCTACGCCCGCGGGTTCGACGCCGGCGGGTTCGACAAGCTGATCGACCACACCGCCCCGCTGCCGCCGGACGTGAAGCTGACCGACGACGACCGCGAGTGGGTGCGGGAGCTGGTGAACCCGCGGCCGAAGCGGTGACCCCGCCCGGCCGTTCCGCCGGTGTCCGAATTCTCCGCCGCCGCCTGAGCCGGTCTCGGGCGGCGGCCACTTTTTGCCGCGGCGAGTCCCGCGAAACACACTAAGCTCTCATCACTCGCACCCGTTGCCTGACCGCCCCGACCGACCGGCCATGCTCGCCCTGTCGCCCACCCCTGCCCCCACCTCCGAGCCGATGGCGGTCGATACCCCCACCCCGCCGCCCGGCCACACCGGGGCGATGCTGGTGGTGGACGACGAGCCGGCCGTCCGCACCGTCCTGCGTCACACGTTCCACCGCCTCGGGTACACGGTCGATGAGGCGGACAACGGGGTGGACGCGGTCACCGCCGCCACCGTCCGCGCGTACGACGTGCTGATGCTCGACCTGGACCTGCCGCGGCTGAGCGGGGAGGAGGTGCTGCGGCGGGTGCGGCGGGTGTCGGCCGCCCCGCACCTGAAGGTGATCGTGCTGTCCGGGCACGGCGACGCCGACCACCTGAGCGGCATGCTGTTCGCCGGGGCGGACGACTTCGTCACCAAGCCGTTCAGCCTGCCGCAACTGCGGGCGCGGGTGTCGGCGGCGGTGCGGCTGAAGCAGGCGCAGGACCGCACCGACGCGCTCACCCGGCGGGTGGCGACGGCGAACGTGGAGCTGGAGCAAGCGCTGTCCGCCACCGGGCAGGAGCTGCTCGACGCCCGCGGCGCGCTGGTGCTGGCGCTGGCCAAGCTGGTGGAGGCGCGGTCGAACGAGACCGGCCCGCACCTGATCCGCCTGCAGCGGTACAGCCGCGTGCTGACCGAGGCGGCGGCCGAGCTGCCGAACTACCTGGACCGGCTCACCCCGGAGGTGCGGCGGGCGATCGAGCAGGCCGCCCCGCTGCACGACATCGGCAAGGTGGCGGTGCCGGACGCGGTGCTGAACAAGCCGGGCAAGCTGACCGCCGACGAGTTCGCCGAGATGCGGAAGCACGCGGCCGCCGGGGCGGACACCCTGGCCCAGGTGCGGGCGGCGAGCGGGTTCGCGTCGGCGTTCCTGGCCACCGCCGAGGAGATCGCCCGCCACCACCACGAGAAGTGGAACGGCACCGGCTACCCGGACCGGCTGAGCGGCGAGGCCATCCCGCTGGCCGCGCGGGTGGTGGCGGTGGCCGACGTGTACGACGCCCTGCGGTCGCCGCGGGTGTACAAGCGGGGGTTCACCCACGACGAGGCGGTGGAGGTGATCCTGTCCGGCTCGCCCGGCCACTTCGACCCCGGCCTGCTCGCCGCGTTCGCCCTCGTCCACCGCCGGTTCGCCGCCGTGTACGACGAGATGGGCGGGTGAGCGGCCGCTTCGTTTGAGCCGCTTGCGGCTTTGCGAAGCCGCGAGCGGCTCGCTCCGCTCACTTGCCCACCACCGACCCCATCTTGAACACCGGCAGCAGCAGGCCCATCACCACCAGCAGCACGGTGACGGCCATGACCAGCAGCATGACGGGTTCGAGCAGCTTCACCAGCAGGTCCAGGTTGCGGGCGGTCCGCCGCTCCAGGCTGTCGGCCACCTTCACCAGCACCTTCTCCAGCGTGTTCGACTCCTCGGCGATGGCGATCATCTCCACCACGTCCGTCGGGAAGTGCTTGTCCCGCCGCAGCGGGTCGGCCAGCTTCTGCCCGCCGGTGATGCTCTCCGCCGACTTCTCCACCGCCAGGCTGAGGATCTTGTTCCCGGTGCTGTCCTTGGCGATGCCGAGCGCCTTCAGCATGGGGATGCCGTTGTGCAGCATCGTCCCCAGGATGCGGCAGAACCGGCTGAGCGCCAGGCTGCGGTAGATGCCGCCGAACACCGGCAGCCGCAGCTTCAGCCCGTCCATGATCCACCGCCCCTTGTCCGACCGCGACCAGAACACGAACCCGACCACCGCCCCGATGCCGGCCAGCAGGATGAGCGGCCAGTACGACCACAGGAAGTTGCTGAACCCGAGCACCATGGTGGTGAGCGGGGGCATTTCCCCCTTCGCCTTCAGCTTGTCGAAGATGGGCTCGAACTTGGGCACGAAGAACAGGATGAGTACGGCCAGCACCGAGAACCCGGCCCCCATCAGGAACACCGGGTACGCCAGCGACCCGATCACCTTCGACTTCATCTCCTCCTGGTGTTCGACGAACTGGGCGGTGCGTTCCAGCACGTCCTCCAGGAACCCGCCCTCCTGCCCGGCCCGCACCATGCTGACGACCAGGTCGTTGAACACCCGCGGGTGCTTGCCCATCGCCTGGGCCAGCCCGGTACCCTCGGCCACGTTCATCCGCACGTCGCGGAGGACGGACTGCAGCCGCTTGTTCGTGCTGGACCGCTCAAGTAGTTCGAGCGACCGCAGCAGCGGCACCCCGGCCTGGAGCAGGTCGGCCAGTTGGCCGTACAGGGTGGCGAGCTGCCGCCCGCTTACCCCGCCGAACAGGGCGAACTTGCCCCCGCTGCCGGCGGCCGGCGCGATGGTGATGGGGAACAGCCCCTTGGCGTCGAGCTGGGCGGCCGCCTCCCGCTCGCTGCCGGCGGTGAGGGTGCCGGTGCTCCGGACGCCGGTGGTGGCCAGGGCGGTGAAAGAGAAGTCGGGCATGGTCGAATTCGGAATGCGGAGTTCGGATCCAGTTCTTCGCCCCGGAGGGGCCGTCGGGTGTAGCCCAGGGCGGAAGCCCTGGGTGCGGCAGGCAAACAAACCCCCGCCCCGGAGGGGCCGGCGAATGAACACAACCCGCCGGCCCCTCCGGGGCGGGGTGCTTGTTCTCGTACTACCCAGGGCTTCCGCCCTGGGCTACACCCGACGACCCCTCCGGGGCGAAATCAGACCGACGCCCACCACGCGCACCCCGTCGGGTCGCGGCTACGAAATATCGCCGGCCGTCGTCCGGCCCACTTCATCCAGGGTGGTGCTGCCGCGGATGCACTTCAGGAACCCGTCCTGCCGCAGCGTCCGCATGCCCTGCTTGAGCGCCTCCATGCGGATGACCGAGGCGTTCACCTTCTGCACCACCAGGTCGCGGATCAGGTCGGTGTTCACCAGCAGCTCGTGGATGCCCGTCCGCCCGCGGTACCCGCTGTTCCGGCAGTTGCGGCAGCCCTCGCCCTTGTACACGTGCTGCCACGCGGCTCCGGTGATGGCGTCCGCCTTCGGGAAGTCGATCGGGAAGTCGTCCGCGGCGGTCGGGTCGTAGGTGGTCTTGCAGTCCGGGCAGATGGTCCGCACCAGCCGCTGGGCCAGGATGCCCTCGACCGTGCTGGCGACCAGGAACGGCTCCACCTTCATGTCGATGAGCCGGGTGAACGCGCTCGGCGCGTCGTTCGTGTGCAGGGTGCTGAACACCAGGTGCCCGGTGAGCGACGCCTGGATGGCCGACTCGGCCGTCTCCAGGTCCCGCATCTCGCCGATCAGCACCACGTCCGGGTCGTGCCGCAGGATGGACCGCAGGGCGGCGGCGAACGTCAGCCCGATCTTGGCGTGCGTCTGGATCTGGCAGATGCCGTTCTGCTGGTACTCGACCGGGTCCTCGACGGTGATGATCTTGGTCGTCTCGTCCTTCACCTCGTTCAGCGCCGAGTACAGGGTGGTGCTCTTGCCCGACCCGGTCGGCCCGGTGACGATGACGATGCCGTGCGGGCGGTCGATCATCTGGCGGAACTTGCGGTCGTAGTCCTCGACGAACCCGATGTTCTTCAGGTTGAACACCATGCGGCCCTTGTCCAGGAGCCGCATGACGATGCCCTCGCCGTGGACCATCGGGATGATGGACACCCGCACGTCCACCTCGCGGCCCTGCACCTTCATCTTGATGCGGCCGTCCTGCGGCAGCCGCTTCTCGGCGATGTTCAGCCGGGCCATGATCTTCAACCGCGACACGATCGCGTTCTGCCAGCGGTTGATCCCCTCCGGCAGCCGCTGGATCTGGAGCAGCCCGTCGATGCGGTAGCGGATGGTGATGCCCGTCTCTTCGTGCTCGATGTGGATGTCGCTCGCCCGCTCGGCCGCGGCCTCGGTCAGGATCTTGTTCACCAGCCCGACCACGGTCGCTTCCTGAGCGGCCTTCGCCGCCTCGCTGTCGTCCGCCTCGATCTCCTCCAGCAGTTCGACGTCCGCCTCGCCGGCGGTGGCGTTCAGCGCGGCCACGTTGTCGCCGCCGATGCCGAAGTGCAGCTTGAGCAGCCGGGCGATTTCCTTCGGGCTGCCCAGCACCGGGTGGATGGCCAGCCCGGTGACGGTCTGCAGCTCGTCGATGGCGTACGAGTCGAACGGGTCGCCGGTGGCCACCACCAGGGTGCCGTTGTGCCGGGCGAGCGGCATCAGGTTCTTCTTGTGAACCAGCTTCTGCGGGATGCCGGACAGCGCCGCCGGATCGACGGTGGCGTGGACCAGATCGACGAACTCCATGCCGAACTCGTCGGCCAGCGCCGGGTACAGCTTCTCCTCCTTGACGAACCCCTTTTCGAGCAGGATGAAGTGCGGCGACTTGTCGTGGACGCGGGCGATGGCCTCGGCCGCCCGGTCGCGGTCGGCGTCCAGGATCACGCCGCGGTCGGCCAGGGTGTCGATCAGTTGCATGAAGATGCGACCCAGCGGGAGGCGGGCCGGCCGCAGCCGGTGTGCTGACAGTGTAGGCGGCTAAATATGAGAATGCCCTGAAGCGAACCTGCGGGGCCGGGGGAAAATGTGCCGGCCGGGGGTGGGGTGGGGGGAGTTGGGCCGAAAAGCCTACGGACAGCGATGAAAGTCGGCCTTTCGACCCCACCGGGGTCGTTCCCACAGCCCAGGGTTGAGCGAGCGGAGCGAGCGACACCCTGGGATACTGTTGGAAGAAGGAACCGACCCCAACGGGGTCGTTCAAGGCCAACGTGAACGACCCCGTTGGGGTCGGGAACACACCTGTGCCATACCCAGGGCGTCGTCGCTACGCTCCTCGCCCTGGGCTGTGAGAACGAGCCTTTCAGGCTCGAAGACCAGAACCGCGACATTCTGGCATCAACTTCACTTCTTTCCGCCCGTCGTCAACTCTGGTGGAACGTCCGCCAGTACCCGAGCCGCCGACGAGGCGGTTATTTCGTCGAGGGTGGGTTGCAGGCGTCTGACCCGCTGAATTACTTGGCCGATCCGCTGCGCCGAGTCGGGGTGGGAGGGCCAGAAAGCGCGGTCGATACTGACAACCGCTGCCAGCAGGTCGCAGGGGTAGTAGCGCCCTTCGGCCAGCGGGTCGGCTTCCAATTGCTCGACGGCCAGCGGGATCAGGATGGGCAGACTGATCTGCTGGCCGATCATCACCCGCAGGTCTTCGACCGTGAACTGGGCCAATGGCTTCCGCCGCAGCAGGTGACATGTAGTCACCAAGGACGAGTGGTATGTCGGTTCACCCCAGTCGTGCCGCTCGATCTCCTGAAGCGACTTACTCCGGTCGAACCCGCCCTTCATGTCGCTCCTCCGGCCGGCCCACACCCACACCTCCACAAACGATTGCGGCAATTCGGTGTTGTGAGACGGCTTTTACTTCTTCCCGTCCGCGTCCTTGAGCAGCAGCCCGAACCCGGACAACTCGGTCAGCTTCGTCCGCCCGACGATACCGATCACCGGGGTGCCGTCGCCGCCCAGCTTGGTGAGCGGCTTCTTCTCGTCGCTGCCGACATAGTCGCTCTCGTAGCTGTCCTTCGGGTCCAGCTTGCCGCCCACCACCTTCATGAACGTGACCGAGATGCCGTCGAACCCCAGCCCGTGCATCACAGACACCGCCCCGACCGCGTATCCCTCCTCCGCCTTAAGCACCACCACGCTCTTCGGCCGCACCCCCCGCTGCTCGCCGAACACCTCCTTGTCGCCGACCCGGTAAATTGCGCGGATGGCGCGGGTCATGGTCCGTCCGTAGGCCGGGGCCAGGCCGATCTCGAACCCGATGAGCATGCCGCCGTCCGGGGCGGTCTCGGTGAACGCCGGGTCGTTCATCCCACCGAGGATGGGCGGCCCGCCTTTCTGAGCCGTCAGGTTCGCCCCCGCCCCGGTGAGCGCGGGGGCCATGCCCGGCCCGCCCGGCGCGACCGGCTCGGCCTTCTCCTGCCCCTTGAACACCACCCCCAGGCCGGTGATGTCCTTGTCCCCCACCCGGCCGGTCAGCCCGACCACCGGCGTACCGTCGCTGGTCGCCTTCACCGCCGCCACCGGCCCGTTCCACCCCACCCACTCGCTCTCGTAGCTGTCGGTCGGGTCCAGCTTGCCGTTCGCCACCTTCATGAACGTGAGGGAGAACCCGTCGCACACGTTCCGCGCCTTGGCGGTGATGCCGCCGACCGCGTACCCGGCCTTCGCCTTCAGGGTGCGGGGCGAATCCAGCACGGTGCCGAACTGCTTCCCCTTCGACTCCCGCTCGCCGACCCGGTAGATGGGCCGCACCGAGCGGACCAGCTCGTCCCCGTAGGGGCGGCCGATGACCACCTCCACCCCCACCAGCAGCCCGCCGGCCGGGGCGAGGTCCTTGAAGTGCGGCGACCCGCCGAACGGTCCGGGGCCGTTCCCGCCCACCACCGTCGGCCCCTTCGCCGTCGGGCTGACCGGCTCGATCGCCCCCACCCCCGGCCCGGCCACCCCGCGGACCGGCGGGCGGAACGAGTTCAGCATCATCTCGGCTTCGGCCCCGGCCACCTGATCCGGGGTGCCGCTCACCTGGATCAGGCACACCCGCGCGAGCGACACGAACAGCCGCACCCGCGCCGCCTGCCGCCCGGACTCGACGGTGAACTCGATGCCGGGGATGGTGCCGAACTGCACTTCTTTCGTGTCCGTCACCCGCCCGCCGACCTCGGCCACCACCGCCTCGCGGATCAGGTCTTGCAGCTCCCGCGGGTCGGCCCGCCCGCCGGCGAACGCCATGAGCACCACCTGCGCCTCGTAGCTCAGCCCGTCGGCGGTGGTGCCGGCCACCGCGCTCACCCGGATGGGCCGACCGTCCACTGAGCGGTTGCGGTCGCGTTCGGCCTGAGACGCCGGCTTCTCCGGCACCCACACGACGAACGAGCGGTCCTTCGGGGTGTACTCCTTCCACCCGGCCGGCGGGGTGCCGGTGAGCGCGCCGCCGGGGGCGAGGACGAACGACCGCATCTTGGCCGTCGTCCACTTGCCGGTGTCGATGGACACCTGCACGAGGAACTCGCCGTCCGCCGCCGCCACCGGCACCTCGGCCACCGCCACCCCCTGCTCCACCTTCAGCGTCACCGTCTTGCTGCTCGGGATCTTGTCGAGCGAGTCGCCGGCCGGCCGCTTGCCCTTCGCCGGCACGTGCAGGTACCGGGCGGACACCGCCCGCACGCTGCCGGTCGGGTCGAGCAGCGTGGCCTCGATGCGGGCGGTGGTCTTGTCCCCGGCCCCCTTCTGCGGCGTCACCTTCACCCGCCCCACCCGCCCCTTCAGCATCTGGGTGAGCTCGCCGCCCGGCACGATGAACCCGATGCCCTGCCCGTCCCGCAGGGTGGCCACCGCCACCCCCACCAGCTTGCCCTTCACGTCCACCACCGGCCCGCCGCTGTTCCCGGGGTTCAGGTTGCCGTCGATCTGGATGGTCACCAGCTCGCCGTCCGGCCCGTTGCGGAGGCTGGAAATCGACGCCTTGCCCACCGTCACCGTCGGGTTCCCTTTGTCCGTGGCCAGCGCTTTCCCGAACGGGAACCCGAACGAGTAAACCGGCATGGTCTCGAACAGCTTGGGCACGTCGGTCATCGGGATGGCCCGCGGCCGGTCCTTCACCCCCGTCACCCGCAGCACCGCCAGGTCCCGTTCCGAATCGGACGCGACGACTGTGACCGGGTACGCCCGCTCGGTCTTGGTGCCGCTGTCGAACACCACCGATATCGCCGGCGGCTTGCCGGCGCGGATCGGCGAGTCGGGGGTGATGACGTGGTGGTTGGTGGCGATCAGCACCGCCTGCTCGCTGCCGGACACGACGAACCCGGACCCGGTCGCGGACCAGCCGTCGCCCTCGACGCGGACGAACACCGTCGCCTTCTTCACCGCGTCCACCACCTCCGGTGGGAGGGCGTCGTCGCTGCGGGCGGGCGTGAGGGCGAACAGGCACAGGAGAGCCGGCAGGAGGTGGCGGCGCACGGGCGGAACTCCGGGAATGCGAGTGGCCAGATTATCGCGGACGGCCGCGGCGGCGTCAAATGTTGATCCGAGATGGTGTTTGTTAGCCCGACGCGCCAGCGAGGGTCTGGTGGTTCACCCTCGCTGGCGCGTCGGGCTAACAAACACCTCACCAGCAACCACTAGTGGCTCACTTTGTCGGCGGCGGGCAGGGCGGCGTGGTAGTCGCGGGCGATCCGCCGCATGTAGTCGTCCAGCACCTGCCGCACCCGCTCCGGGGTGTCCGCCGCCAGCACGAACCCGATGTGGTTCTTCAGGTCGATCCGCTGCACGATCTCCGGGTCGGTGAACGGGCGGGTGTCCGGCCGCTCGTACCGGCTGAGCGAGATCGTCACCCCGGCGTACCGCTCCGTCACCGGCGGGAGGGTGTACTCGCCGCCGGTGCGGCACATCTCCAGCTTCGCCCACTCGCCCCACAGGTTCACCCCGGTGGCAGCTTCGACCATGTCGGCGGTGTTCGCCCCGCCCACCCGCGCGCTCGTCTCGATGAAGTAGAACTGGCCGTCCGCCTTCGCCTTCATGAACTCGGTGTGCGACGCCCCCCAGCCCAGCCCGAACCCCTCCAGCAGGTGCTTGTTCACCCGCCGCAGCTCGGGCACGTCCGGCGAGGTTCGCGGGTGAGTGCGGGTGGCGTACACCCCGCCGCCCTGGTACACGTCGAGCAGCGGGGTGTGGTAGGCGTTCACCTCGGCGAAGATGACCGACCCGTCCCAACACAGCGAATCGACGTGGAACAGGTCGCCCGGCACCATCTGCTCGATCAGGTGCATCGACTGCTCGTCGCCCAGCTCGTCGATCCGCCGCCACACGTCGTCGGGGGTGTGAACCTTGCGGATGCCGGCGGCGGACGCCTCGGACCGCGGCTTCACCAGCCACGGGCCGGGCACGCGGGCCAGGAACGCCCGCACGTCGTCGTGGTTGAAGATCGGGCAGAAGTCGGGGATGCGGACGCCGATCTCGCGGGCCTTCACCCGCATGGCCAGCTTGTCGCGGAAGAAGCGGGACTGCGAATCCCCGTGCCCGGTGTCGGTCATGCGGAAGTGTTCCCGCAGGAACGCCGCCACCTCGATGTCGAAGTCGTCCAACGCCACCATGCGGTCGAACTTCTTCGACCGGAACAGGTACGACACGGCGTTCGCCAGCCCGCGGCGGTCGTGGAAGCTGTTCACCGCGAACACGTCGGTCAGGGCGTGCCGCGGCCACGGCTCGGTCAGCTTGTCCTCGACCGTCAGCAGGTACACCTCACACCCCTCGGCGTGCAGGCGCTCCATGAACGGGTTGCCCTTGAAGTAGCTGGCGATGCACAGGAAGCGGGGTGGGGGCATGGGTGGTGTTTTTCCTCGTTCCCAAGCTCCGCTTGGGAACGCACGGGGCCGAAGCTCCGCTTCGGGGTTGAGGCGAAGCCGCAAGCGGCTTGGCTATTCCGCACGGCGGAACAGCACGCCCCGCTCGCACCGAGAGAGTACCACCCACCGCGGGGATTCGGACAGGTATTTTTCCAGCGGCAGCCGGTCCTCGCCCGGCAGGTTGGCCACCAGTGCCACGTCGAACTGGTACTCGTCCGCCCACCCGTCGAACCGCTCCGGGTGGTCGTACACCACCGCCACGTATTCGCGGATCCACGGGTCGCCGTACAGTTCGAAGCGGTCGTCCATGAACACCGGCACCCCCGGCGCGTGGTAAATGACGAACCCGCCCAGGTTGGCGTCGTTGAACAGCCGGCGGCCGGCGGTGGCGGTGCGGAGGTCGTCGGCCAGTTCGACCGGGATGTACTGCGGACTCAGCTTCGCCCACCCGCGGCCGACCACCGGGGCGACGATGCCGGTCAGTTGGATGGCGAACACGACCAGGGTGAACGCGGCGGCGACGGCGGCCCAGCCCCAACTCCGCGGCGATTCCTCCGGATCACGGGCCAGGCTGTCGCCGTGCTTCTTCAGCAGCCGGTGCCAGACGGTGTGCGGCCACAGGTCGGCGAGCATCACCGCCCCGACCACCACGAACAGCGGGCCTTGCCGAATCCCCTTCAGGCTCAGGGCGAACCACACCAGCGGCAGCAGCCACGACACCCGCGGCCACTTCGGTAGGGTGCCGAGCAGGGCGAACAGGTAGAAGGCGGCGAACCCGACCACCACCCGCCCCGGCGTGAGCGCCAGCGATAACGGTTGGTGTTCGCTGACCAGTTCCTTCATCGCGTCCGACCCGACGATCTTCTGCCAGGTGCGGAGCATCTCCATGCCGAACGGGTTGACGAACGGGGTCAGTCCGCACGCGGCGACGACGGCGACGAGGAGGAGGGCGGTACGCCAAGACTTGATCGGCGAGCCGCGACCGCCAGGGAGCGGGACTTCTGCGTCCCCCGCTCCCTGGCGGTCGCGGCTCACGAGGAACAGAATTCCCCACCCGGCCACCGCCAGTCCCAGCGTCAGTACCCCGCCGAGCACGCCGCCGTGGATGTTCGTCCACAGCACGTTGAACGGGATCAGCCACCACAGCCGCCACGCCGACGCCCGGCCCCGCTCGAAGTCCACGATGGCCGTGGCGGTCACGGCCATGCCGAGGATGGTGAACATGTGCGGGCGGGTGTAGAAGTGGAACGCCGCCACCACCCCCGCCCCGCCGACGAACAGCCCAGCCAATGCGGGGTGTACCCCGCTCCGCACGGTGCGGGAGAAGATCCAGGTGAACAGGCCGGCCACCCCGGCCGCGAACCCGAGCAGCATGGCGTCCAGCCCGGCCGCCCGGTGGGCCACGGCCATCGCCACTTCCCCGCCCCACTGCTGCGGAATCCAGGTGCGGCCGGCGAACGTGTACGTGAACGGGTCGGTGGTCATGAACCCGTGGTCGAGGATCAGTTCGCCGACCTTGACGTGCCACAAAGCACCGGGGTCGTTGAACGCCCGCGACTGGAACACCCACATCAGCCCGAGCCAGCAGAGGAGGAAGAACCCCGCCTCCGGGCGGAGCAGGCGGCGGCACCAGGCGGGCACGGGGACACCTCGGCGGGGGGTAGCAAAATTCGGTCGCGGCAAGAGTAGAACACGATCCGCGGCCGGGTAGCATGGACGGCATGACCCCCGACGAGGCGGACGAGGACGATTCGCTGCCGCTCCGCGAGCTGCACCGGCTGGCCGGCGGCGCCTGCACCGACTGCCGGGTCGGGTACACCGCCCGCGAGGCGGTGTTCAGCGTCGCCCTCGGGTTCAAGAACGCCCCGCGGTGCCTGAGCTGTCTAGCGATGCGACTCGGGCGGGACCGGGAGGAGTTGCGGGACCAACTGATCGAGTACGTGCACCGCCGCGAGTGCTACCTGCGGGCGTGGCGGGCGGCGGAGGGGATGGACGGGCAACTGGCGAGCCGGGAGCGTGAGCGACCGGAGAAATTGATCCCTCCGGTCGCTCACGCTCCCGGCTCGTCGGACATTGCCGAACACTGGAACGCCGGCGACATGGGGTGCGGGGAACTGGTGATGGCGTTACGCGGGCGGATGAATACCCTGCCGGCGGGCGGCGTCATCCGTGTAACCGCCACCGACCCGGCCGCCCCCGAAGACATCCCGGCGTGGTGCCGCCTGACCGGCCACCCGCTGCTGTCGGCTGAACCCCCGCACTACACCATCCGCCGAAGAGGAGCCTGACCCATGCCCGGCAAGTTCACCGTCAGCCTGACCTGTGCCAAGAACGACTCGGACAAGGCGACGGTGGCGTTCGTGGTGGCGAACGCGGCCGTCGCGTCGGACAAGGACACGGTGGTGTTCCTGAGCACCGAGGGGGTGCGGCTGGCGGTGCCCGGCTACGCCGACGACATCGCCGAGGACGGGTTCGCCCCGCTCAAACAACTGATGATCAACTTCGCGGCGGCCGGCGGGAAGATCTACGTCTGCTCGCCGTGCTTCAAGCGGCGGAAGCTGGACGAGACGGCGCTGGTGCCGGGGGCGGTGATCGTCGGCGGGGCGAAACTGGTGGAGTTCATGGGCGAGGCCTGCCCGAGCGTGTCGTACTGACCATGACCGACTGGAACTCCGAACACCCGTTCGCCCCGCACGCCAGCTTCGACGGCGGGGACCTCGACTGCGGCAACGGCCTGCTGTTGCTCATCCGTAAGCACATCGACCCGCTCGACGCGGGCCAGTTGCTCGAAATCAAATCCACGGACTCCACCGTTGAGGTGGAGCTGCCGGCGTGGTGTCGCCTGACCGGGAACGAATTGGTGTCGGCGGTGAAGGCGGGCGGGGTGCGGAGTTATTTGGTGCGGAAGAAGGGCGCGGCTCTTGTAGGTCGGGTCGAGTCTTCGAGGCCCGACGGGGTGAAGATGTCGGGCCTCGAAGACTCGACCCGACCTACACAAACCGACTTCCGACTTCCGAGTTTCGCCGTCATGGGCGTCGGCAGTTGGCCGCGGCCGGGCTGGCTGCTACGGGCGATCCACGAACGGCTGTCCGGCCGGCTACCGGACGACCAGTTTCAACAAGACGCGGACGACGCGGTGCGGCTGGCGATCGCCGCCCAGGAGCGGGCCGGGGTGGACGTGGTGACGGACGGCGAGCAGCGGCGGGACAACTACGCCAGCTTCGTCGGCGGGCGGCTGGACGGCTGCCAGCTCATCCCGATCACCGACCTGCTGCCGTATGTGTCCGACCCGGCCGAGTTCGCCGAGGAGCTGCGGGCGCTGGACGTGCCGGCCGATCAGGTGCGGCACCCGGCGGTGTTCGGCAAACTGAAGCGGACCCAACCGCTGGCCGTCCACGAACTGGAACGGGCGCGGCAGTTCACGGCCAAGCCGGTCAAGGTGGCCCTGCCCGGCCCCTACCTGCTGACGCGGACGATGTGGCTGGATTGCGTGGCGGACAAGGCGTATCAGACCCGCGAGGAGCTGGCGGCGGACGTGGTGCGGGTGCTGCGGGAGGAACTGGCCGATCTGTTGGCCGCGGGCGCGGCGATCGTCCAGTTCGACGAGCCGGTGCTGACGGAGGTGGTGTTCACCCGGCCGGCCGGCGGCGGGCGGTCGTTCATGTGCGGGGCGCTGGGGGAGAAGAAGGACACGGCCAGCGAGCTGGAGTTCGCCGGCGGACTGATCCGGGCGGTGCTGGACGGGTTCCCTCGAGAGCGGCTCGGGCTGCACGTGTGCCGCGGGAACTGGTCGCGGGACGAGGGCGTCGCCCTGACCGGGCCGTACACCCCGCTCGTGCCACTGCTGAAAACCCTGCCGGTCGGCACGTTCTTCCTGGAGATGGCGACCCCGCGGGCGGGTGAGCTGGCCGCCCTCCGGGAGTTGCCCGAAAGTGTGAGAATCGGGTTAGGAGTGGTGAACCAGAAGCTGGATCGACTAGAATCAGCGGATGAAATCGTAACCCGGGCGGCGGCGGCGGTGTCGCTGTTCGGCCCGGACCGAGTGTTCCTGAATCCCGACTGCGGGTTCGCCACGTTCGCGGACAACCCGCTCGCCTCGGCCGCGGTGGCCGAGCGGAAGTTGGGGGCCATCGCTCTCGCCGCCCGCACGTTGCGGGCGAAGTACGGGGTGGGTTGACCCCGGCGCGTGTCGCCGGGGTCCGGCGGTCGTCGCCCGCCCTTTACGCCAGAGACGGAGGTGTTCGTTCCCGTCCCCGGAGTGTCATCATGACCACGCGGAACCGACGACCGCGCCACGCCTTCACGCTCATCGAGCTGCTCGTCGTCATCGCCATCATCGCGATTCTCATCGGCCTGCTCCTGCCCGCCGTGCAGAAGGTGCGGGAGGCCGCCGCCCGCATGCAGTCGGCCAACAACCTGAAGCAGCTCGGGCTGGCGGCCAACAACTACGAGAGCGCGTACCAGTCCCTGCCGCCCATGTTCGGCACCGCCCCGGCGTTCGGCTCGTCCCTGGGCGGCGGGTCGGTGTTCTACCACCTGCTGCCGTACCTGGAGCAGGAGAACGTGTACCGCATGGGGGTGGACGACTCGCGGTCGCTGCCGCTGAAGGTGCTGCGGGCGCCGCTGGACAAGACCTACCCGGACGGCGGCACCTACACCATTCCGACCGGCAGCGTCGCCCAGGGGAGCACCACCTTCCCCACCCTGTACCCGGTGTGGGCGAACACCGCCAACACCACCTGGGGGGTGAGCAGCTACTCGGCCAACTGGCAGGTGTTCGGCGACATGCCGGCCAAGCTCGCCAAGGTGAGCGACGGGCTGTCCCAGACGTTCATCTTCGGCGAGAAGTACGCCACCATGCAGGGCGGGCCGTTCGGCGCGTGCGCCAACGTGTGGGGGTACGGGGTGGACCCGCGGTCCATCCCGACCGACTTCAACCCGGCCCTGGCCGCGAACACCTACCCCGGCGAAGCCCAGTGGGCGAACAACCTGGCCACCAGCGGCTCGCTGTACAACAGCCCGTACCACCCGCGGAACGGGTACGTCAACCGCGGGGCGGCGGTGCCGGGGTCGTGGCCGGACGACCGCCCGTGGCGGTGCCGGTGCATGCGGCGGCCGGAGTTCGCCCCGCTCGTCACCAGCGTCCACCCGCAGAAGTCGCAGAGCTTCACCTCGTCGGGCATCCAGGTGGTGATGGGGGACGGCAGCGTCCGCTCGTACGCTTCGTCCGTCACCGACGAGACGTGGGTGACGATCGAGACGCCGGACTACGGCGACATCAAAGCGCCGGACTGACCCGCCGCCGTTAGCCCGACGCGCCAGCGAGGGGTGCGTGGTTCCCCTCGCTGGCGCGTCGGGCTAACAAGACACCGCAATCGGGTTTGTGATGCCGCTCCGCTGGCCTATGTTCGTCTGCGCCATCCTGCTCGCGGCGGGTTGCACCCGCCCGGCCGCCGATCCCGCCCTGCGGGCAGGGGATGTGGTGCGGCCCGAGATCGCGTTCGCCCCGAAGGAACCGTGGCCAGCCGGGGCCGAGGTGACGCTGGGCATGTTGATGCAGGTGGACCGGGCTGGGGGCGAAACCCGGCACCTCCGCGACGAGGAGGTGAATCCGGATCAGGCCGTGATGCGGGGCCGGGTGACGTTTCTGACCGGCGACAGTCCGCTGGGCGATCCGCTCGAAGTGCCGTTCGTCCGCGACTGCTGAGGGGACGGCCGCTTCCTCGCCTCGGTCGAGGCATCCGTTCGAGTCCCGCCGGAAGCCACCCGCGCCACGATTGAGGTGTGGTTCACCCTGCCGGTTGAGGGGGTGACGTTCCAGCCGGCTTCGGTCGAAGTGAAGATCGACCCGTCGTAGGTCCGGCTGTGCCGGACATTGAGGTGTCCGGCACAGCCGGACCTACAACTTTGCCGTCTCACGGCATGATGTTGTTCACCACCTTCACCGGCGGGCCGAGGGTGACGTCGTACACCGCGTTCTCCGTCCGATCTCGCCCGTTGCGGCCGCGGACGGTGAGTTTCACATCGCACCGCACCGCCTGAGCGGAATCCACGTACCGCACCTCGCCCATCTCGAACGCCATCAGCTTTTCCCCGCCCTTCCACATGGCCTCGTGAAACTCGACCGGCGGCGTGGCCGACAGCAGGTCGTCCGGCTTGCCGCCCTTCTGCCACGTTTCGAGCGCGGTCTGGACGTGCCCCTTCGCCTCGTCCAGCTTGGCCGCCGGGAACCCGCACCCCGCGATGACCAGCAGGGCCACGCCGACCACGCACCGCTTGCCCATGTCCGCCCCTCGTGCTGGGAACGCCACCTGTATCGTAGAGACGTTCCGGACCGCCCGACCATTCGGGCCGTGCCGGACGTGCCGGCGACGAGTTCGCTCAATCCGGGTGACATAATCGGTGCGGCGTTCCACGCCGCCGACCGACTGCGACACTGGGGGTATGACCCCCGTCGCGCTCGCGTCCGACCTGCTCGCCTTCCGCCGGTACCTACGGGCCGAGCGGGGGCTGGCGGAGAACACCGTCGCCGCCTACGGCCGCGACCTGGCCCGGTTCGGCCGGTGGGCGGCGGACGCCCGGCTGGAGGACCACCTGCGGCCGACCCTCCGCGACCTGTCCCGGTACCTGGCGTTCCTGCACGACGAGAAGCTGGCCCCGCCGTCGGTCGCAAGGCACCTGGTGGCCCTCCGCACGTTCTACAAGTACCTGCGGCTGGAGGAGCGGACGGAGCAGACGGCGGTGGACCTGCTCGGCTCGCCGAAGCTGTGGCAGCGGCTGCCGCAGGTGCTGTCGCCGGACGCGGTGGACGCGCTGCTGGCCGCCCCCGCCCCGACCGACCGCTTCCACCTGCGGGACCGGGCCATCCTGGAGACGCTGTACGCCACCGGCTGCCGGGCGTCGGAGGTGGTCGGGCTGCGGGTGGCCGACGTGCGTCTCGACGGCGGGTACCTGAAATGCACCGGCAAGGGGAACAAGCAGCGGGTGGTGCCGCTCGGCCGGCCGGCGGTGGCCGCCCTGCGGGAGTACCTGGGAAATGAGCGGCCGCAGTTCGCCCCGCTGCCGCCGCACCCGGACCACCTGTTCGTGAGCAAGAGCGGGCGGCGGCTGGGGCGGATCAGCCTGTGGCGGATCGTGAAGAAGTATTGCCGGCGGGCGGGGCTGTCGGGGCTGGCGTCCCCGCACACCCTGCGGCACAGCTTCGCCACGCACCTGCTGGCCGGCGGGGCGGACCTGCGGGCGGTGCAGGAACTGCTCGGGCACTCGTCGATCGCCACCACCCAGCACTACACGCACGTGGACGCCGGGCGGCTGCGGCAGATGCACAGCAAGTTCCACCCGCGAGGTTAACAAAACACCGGCGGCCCGCCGGTGGTCCTTTCTTCCGTGGCACCGGCGGCCCGCCGGTGTTACCAACCAGTTACCGCACGCCGAACAGGGCCGGGACGAGCAGCGGCGGCTTGGTGTAGTTGCGGTTGGCCGTGCGGGTGATGTTCTTGCGGTCCTTCTCCACCGTCTCCAGGTACTTGACGATCTCCTCCTCGGTGCCGAGCGCGTTGCCGAGCAGGTCCACCCCCAGGTTCTTCGACCCTTTCACCTCGATCGCGCTGGTGAACCGCATGTCGTTCAGCTTCTTGTCCCGCGACTTGGCCACCAGCACCTCGTCCAGGATGTAGTTGCTGGTGGTCTTGCCCGCCTTGTCGTCCGCCCCGTTGATGAACAGCATGGAGTTCTTCGCCCGCAGTTCGGTGTACGCGGCCACCCACCTCTTCATCACGTCCTTGTCCACCGTCGGGTGCCGCACCGGGCTCAGCCACACGGCGGCGGCGATGTCCTTGCCGGCCAGGTCCGAGTTCGGCGGCACCTGCCAGTTGTTCGGCGGCAGGGTGAGCAGGTTGACCGCCTGCGGCAGCACCTGCGGGCGGGTCCACTCGGCGGTCATGTACAGCATGCCGATGGCGGTGGCGTCCGTCGCCCCGATCAGGTACACCGACCCGGTGTTCACCTCCCCGCCGTCGTTCTTCTTGTCCAGGTCGATGCGGGCGGCCAGGATGTCGTTCGCCAGCTGCGGGAAGTACCCGCCCCTGGCGGTGGTCACGTCCTTCATCTCCAGCTTGTTCGGCAGCGGCTTCTTCTTCGCCAGACTGGGGAACGCGGCCACGTTCATCGGGTTCGACCAGAACAGGTTGGTGTCGCTGATGACCGTGCTCTTGCCGTGCCCGCGGAAGTCGAACCGCAGGGTGTTGAACCCCTTGCGGGCGAGCGTCTTGGCCAGCCCCGTCCAGTCGCCCTTGTTCGGGTCCTTGCCGAAGCTGTGCAGCAGGATGACGCACGGGGCGTCGCTCGGGTTCTTCACCGCCTTGTACAGGGTGCCCTGGATGTCCACCCCGTCGGCGGTAGTGAACCCGACGTCCTTGGAGTCCACCGGCGTGTCGTCCGCCTTCGGCGGGGCCTGGGCGAGGGCGGGGGCGGCGAGCGCGAACGCGGCGGCGGCGAGCAGGGCCGGCAGGCGGACTGGCATGGCGGGTCTCCGAGCGGGGTAGGTCTTCCACGATTCTACAACGTCCGCCGGGCGGGTGGTGTTGGATTCCTTTTCAAACACCGGCGGGCCGCCGGTGCCACAGGAGTAAATCCCGTAGCCCCGACGGCCCGCCGAAGTTCGTTGCTTCCGGGCACCGGCAGCCCGCCGGTGTGCCCCCTTACGCCGCCTTGCGGCGGAGGCGGGCCAGGCCGAGCAGCGGCAGCCCGAGGGCGGCCAGGGCCAGGGTGGCCGGCTCCGGCACCCCCGGCGGCGGCACGTCGTCGCCCACCGGCGCGTCGGTGGTGGTGATGTTGCTGTCCACCAGCCCGTCCGACGACCGCATCGTCACGGCGGTGAAGCTGGTCTCCTTGCGGTCCGAGAACGTGGACGTGGCGAAGAAGTTGCCCAGCCCCAGTTGGCCGGACGGGATGGTCGGCCCGGTGTAGGTGAACACCAGGTTGTCCACGTCCGGGTTGTCGGTCGGGTTCAGCAGGCCGGGCACGGTGCCCGACTTCTTCACCTCGGCCGTCCACCCGTCCGGGGCCACCACCGACCCGTCCACCAGCCCGGCGAAGTCGTAGATGGTGAAGTAGTTCCCGGACTGCAGCTTCATGTCCGTCGGCAGTACGATGGCGTACCCCCAGCGGTGGTTCCCCTCCTCGGCGTTGACGGTGACAAGGGTGGGCAACAGGCCGGCGTTCGCCGCCCCGCTCACCCCGACGACCGCCGCGGCGGCGGCGAACAGGCGGGCGATCAGGCTCCCACGGATCATTTCGGACTCCTCCCTGAAAGGCGAATTCGTGGTGTCGAGCCGGACCGGATTCGGTCCGGCGTGTGTGCCGGGTGGCCGCCCCGCTTCCCTCCGTCGCGGCGGCTCCCGTTCACCAAGCGGGCGGAAGATAGGTCTCCCGCTCTACCCTGTCAACCGCAACCCCCGACCGCCCCGCCCCTCCCCTTGCCCCGCCGGTGTCGGATTACCCGACCACCTGTTTCCGCCACCGCCCGACCGACGCCGCCGCCAGCCCGACGCCGGCCAGCAGCAGCGTCGCCGGCTCGGGCACGTTCGACCCGCCGCCCGGCACCGGCACGTCGGTGGAGGTGATGTTCGTGTCCACCTTGCCGTCCGCCACCCGGTGGGTGCGGGCGGTGAAGAACGACTCGGTGCGGTCTTCGTAGTTGGACGTGGCCATGAAGTTGCCCAGCCCGACCTGGCCGGCGTTCAGCGTCGGCCCGGTGTACGTCCACGTCAGGTTCGGCTTGGCCGCGTCGTCCGACGGCAGCACCCCGGTCGGGGTCGGGCCGACGTTCGACGTGCTGAACGCCCAGTCCGCCGGGGCCATGTCGGTCCCGCTCATGAACCCGGCGAAGTCGTAGATGGTGAAGTAGTCGCCGTTCCGCAGCTCCGAATCGGTCGGCAGCACGATGGCGTATGACCAGCGGAAGTTCGACTCCTCCGCCGTCACCGTCACCAGCGTGGGCAGCAGCCCGGCCGACGCGTTCCCAATGGAGAACAGCACCAACCCGGCGGCGACCAGCGGGGCGAACCATTTCCGTGTCATCGCGTTCCCTCCGTGTGGATGCCGAACGGTCTCGGCATTCCGACCCATCTCCGACAGCCGCACGGGGCCGCCGACGAATGGGGATGATGTTGCCCTGGATGAGAAATCCTGTCAACCTCGACTGCGGCGGGGGATTGCGGGGCTGAACCTGGGCAAGCTGGGACAACGGGGCGCCGCTTCATGAGGGCGAATTCATTGGTCCGGCCAGGGCGGGCGTGTACACTCGGCAGGGAATCGCCCGTCCTCTCCCCTACCCCCTCCGAGTCCGGCACATGCTCCGCTCCCTCGCCGTGCTGACGGCCCTCGCCCTCCCCGTCGTCGCCCTCGCCCAACAGCCGCCCCGCCGCCCGCCGGTCGTCTCCCCGGAGGTGAAGGACGGTAAGGACGGCAAGAAGGCCGTCACCTTCCGCTACACCGCCCCGAAGGCGGAGAAGGTGCTGCTGGCCGCCGGCGACATCCCGAGCGACAAGACCCCGCCCGCGCCGCGGGAGATGAAGAAGGGCGAGAACGACGTGTGGGAGTACACCCTGGACGTGGCCCCCGGCACCTACCGCTACCAGTTCAACGTGGACGGGGCCAGGACGAGCGACCCGCAGAACCCGATGGCGAGCGAGTCGAACGCCACCGTGTGGAGCGTGGTGCGGGTGCCGGGGGCGGCGTTCATGGACACCGCCGACGTGCCGCACGGGGCGGTGGCCTGTGTCACCTACAAGTCGTCCACAGTAGGCAAGAACCGCCGCGCCCACGTCTACACCCCGCCAGGGTACGAGACCGGCACCGACAAGTACCCGGTGTTCTACCTGCTGCACGGGGCCGGCGACTGCGACGACTCGTGGACGTCGGTGGGGCGGGCGGCGGACATCCTGGACAACCTGATCGCGGCCAAGAAGGCGAAGCCGATGATCGTGGTCATGCCGGCCGGGCACGACAGCAAGTTCGCCGGCTTCGGCCGGCCGATGGGCGATGCTCCCGCCGCCCGGTTCGAGGATGATTTCGAGAAGGACCTGCGGCCGCACGTCGAGAAGACGTACCGGGTGAAGACCGACCGCGCGGACCGTGCCATCGCCGGGCTGAGCATGGGCGGGTTGCAAACGCTGAACATCTTCGCCGCCAAACCGGTCGACTACGGGTACGTCGGGGTGTACAGTTCCGGGGTGTTCGGCAACAACGACGCGCGGGAGGCGTGGGCGAAGCAGCACACCGCGGTACTCTCCACCGCCGCCGCCAAAGAGGTGAAGGTGCTGTGGTTCGCCACCGGCAAGGACGACTTCGCACTGAGCAGCACGAAGGGCACGGTCGAACTGTTCCAGAAGTTGGACCACAAGCCGGTATTCAATATGACGGACGGCGGACACACCTGGATCTGCTGGCAGCAGTACCTGAACGAGTTCGCCCCGAAGCTGTTCAAGTGAGGCCACGTCGGGGGTTGGGGTTGAAGCGTTAAGCGGGGGTGGCCCCCAACACCCGGTAGAGGGTAACACAAACCC